>VBAP01000038.1 GCA_005882335.1 Candidatus Segetimicrobium genomatis
GGTGAGCTACGACCACATGGATGTGCTCGGGGGGACGCTGGACCAAATCGCGCGGGAGAAGGCGGGCATCATCCGCACCGAAGGAGCAGTCGTCAGCGCGCCACAGAGTCCCGAGCCGCGCGCGGCGATCATCGACGTCTGCGCGCGTCACCGGGCGCAACTGTGGCTGGTAGACGAGGTGATGCGCTGGCAGGCCCTAGACGCCACACTGTACGAACAGGTCTTCGAGCTGGCCGGACCGTGGGGTGACTACGGTCGCCTGCGCCTTCCACTCGTCGGCGCGCATCAGCTCACGAACGCCGCGACAGCGGTGGCGGCCGCGGAAGTCCTGGCCGGGCGCGGCGTCATCCTCAGAGATGGGGCGATACGGCGAGGACTGGCCGCCGTGCGGTGGCCCGCGCGCGTCGAGGTGGTCGGTGAGCGTCCGTATATCGTGGTCGACGTTGCGCACAACCCGGCTTCGCTGGGCGCCCTGCGGCAGGCGCTGGAGACGATGTTCGCCGGCCGCCGCATCATCCTGGTCTATGGGATGGTCGCGACGCACGATCACCGGGCATGCACGAGCCTGATCGCGCCGCTGGCCGACGTGGTGATCGCGACCACGCCCCAGCACGTGAAACCGCTGCCGGCGCGCACCCTGGCGGAAGAGGCCGCGCGCTATGCGGCGCAGGTTGAGGTCATCGACGACCGGCACGCAGCGGTGGGGCGGGCGTTGGCGCTGGCGCGTCCGGACGATGTTGTGGTCATAACCGGATCGTTCTTCCTCGTCGGCGACGTCCTCGAGCAACTGAAATCTACCCAATCTATCCGATCTACCCAATCTGCCCCATCTGCCTGATCCTGCTCTGCTTCCATTAACATTCTGCTAACATTCTGCGCGTGACAGACTTTGCATGGTCCTGCTAGACTCCATGGAGATGCGATCGAGTTCCAGAAGGGATTTGAGATTGGGCAGATTGTGTAGATTGGGCAGTTAGGGTGGATTCGCATGTGGGTTGATGTGATCGTGGAGGACGTGCTGCGGACGCGTCCCGTCGACAAACACGTGATCAACGACGCGAAGAGTCCCTCCGGGCCCATTCACGTCGGCTCACTGCGTGGCGTAGTGCTGCACGATTGCATTGCCCGGGGGCTCCTGGCGAAAGATCAACCGGTGACATTTCTCTTCGGCTTCGATGACTATGACCCGTTCGACTCGCGCCCGGCGACTGTGCCGGCGGAGTTCGACCGTTACCTGGGCGTGCCGCTCTCCGAGGTCCCCTCGCCGGACGGAGGCGGCGAGAGTTACGCGCGGCATTACGGGCTCAGCTTTGAGAACGTGTGGAAGACCCTGGGCGCCCATCCCCATGTCTATTGGACGAGCGAAATGTACAAGTCGGGTGGCTTCAACGACGCAATCCGGATGGCGCTGGATCACGCCGATGAGCTGATGCAGATCGACAGGGAGATCAGCGGGAGCCAGAAAGCCGAGCGCCACCCCGTGCAGGTGGTGTGCGAATCTTGCGGCCGCATCGGGACCACGGTGGTGACCGGGTGGGATGGGCGGCAGGTGAGCTACGAGTGCCGGCCGGACAAGGTGACGTGGGCGCAGGGGTGCGGCCACCAGGGGCGGCGGTCTCCATTTGATGGCGGGAGCAAGCTGCAGTACGCCGTCGAGTGGGCGGCCAAGTGGAAGATTCTCCGCGTTACCGTCGAAGGTGCGGGGAAGGATCACATGACCAAGGGAGGCAGCCACGACCGGGCCAGCGCGATGGTGGAACGGGTGTTCAACTACCGGACCCCATACCCCATTCCATACGAGTTTTTTCTCGTCGGCGGGCGCAGAATGAGCACCAGCAAAGGGGTGGGCCTTCCTGCGGCCGAGCTGGTCAACATCCTCCGTCCCGAACTGGCACGCTTTCTCATGGTTCGCCCGCACTACCGCCAGCAGATCAACTTTGACCCCGGCGGGGAGACGATCCCCACCCTCTACGATGAGTACGATCGCGCGGCAGAAGCGTACGTGGGGGACGTGCAGGCCAAGACGCCGGCCGAAGCCGACCTAATCCGCGACAACGCCCGAACCTTTTACTACTCCCGGACCAACGGCGAGCAACCGCGCTGCTTTCGGATGCGGTTCGCGAAGGTCGCGTACCTCATGCAGATGCCCACCATCGATGTTGAGCGGGAGGCCGAGCGGGAAAAGGGGGCGCCCCTGACCGACGCCGACCGGGTGGAGCTACGTCAGCGCATGAACGATGCCCGACGGTGGTTGCAGACCTACGCGCCCGACCAGTACCGCTTCCAGGTCCAGTCCGGCCTGCCCGACATCCCCCTGGATGACGCGCAGCGGGTGTTCTTGGGCCGGCTTGCCGAGATGATCCGCGGCCGTCCGACGTGGTCGGGTGAAGACCTGCACGAACAGATCCACGCCTTGAAGAACCAGCTAGGGTTACCGGCCAAGCTGGCATTCAGCGCCATCTATCTTGCGTTTCTGGGAAAGCCGTCCGGACCTCAGGCCGGGTGGTTTCTCGCTGCGCTCGACCGCGACTTCGTACTGACCCGCCTGGGGGAGGCTGCAACGGGGGTCAAGGGTCAGGGGTCAGGGGTCCGATAATGCGGGTTGCCTTCGCCGGCCCCCGACCCCGGACCCCCGACACCCGATACGATCATGTTTAACCGCGACGTCCGCATCCTCGTCTTTGCCAACCTGAACGAACCCCATCTCGCTCAAATCCGCGCCGTCGACCCCCGCGTGCGCGTCACGCCCGCCGCCGGGCAGTCCCAGAGCGCGGGGGACGTTTCAACGGCCGAGATCATGGTCGGGTGGAGGATCCCGCGGGAGGCGATCCAACACGCCAGTGGCCTCAAATGGATTCACTCCACAGCGGCCGGCGTTGACGAAATCCTCTACCCGGAGGTGTACGAGCGCGACCTGGTGATCACCGCGAGCAACGGTATTCACGCGCCGCTCATCGAGCATGTTTTCGCGTTCATTCTGGCGTTCGAGCGCCGGCTGCACATCGCCATGCGCCAGCAGCTGCAGCGGCGGTGGGACCGCAGCCGTGCGCTCGGGGGTGAGGCCGCCGGCAAGACGCTGGGCATCCTGGGTCTGGGGACTATTGGTCAGGAGATCGCCCGCAAAGCGCAGGCCTTCGATCTGCGGGTGATCGGCACCAAACGCACGCCGGCGTCTATCCCCGGAGTGGAGAAAGTCCTCCCGCCGGAGGGACTACCCGAGGTGCTGCGCGAGGCGGACATCGTGGTGGTGGCGCTGCCACTGACGGCGCAGACCAGCGGGTTGATCGGCGAGCGAGAGTTTCGAACGATGAAGCCCACCGCGCTGTTCATCAACATCGGGCGCGGGCCGATCGTGCAGGAAGCGGCGCTGGTGCGCGCGCTGCGCGAAGGATGGATTGCCGGCGCAGGGCTCGATGTATTCGAGCGGGAACCGCTGCCCGCCGACAGCGCCCTCTATGATCTCGAAAACGTCATCATTACCCCGCACGTCTCCGGCGCGTCGCCGCGCTACATGGACCGGGCCGTACCCCTGTTCTGCGAAAATCTCAGGCGGTACCTGCACGGGGACCCCCTCTTGAACGTCGTGGATAAGGAACGAGGCTATTGACCGGTGAATAGTGAATAGTGAATAGTGAATGGTGAATGGCAACCGAGCCAATGATCAATCCCTTCCTCGACCATTTTGCTATTCACTATTCACTCTTCACTATTCACTGTAGTCAGGAGGATCGTTCGTGAAACCCTATCCGCCTGACCGCATCCGTAACGTCGCCGTCACCGGACACGGCGGCACGGGGAAAACGTCGCTGGTGGAGGCGATGCTATTTGCCGCCAAAGCCGTCGACCGGTTGGGGAAGGTTGACGACGGCACGGCCACTACCGACTTCGACCCCGAGGAACAGCGGCGCAAACACACGATCAATGCGGCGCTGGCTCCGCTGGAGTGGACAAGCCACAAAATCAACCTGATCGACGCGCCGGGCTATCCAGATTTTGTCGGCGAAGTGGTCGCTGCGCTGCGGGCGGCCGAAGGGGCCATCGTGGTCGTGGACGCGGTGGCCGGCGTCCAGGTGCAGACCGAAGTGGCCTGGGCCCTGGCGGAGCACCGTGGCGTCAGCCGGCTGGTCGTGGTGAACCGTCTCGATCGCGAGAACGCCAGTTTCGATCGCACGCTGCAATCGTTGCGGGCGCGCTTCGGCAACAAAGTGGCCCCCATCCAGATCCCCATCGGCGCGGAGGCGGGTTTCAGCGGCATCGTTGACCTTCTGGAGATGAAGGCCTACACGGTCCGAAATGGCGAGATGGTCGCCGCCGAGATCCCCGCCGACCTGACGGCCGCCGCGCAGGCCGCCCGAGAGAAACTCACGGAAGCCGCCGCGGAGTCGGAGGACGCGTTGGTGGAAAAGTACCTGGAGACCGGCGAGCTGACGCAGGAAGAGGTGACGCGTGGTCTCCACGCCGGCGTCAAGGCCGGCACCCTGGTCCCCGTCCTGTGCGCAGCCGCCACCAAGCTCATCGGGGTGTCCCTCCTGCTGAACGAGATCGTCACCCTGCTGCCCGGCCCGGCCGAGCGCCATGAGGTGACGGCGACGGATCAGCGGACCCAGAAGTCCATGACGGTGGCGCAGACTCCCGCCGCGCCGCTGGCGGCGCTGGTCTTCAAGACGGTCGCCGACCCTTATGTCGGCAAGCTTTCATACTTCCGCGTCTACGGCGGCGCGCTGCGTTCAGACTCCCAGGTCTTCAATGCCTCGAAAGGGAAACCGGAGCGGATCGGCCAGCTCTTTGTGCTGCGCGGCAAGCATCAGGAACCCGCCCCTGAAATCGGGTCGGGAGACGTCGGCGCCGTGGCCAAACTGGCGGAGACGGCGACCGGTGACACGCTGTGCGCGAAAGAGACTCCGCTGCTGCTGGCTCCGATCGAGTTTCCGCAGCCGGTTATCTCGCTGGCGGTTGAGCCCAAGAGCAAAGGCGACGAGGACAAGATGGGCGTCTCGCTGCAGCGGCTGGCCGAGGAAGACCCGACGTTCCGCGTCCACCGCGCGTCCGAGCTGAAGCAGACGATCATCTCCGGCATGGGCGAGTCGCACCTGGAGATCACCGCCGACCGGCTGCGGCGGAAGTTCGGCGTAGAGGTGGTCCTGATGGCTCCGCGGGTCCCATACCGGGAAACGATCAGAGGCAAAGCCAAGGCGCAGGGACGCTATGTGAAGCAGACCGGCGGCCACGGGCAGTACGGCGTGTGTTTCATCGACATCGAACCAATGGCGCGCAGTACCGGCTTCGAATTTGTGGACAAGATCCGCGGTGGGGCGATCCCCAATCAGTTCGTCGTCTCTGTGGAGAAGGGGGTGCGCAAAGCGCTGGAGGAAGGCGTGCTGGCCGGCTACCCGGTTGTCGACATCCGCGTGCTCCTGGTAGACGGCAAGTACCACGAAGTCGATAGCTCGGACATCGCCTTCCAGATTGCCGGTTCTATGGCGTTCAAAGAAGCCGCCACCTCCGCCGGGCTGCTGCTGCTCGAGCCTATCATGGACCTCTCCGCGCGGGTGCCGGAGGAGCAGATGGGGGATATCATCGGGGATCTGAACGCCAAGCGCGGGCGGATTCTAGGGATGGAGCCGCAGGGCGATGGGACGACCATCGTCCAGGCGCAGGTCCCGCAGGCCGAGGTCCTGCGGTATGCCTCTGACCTGCGCTCGATGACCGGCGGCCGGGGAACGTTTGCGATGACGTTTTCACATTATGAGGAGGTAGCCCCGCACGTCGCGGATCGCGTGATCGCCGAGGCGAAGCACCAGAAGGCCGAGGCCGCGTCGCGCTGACACAAGGGACCCGGTGACCAGGCGACCGGGGGACCAAGCTTACTTGATGTGCCGGCCTGCCTGGTTCCGCGGTCCCCTGGTGCCGTGGGGTCTGGAATATCCCGACTCGGATGTGCGTTAGAGAAAGGGAAGAGGGCTGGACCGCCGAACCATATAGTGTTTCGTTGCGGACGGAGGGCCTTATCTCCGCAGAGATAGGGCCTTTTGTCTTGGAGAAATAGGCTCATGCGCGGCCGTCTGACTGCCGATATGAAAGAGGAAATCCGCCAGCGAGTTGACCTGGTCGAGTTGGCGAGCGCCCACGTCGCTTTAAAGAAGGCGGGCCGGCACTACAAGGGTCTCTGTCCGTTTCATCAGGAGAAGACCCCCTCATTTCACATCGACCGCGAGCGGGGCTTGTGGCACTGCTTCGGCTGCTTGCAAGGCGGGGACATCTTCGACTTCGTGATGCGCATCGGCAACCTGTCATTCGGTGAGGCCGCAGAGACGCTGGCTCGCCGGGCCGGCGTGCGCATGGAGCGCAGCCCAGAGGAAGTCCAGCAGGCCACCGAGCGCGACCGTGTCTACCGCGCCCTGGAGGCGGCGGTTGGGTTCTTTCGGGAGCAACTGCTGCATCCCGAGAAGGGACGAGTCGCGCGGAACTACCTGGAACGGCGGGGCGTCGATGCGGAGACGGCCGAGCGTTTCCGTCTGGGGTATGCAACCCCAAGCTGGGACGATTTGTTGAAGGCGCTGGGAACGAAAGGGTTCCCGCCGGCGTTGCTGTCTGGGGGCGGGCTGGTGCACGCCCGCGCCACCGGCGATGGGTACTACGACATGTTCCGGCACCGGCTGATCTTTCCCATCCTGGATCTCCAGGACCGGCCGGTGGCATTCGGCGGTCGTGCCCTGGACGACGCACAACCGAAGTACCTGAACTCGCGGGAAACGGCGGTCTTCGCCAAGGGGCGCACCCTCTACGCGCTGAACTGGGCGCGCGAAGCGATCCGTCAGCGGGATGAGGTCGTCGTCGTGGAAGGCAACATGGACGCGTTGACGTGCCATCAGTTCGGCATCACCAATGCGGTGGCGTCACTGGGCACGTCGCTGACCATGGAACAGGTGCTGGTGTTGAAACGGTTCGCCGGCAAGGCCGTGCTCGTGTACGACGCCGACGCAGCCGGTCAGGCGGCGATGGAGCGGGCGATGACGCTGTTCGAGGAGGCGGAGCTTCCGGTGCTGGTGGTCGTGCTGCCGTCCGGCGATCCCGACGAGCTCCTCCGGGCAGAAGGTCCGCAGCGGTTCCGGGACCTGCTGGCGCAGGCAGTCCCAATCTTTGAGTACCAGGTGGGCATGGCGGCCTTGAGGCATGACCCCAAGACCATTGAGGGCAGGGTGCGCATCGTCGACGAGCTGGTTCCTGCCGTGGGGGCGGTGTCCAACCCCGTGCGCCAGGCGGAATACATCCGCAGCCTCGCCCAACGGTTCAATCTGGCTGAGGACGCGGTTCGCCAGCGTCTGCGGTCGCGCCTGCGGGGGAAAAGTCCATTCCCCGGGGCGCCGCAGGCGGTCCCGACTCCCGACCGGGCCCGGGACCAGGCTGAGCGCCTGCTGGTCCACCTGATGGTGCACGAGCCTGCGCTGCGGCGGGTGGTCGGCGAGGCGCTGCCGGCGGATGAGTTTCAAGATGCGCGCTACCGCGCTCTGGCCCGGGCGCTGTACGCGGGCCCAGATGATGCCGTCGAAGGGCTGCGGGAGCGCATCGATGACGATGGGCAGCGCCTGCTGATGCAGCTCGTCTTTGAGGATCCGCCGGTAGTGGAAAAGGAGAAAGAAAGGGTGGTCAAAGACGCGATCGATTTCATCGTGCATCGTGAACCGGACGCCCAGCAGCGGCTGGCGCTGGCCGGGCAAATTCAGCAGGCGCAAACGGCCGGCGATCTGGAGCAGGTTCGGCGGCTGCAGGTGGAGTATCTCAAACTAATTGGGCCCACTCCGGCCGAGACAACCTCGAGCCAGGGGTCGGCGCAGGGAGGACCCTCCCGGAAGGGGGGTGAGGGAGATGGCCAAGAAGAAAGCGGCGCCTGAGGCGCCGGTAACCGACGAGCGAATCCAGGCCGAGTTGAAGGCCCTGGTCGAGTTGGGCAAAAAAAAGGGGTTTCTGACGCACGACGACATCCTGGAGCAGTTTCCTGAGGCCGAGCAGAACATCGAGCTCATCGACCGCGTCTATTCCGTGCTCCTGGAGCAGGGGATCGATGTCGTCGAAGACGCCAAGGAGGCCGAGCAGAAGGGCAAGGGCGAGGAGGAGGAAGAGACGCCCGAGCCTGGGGGCGTCGCGATCGATGACCCGGTCCGGATGTACCTCAAGGAGATCGGGAAGGTCGCGCTCCTCACCCCCGAGCAAGAGGTCGACCTGGCCCAGCGCATGGAGAAGGGCGACGAGGAAGCGAAGCGCCGCCTCATCGAGGCCAACCTGCGCCTGGTCGTCAGCATCGCCAAGAAATATGTAGGCCGCGGGATGCTCTTCCTGGACCTTATTCAGGAGGGGAATCTGGGTCTCATCCGCGCGGTCGAAAAGTTCGACTGGCGAAAGGGATACAAGTTCAGCACGTACGCGACGTGGTGGATCCGGCAGGCGATCACCCGGGCGCTGGCCGACCAGGCTCGCACGATCCGCATCCCGGTCCACATGGTGGAGACGATCAACAAGCTCATCCGCATCTCGCGCACCCTGCTGCAGGAGCTGGGTCGTGAGCCGACCGCGGAGGAGATCGCCACCGCGATGAGCCTGCCGGTGGAGCGTGTGCGCGAAATCATCAAGATCGCCCAGGAGCCGATCTCCCTGGAGACGCCCATCGGCGAAGAGGAAGACAGCCATCTGGGCGATTTCATCGAGGATCAGGACGCCCTGGCCCCGGCCGAGGCGGCATCGTTTACCATGCTCAAGGAGCAGCTGGAAGACGTCCTGGAGACGCTCACCCCACGTGAGCGCAAGGTGCTGAAGCTGCGCTTTGGGTTGGATGACGGCCGCCCCCGCACGTTGGAGGAAGTCGGCCGTGAGTTCGGCGTGACGCGCGAACGCATCCGCCAGATCGAGGCCAAGGCGCTGCGCAAGCTGCGTCACCCGACCCGGTCGAAGCGGTTGAAGGACTTTATTGAATAACTGACGGGAACGCGGGATTGTGGGAACGCGCATGATGGCTCGGTAATGGGTTCCTGCGTTCCCGTGGTCCCGCGTTCCCGCGTATGTGTCCGGAGGACCCCATGGACCATCATGTGAAGGACTTGGGCTTGGTCAAGCAGGGGCGCCAGCGGATCGAGTGGGCCGACATCGAGATGCCGGTCCTGCGGAGCATCCGCGAACGCCTCAGGCGCGAGCGGCCGCTGGCTGGTTTGCGCATCGCCGCCTGCCTGCACGTGACGACCGAGACTGCGGCCCTGATGCGTACACTGATCGCCGGCGGCGCTCAACTACGACTGTGCGCCAGCAACCCGCTGTCGACGCAGGACGACGTGGCGGCGGCCCTGGTGGAAGAGCAGACCGCCGTCTTTGCCATCAAGGGGGAGGACCGGGACACCTACTACCGCCACATCAACCAGGCCCTGGACATCAAACCGCATCTCACGATGGACGATGGTGCCGATCTGGTCTCCACCATCCACAGCACGCGGCAGGAGCTGGTGAAAGAGGTGATCGCCGGCACCGAGGAGACCACGACCGGGGTGATCCGGCTGCGGGCGATGGCCAGGGATGGCGCGCTGAAGTATCCGATCGTCGCCATCAACGATGCCAAGACCAAACACCTCTTTGACAATCGCTACGGCACGGGTCAGTCCACGATCGATGGGCTGCTCCGCGCCACGAATCTACTGCTCGCAGGAAAGACGCTGGTCATCTGCGGGTACGGGTCGTGCGGCCGGGGGCTGGCTAGTCGCGCCCGTGGCATGGGGGCGCAGGTGATCGTGACAGAGGTCTCCCCCCTGCATGCGCTGGAGGCAGTAATGGAAGGGTATCAGGTGCTGCCGATGGTCCAGGCGGCGCGTGAAGGCGACATCTTCATCACGGTGACCGGCAACCGCGCCGTGATACGCCGGGAACACTTCGAAATCATGAAAGATGGCGCCGTGCTGGCCAACAGCGGCCACTTCAACGTCGAGATCGACATTCCAGCGCTCCTGGATCTGGCGGCGTCGTCGCGTGAGGTGCGGGAACTCGTGCAGGAATACCGGATGCGAGACGGCCGGCGCCTCTACCTCCTGGCCGAAGGGCGCCTGTTGAACCTGGCCGCGGCCGAGGGGCACCCCGCCGCCGTGATGGACATGAGTTTCGCGAATCAGGCGCTGGTGGCCGGTCGACATCGACCAGTCGGTGGCACGACTGAAGCTGGAAGCCATGGAGATCCGCATCGACGAACTGACCCCAGAGCAGCGGAAATATCTTCAGTCGTGGGAAGAGGGCACATAAGTTAGAACGCAGAGCGCAGAAGGCAGACGGCAGCGAACGGCTGGTTGGCGTCGGCTCGTTGCGTGCTGTTATCTGCGTTCTGCCATCTGCGTTCTGCCTTCTGATTCAAGGATGACTCAACCGAGTCATAGCGGCATGCCGGTGGTCGTGCCACACTGCCGGCGTGGCGCTTCTCCGGGGCCTCGTTGACGTTCTCTTTCCTCCGGCCTGCCAGGTCTGCCGGGCATCCGGTGACTTCCCCCTGTGTTGCGGCTGCCGCACAGGCTTCCCGCTCATCCGGCCACCGGTCTGCCAAAAGTGCGGCAGGCCGCTGCGCGGACCGCCGGACCTCATCTTCACGTGCGTTCCATGCCGGCACCGCCGGACGTATTTCGCCTGCGCCCGCGCGGCCGGCGTCTACGACGGTCCCCTCCGCGAAGCGATCCACGCGCTCAAATTTGGCAGGCGTCAGGCCATGGCCGGCCCCTTGGGCCGGTTGATCGCAGAGGTCGTCGCTACCGATCCCCGGATGCGCGTCAACCTGGTTGTACCGGTCCCCCTGCACTCAGCGCGCCTCCGCGACCGGGGATTCAACCAGGCAGAGCTGCTGGGGGTCGAGGTGGCCGACTATCTCAACATTCCTCTGAATCCCGCGGCCTTGCAGCGCGTCCGGGCCACGCCCCCGCAGACCGGGTTGGGGCGCAAGGATCGCAGGGCCAACGTCCGGGATGCATTCGTGGCGCGGAAACCCCTTGATGCCGCGAGCGTGTTGGTGGTGGACGACGTGATGTCAACCGGTTCGACGGGGATGGAATGCGCCCGGGCGCTGCGGCAGAGTGGAGCGCGCCAAGTGGTGGTTGCGACCGTCGCGCTGGCCGTGCTGGACTACTAGATGTCGAGACTCCGAAAGGGCCTCCAGACATGAATCGACCTCTCACGTCTCCTGGTGGAAAAGCGAAAGGGGCGCATGGTCGCGCCCCTTTCATCCATTCGATTCACTCAGGTTGGCTTACGGGCTTGGATCGGCCCACGATCCGCCAAAGATGTCTGAATTGCCGAAGGTCGACGGGCAGTCCTGTTGTGGCGCCGGCCTCAGAGCTGTGGGGCCGCTCCGGAGCGAGAAGCGCCAGTCGTCCATTGCCGGGCAGTCGGAGGCGTTTCGCACATCGTTCCAGACAGCCGCGGCGTAATCTCGCGTCGCGATTGCATAGACGTAGTCCCCGAGGAATTCGGCGACCGGGGTATTCTGGGACGATCCACGCGGGTCGCCGGAGACACCGCGATGGATCTCCGTGAACGTGCCCACAACCGCGCCGGCGACATCCGCATGCTTCACCACCCCGACGAGGCTGCGAGGGCTGGTGGTGTCGTTGCGGAACGGCGTCGTGAACGCGTTGTAGGCGACGTACACGTCCTGACCATCCGGCGACACCGCCGGTGCCACGTAATAGCCGCGGTCGGGGAGACTCGAGATCCGCGTCGGCGCCGACCAGTTCTGGCCGCCATCTCTCGAATAGCTGACCATCACTCCCTCGTTGTCGGGGCCGCCGCCGCCGTCGGCCCAGGCGTCGACGATCAGGTTGGTCGCGCCGGCTCCGGTCGGAGCGCCGTTCGCAATGTCGACACTCGGCGCGGCGGCGAGATCGTTGCGGGCACCCGCGATACCGTCCATCACGCAGCGTCCGATCACCGGATCGATGAAGAAGCACGGATCCGTAACCTGCTGGATGGAGATGGCATGCGTCCAACTCTTCCCGCCGTCCGTCGACTTGAACATGACGTGCTCGCTCACGGTCGGCAGGGTAAACGGCGCCGCGAACCGCTCGCCGAACACGTAAACCACGCCGGCCGAGTCGGTACGGATGGTGCACCCTGAGATGCCGAAGCCGCTGGCGTTGTTGCTGTTCGGGTCGGTGCCCGCTGGAACCAGTTGGTTGGAATCCCATGTGTCACCGCCGTCGCGCGATACCAGCACGGTGAGAGGCGCAGGGGAGTTGCCATTCTTGTGGCTACCGGCCGAGCGGAATTGAGCATAGCAAACATAGACGTTGCCGAAGAAATCGCTCGATGCGGCGTTGTCGGCCCAGATCTGCTCTTTGTCCGAGAACGCCGTCGAGCTCTGCTTACTGGCGATCACCGGCCGCTTCCAGTTGTCCTTATCAGCGACGATCGCCGGTGTAAGCCCGGTTGCCGCCGGTCCGTCGATGCGCGAGACGCCGACTGCAAACACGCCTTTGATCGCCTGCTCGGAACGCTCGGCGCTGAAGTTGCCGGTCAGGTTGGCGACGTAGAGGCGCGAGCCATTCGCCCACGAGAAGCCGCCAGGCCCGGGCTGGGGGCCGAACGCAAGCGCCGGGTCGCCGTTCGAGACGAGGCCTTCCTCGAAATACCAGGGCAGTGTGCCGATGGGCCCATTTGGGCTCGGGGTGCAGGTGTCAGTTGCCACACCGGGAGTACCCAGACACCCTCGAGCCGAGAAGCCAGTGTACGTGGGCTGGATCCAACTGCTACCCGAATCGAACGAAAACTGGATCCCAGTCACGCCGACCCCATGGGTGAACGGGCACGTTCTATCGTCACCGACGTTACAGGCCTCCAGATCGATGTTGTCATTGTCTCCCACCGCCAGCACATTCGTATGGCTGGCGTCGACCGCGATCGCGGGCTCATTCTGTTTGTTCTGCGAGAAGACGGCATCGTTGCTGCCGACGGGGATTTCTGTGTCGCCGTTAAGGACGGCGAAGCCTGGAGTCATGGTCGTGAACAACGCCAGGGCAGTTGCCAGCAGCACGGACAGGCCTCTTGCTGGCGCACGCATGGATCTGCGCGTGGCGCTCCATCCTGTGATCTGACTCACCCTTCCCACCTCCTTAGAGCGGATTTTAAGTTCGATTGCAGACGCGGAGACCTCGCTATGGTGTCCAGCTCAACCGGGCAAAGAAGATGTCGCTGTCGCCGTAGGACCCGGAAATTGCGTAGGACTTTCCCGCCCCGATGAAGCCGTTGCGAGCATCCGTCCAGACGACGAACACCGTGTGCCCGGTCGATGCCGCGTAGATGTAGTCGCCCATGAACTGAGCGCCCTGCCCGTTGGTACTAGAACCGGCGGGGTCAAACCCGGACGAGGTTGAGTCCGCTCGCGCGTACTCCCATGTGGTGCCGGCGTCCAGGCTAGTGGCGACCGTGACCCCAATCAGCCGCGTGTTGTCGACGGTGCACGCAACGGCGCAACTCCCCAGGCCGGTGGCGTCGTAAGACCGGTCGTAGTACACGATGCTAACTGCAGTGTTCGGTCCGTTCTGCGAAGCCGTAACCCATGGGAAGAACTGGTCGCCGGGATCTTCCGTCCCGGTGGCAATCCTCTGACTGACAAGCATCGGCGTACTCCAGGTGTCCCCGCCATTGGTGGACTTCGCGAGAAGCACCTTGGTTCTCGAGCAGCCGGGGCCTGCGGGGCATCGTGCCGCCCACGCAATGTAGATGGTCCCGTCCGGGGCTACCGTCATTGACGGGTCTCTGAAGGCCCCCCCGTTCAGGGGCGACGGGATATCGAGCAGTGTACTCACGACGGTACTTGGCCGCGTGAAGTGAATGCCCCCGTCGAGAGACTTCGAGAAGACGATAGCGTTCGGCGCAAAGCGGTTCAGGGACTCCTCCCACGCCACATACACTTCTCCGCTTGGCCCGGTGCGCACAACCGATCCCTGAACCCCTCCGCATCCGATGTTGCAGCTCCGCGAGAGGGAAACGGGGTTCGACCAGGTGGCTCCTCCATCTTCTGATCGAACGAGCGCGATGTGGTCGCTGGCGATGCCACCGAAGATTGATCTGACGTTGCTGGTGAATGTTGACCAACTGACGTAGACGTTGTCCTTGAAGGGGCTGAGCGAGCTCGTGTCAGCCCAGATGTTCTCTTTATCGTCGAACCGGACCGGATTGCCGTCGGTGACGAGCACCGGCACCCAGTCTGTCGGTTTCAATCCTGTCGTGCCCGAGGAGGAATCAAATGTAGCCTTCGCCACGACCAGATTCGCTGCCAACCCTCCTTGTTCCACTTGTGGCGCAGCCGGACTCTTGGGGATTGCCAGGCGTCAACCGCCGCTGTCGTCACCGTGTCGAGCACGCCCAGATCGGTCCAGGTCCCTCCTCCGTTCGTACTCACGTAGAGGCCCGATGAGCCGACGTTAGCTGCGAACGGACATTCAGCCAGGCCGCTCAGCGCCCCGTCACCATTTAGATCCTGGCATGGGGGTTCTGCCTGTTCGTCGTTGGCCCCCGCGATGAGATTGAGTGGATTGAGGGGGTTGAGGGCAATCGTCGGTTCGTTCTGCTTCTGCTGCGGAAATCTCGGCAGCGGGGCCGGAGGGTTCTGTCCTAGGGGAGTGGGGAGAAACGCGTTGAGTCGGTTTACTCGACTCTCGACCTCGCGCGTCAAACTCGGAGGCGTCGCAAAAACAAATGTAGTCACCGCCACTGTCAGGAGCACCGCAAGCGCAATGGCCAGCAGACCTCGTGCTGTAGGAGAGACGATACGATTCACCTTCCCACCTCCTGGCGAGTTTTCGCGCCGTTACGCCTGCGCAAATAGAGTGAGACATACTTAGGGGGTGATTTGAAAGTTCTCTGACCCTCAATCGCCCTCCTGCTGGCTGCACGTCGGGTGATGAGAATGTTACAAAAGGTCCGACTTGATGCAAATTCTATGGAAGTTGAGAGTCAGGTGCGCGTGGTGCCTGCAACCGGCGGCAGCTGGGTGGGTAGCAGCAGACCAGGCCGCGCGGCCAGCACGCGCGGGACGGCGTTGACGACGATGGCGTAGGTCGCCTGATCCCCGTGAATGCCACCAGCAATGATCGCACGGATGGGCGGCGTTGCCTCCACGGCGATCTCGTCCCTGGGGTTCTGTGCGCCGGCTGCCATGGTGAGATCCAGGATGATCTCGCCGGTGGTCCCATGGGTGCCGCGGCAGACCTGATGGACTCCCTGCACCACATCGTTGCGACCGACCACGGGTTCGATGGTCTCGTCAATCCGGTTCAATGTCCATCCCAGCGCGTGGGCGATCATCGCGGCCGACTGTGGGAGGCCGATATGACCGAGGTGGCCCGCGGCGACGCCTCGGCGGAATTCCTCGACGGGCAGCCCGACGCCGACCTTCTGCTGCAGGGGGACACGTCGCAGATCGACGTCTACCACTCGACTGACGGTGATCCGCCGGATGTCCCGGCAGGGTGAGGTGAGAATCACCGGGAGGAGGTCCATGACGAACCCCGGATTGACCCCCAGGCCCACCACGCCCACCCCGCGAGATCGGGCCAGGGCGTCCAGCGAGGCGGCTTCCACCGGGTGATGGATCCAGGGGAACGCCAGTTCCTCGCAGGTGGAAATCACGGCGAGACCAGCATCGACCAGCGGCAGCAACTGGGGAAACACCTGGGCCAGCCGCGACTGGGTGGAGTGGAGCACGATGTCTGCGCCGGCGTTCAGGACCGTAGCCGCATCGGCAGTGATTACCACGTCCGCAGGCGCTCCGGAGATGAATGCCGCGGCGGGACGGCCTATCTTGGCGGGGTCGATGTCCACCACAGCGACCAGGCGGTGGCCCTGGTGGGCCGCCAGGTCAGCGATGCCGGTGCCGATCGGGCCCAGGCCATATTGAATGAAGCGGGCGGATGGCACGTCCCGTATTCTACCGCCCCCCCGGCCAATTGCCTACTACGTAATTCGCCGGGCCCCGGCGCTGGGTGTCGTCGGGTCAGCGTCCATGGAAAACATCTAGAGGGGAGGCAGCGCCTCCCCTCCGGTGTGTGATGGCCGAATCATCTTCGCGTGCCGCGCGCACGCGTGTTGCCGGATTAGTTGCCGGTCACCGCGCGGTGAGCGTTGATCCGGCCAAAGCCGTACCACGCATCTTTGCCTGGTCTCCCGATGTGATCCGCCGACTGCTTCAGGATCTGTATGATCTGATCGCCAGTCAGGGCGCCACCTGCCGCGGAGTCAATGAGCGCCGCGACACCACTCACGTGGGCCGCCGCCATGCTCGTGCCGACCATAAAGATGTTCGCCCTGCCCGAGCTGCAGTTCACGCCAGGGGTAAACCGCGCGCACGCCGAGAGGACGCGGTCGAGGGGCATCTTGGTCGCCGCATCCACGAACCGCGTTACGCTTCCGCCGGGCGCGGCGAAAGTCACGAGCGTCATGCCGTAGTCCGTGTAGCGCTGCTCCAGTCCTGCCGCGTTCGGGATCACGCCCATGCTATCGAAGCTCAACTGGAATTGCGGGCCGGTCGCCGAAACGGCCACCACGTGCGGGAGCTGTGCAGGCACCTTCATGCACCGGTTGATGGTCAGCGGCGGATCCAGCGGTGGATTCATCGGACAGAGATCCTTGTTATTGTCCCAGTTGGTCCCGCTGTTGCCTGCCGAGGCCACCAGGAGCGCGCCCTTGCTGTGAGCATAGTTCACTGCGCGGTTGAGAGCTGCCATCAACTGTGCGTTCTCTCGTCCGCCCCTGGCGAGGACGTCACCAAAGCTCATGTTGATCACGTCGGCCCCCACATCGGCCGCATACTTGATCGCGGCGATGATGGCTGCGTATGTAGCGAACCCGGAGCGGCCGGCCACTTTGATCGCCAGCAGGGTGACGCCCGGGGCGACTCCCGCCACGCTGACACCCTCGGCCGCGATGATGCCGGCGACATGGGTGCCGTGTCCGGTCACATCGAGGTAGGGCGGCGCGCCCGGGGGCAGCGCCTCCTTGAAGAACGACTTGCTCAATACCGGATCGACGATGCTGACCAGCTTGCCGTTGACGACGCGCTGAAACTCCTGCTGCGCATAGTCGATCCCTGTGTCGATGACCGCAACCTTTACGCGCGGGTCGCCCCTGACCCCGGCGCTCCAGGCCATCGGCGCGCCGATGGTCCTCATGTCCCACTGCGCCCAAAAGAACTTCGCGAGCCCAGGGTTGCAATCTCCCGAAGGAGGGTTGGTGCACGGTTTACTGTTGAGGGCGTCGAGAGCCCCGCCTTCCCAGGTCGCATTTTCGGTATCCAGGCTCTCCACGACCGTGGAGTCCCCCTGGTCAGGAAGCGCAAGTGGAACCACGCGATCTTCCTCAATCCCATCCAGGCCGGAGATGGTCGCCGCGGCGCCTGCAAAGTTGGGCTCAGAGGATTCAACAATGGCCACGCCGATTTCATCGAGCCGCTCTACGACTCCCCCGCCGACCGAAGCTACGAGCGCCTCCAGGTTCAGCGGAAGGCTGCCGCCGCTACCCACCAGGACGTATTGCGTGGGAGCCGCCTGAGCTGCGACGCGGTTGGTCGTGCTCAGCGAGAGGCCCATGAGCCCCGTCGCGATGAGCAGCAAGATTGTCGTCAGACGCATTGACACACGCATCAGCGTGTTCTCCCAGCGCAACATGCTCGACGCACTATCCCGCCGAGCCGACCTGTCAATTTGTGCGAAGTTCGATAGAAGTTCTGGCGCTCCACGTCTAGCCTTTTCACCTCTAGATGAGCAAGATCAATGCCATCTGGAGGGGGAGCCATCGCCGCATATCGAACACTACGCCGTGCTTTGACCTCAACAGGAGCCTGCCGTGCCCGTTGCCGTCGTTGCCATCGGGGGCAACTCCCTCATCAAAGACGAAGCGCATCCCAACGTGGCCGGTGAGATCGAGGCCCTGCGCGAGACCTGCGGCCACATCGCCGGGATGCTGGCCTCGGGGTGGGACGTGGTGCTCACCCACGGCAACGGCCCTCAGGTAGGATTCAACCTGCTGCGCAGCGAGCTCGCCGCCCATGTCGTCCCCCCGCTTCCACTGGACGTGCTGGGTGCCCAGACTCAGGGGTCCATTGGGTACCTGATCCAGCAGGTACTGGGCAACGAACTCCGCCGCCGCAGCATCCGCAAACGCGTGGTGACGGTGGTGACTCAGACCGTTGTGGATCCTCACGACGCGGCGTTCCATCGACCAACAAAACCTATCGGCAGTTTCTACCGAAAGGAGGAGGCCCAGCGGTTCCAGGCGGAGCGCGGCTGGCAGATGGTGGAGGATGCCGGACGGGGCTGGCGCCGGGTCGTCCCCTCACCATGGCCGGCGGAAATTGTTGAGCGATTGGTGATTAAGGGACTCGTGCACCAGGCGATCGTGGTCATCGCCTGCGGCGGCGGCGGGATTCCGGTCGTGCGAGAGGCCGACGGGCGCCTGGCCGGGGTGGAGGCGGTCATCGACAAAGACCTGGCCAGCGCGCTCCTGGCGCAGTCCATCGGTGCCGACTTGCTGCTGATCTCCACGCAGGTGGAGCGCGTCTCCCTCAACTACGGCAAGTCCGACCAGCGGGACCTCGACGCGCTGACCGTGGACGAGGCAAAGCGGTACCTCAGTGAAGGACACTTTCCGGCGGGTAGCATGGGACCGAAGATCCGCGCCGCCATTCAGTTTCTCGAGGCGGGCGGGCCGGAAGCCCTCATCACGTCGCCGGCCCACCTGGAACGCGCGCTGGCCGGTCAGACGGGCACCCGGATCAGAGGGGGCTGATGCCTCCGAGTTGAAGAGTTGAAGAGTTGGAAAGTTGGAGAGTCACCGCAGTCCCTTTTCAACTCTCCAACTCTTCAACTTTTCAACTGGATCTAGGGGGGACATCTCGGTGACTGAAGTCAAGTTCGCGCAGCGCATGGCTGGGCTGGGCACCGAAACGGCCTTTGAGGTTCTGGCCAAAGCCCGCGAACTGGAGCGACACGGCAAATCGGTCGTGCATCTGGAGATCGGCGAACCGGATTTCGACACCCCCGAACACATTAAGGATGCCGCCGTGAAGGCTCTACGCGACGGATACACCCACTACACGCCGTCGGCGGGGCTATTCGAAGCTCGAGAGGCCATCGCCCAGCATCTCGAAGCGACGAGGAAGATTCCGGTGCATCCGGACGAAGTGGTAGTGACCCCGGGCAGCAAGCCGGTGATGTTTTTCGCCATTCTGGCACTCGTGGATCCCGGCGACGAGGTGATCTGCCCGGATCCTGGCTATCCGATTTACGAATCGGTGGCCAGGTTCGTGGGCGCGACTCCGAGGCCGCTGGTGCTGCGGGAGGAACGGGGGTTTCGCGTTGATCCGGATGAACTGCGGCGGCTGATCACGCCCAAGACGAAGCTGCTGGTGCTGAACACCCCGCACAACCCTTGCGGCTCCGTCCTGACCCGGGAAGACCTGACCGCCGTGGCCGAGGCGTTGCAGCATTCGAATGCGTTCGTCCTGTCCGACGAAATCTACTGGCAGATCATGTACGAGGGGAACCACTACAGCATCGCCAGCGTGCCGGGGATGAAGGAGCGCACCATCATCCTGGACGGTTTTTCCAAGGCCTACGCGATGACCGGGTGGCGGCTGGGGTTTGGGGTGATGCCCAAGGACCTTGCGGTGCGCATGACCCAGTTGATGGTCAACTCAAACTCCTGCGCCGCAGCCTTCACGCAGATTGCCGGTATCGCCGCGCTGCGCGGCCCCCGGGAGCCGATCGAGCGCATGGTGGCGGAGTTCCGCCGGCGGCGGGACGTCATCGTCTCCGGCCTGCGGGCGATCGACGGCGTGACGTGCATGATGCCGGCCGGCGCCTTCTACGCGTTTCCCAACGTCAACCGCGTCGAGCCGGACAGTAAGCGGCTGGCCGATTTCCTGCTCGCCGAGGGTGGGGTGGCCTGTCTGGCTGGGACGGCATTCGGCGAGCACGGCCGGGGCTATCTGCGTTTCTCCTACGCCAACAGCGTGGAGAATATCCGGGAAGGCTTGCAGCGCCTGCAGGCAGCACTGTTGCGATACCGAGCGCGCGTGTCTTAACCTACACAACCTACACCTGCGCGTTTGTCAGTGATTCAAGTCACCCGGTTGAAACCTTCTGACCACCTCGTCACACTGCTTCTGCCCGTCCCGCCACTTTAGCAGCGGCTTCGCGCAGACGACGACGTGATACCGGGCAGCGCCACTGACCAGGACGCCGACCGAGGCCCACTCCTGGCCACCGGACGCGCCGGTGACTTCGAACTTGTACCATAGCGTCTCCGTGGTGGTGCGCGTATCCTGTTGAAAGCCCGAGACCCCCTGAACCGGCAGCAGCTCGAAGACCGTTCGCCGGATGGCGGGATCGTCCAGCCGGCCAGCCGATGCTCTGGTGACGACCACGATGAACTCGGCGATGTCGGGTATCCGATCCGCGCCCGCCGGGACGAACCAGACCGCGTCGTCGCGCCGCACCTGCGTCCACCTCTGTGGATACCGGACGGTAAACCCGCGTTCATCGTGGACCTCGACCAGTCCCGCGGGAGCCGACGGCGCGCAGGCGCCGAGCAGCAGGACAACGAACGCAGCCAGCCACAATCTCATGGGCGGGGAGTTCGCGGGCCGGTTGCGCCGTCCTCCGAGGACGCGGCCGGGACGCTGAGGTGCCACCAGTGAGTGCATCCGTGTGAACGCGATGGTCTTGTCCAGTCCTCGCCCGGTGGAGTCCGCTCCATTAGAGCGCCGGAGTCTGGCGCCGCCCGAGCCGCGGGCCGGGGAGGTGCTGCTGCGGGTGCGGTGTTGTGGCGTTTGCCACACGGATCTCCACATCGTTGAGGGGGAGATGCCTCCAGCGAAACTGCCCGTCGTGCCCGGCCATCAGGTCGTGGCCGTCGTGGAGCGGGTAGGTCCCGGTGTGACACATCCGGCCCCGGGCGCGCGAGTCGGCGTGGCGTGGTTGTATGCCTCATGCGGTGTGTGCGAAGCCTGCCGGCGTGGTGAAGAGAACCTGTGCGCTCAGATCATGTTCACCGGCTATCACGTGGACGGGGGATACGCGCAGTACCTGGTGGCGCGGGCCGACTACGTGTATCCGCTGCCCGGGTCGTTCGACGACGCGCACGCCGCCCCTTTGTTGTGCGCCGGCATCATTGGGTATCGCGCGCTGCGGCTCTCGGGCGTGCGGACCGGGGAGCGGCTGGGACTGTTTGGCTTCGGTGCCTCTGCGCATCTGGCCATTCAGGTGGCGCGGCATTGGGGATGCGAGGTCTTCGTGTTCACGCGCGGCGACGCCCATCGGCGTCTCGCCAAACAGCTGGGGGCCGCGTGGGTGGGCGGGCTCGAGGACCGCGCACCGCAGGAACTGGACGCCGCGGTGGTATTTGCGCCAGCAGGCCACGTGGTGGTCGAGGCGCTACGCCGACTGCGCCGCGGTGGCACGGCGGCCATCAATGCCGTGCACCTCGATCAGATGCCGGCGTTTGACTACAACCTCCTGTATTGGGAGCGTGTTCTGCGGAGCGTGAGCAACAGCACGCGTCAGGACGGCATCGAGTTCTTGGGGCTGGCGGCCTCGATCCCCCTTACCGTTCAGGTGCAGCGATTTCCCCTGGCCGAGGCAAATCCGGTGCTGGCATCATTGAAGCGCGGCGAGATCACCGGCGCGGCGGTTCTGGACACAACGTGAGTTGAAGAGTTGAAAAGTTGAAGAGTTGCAGAGTCAATGCAGCAACCTTTCAACTCTCCAACTCTTCAACTCTCCAACTTTCCTACTCAGGGTCCGGGGCGCTTGCAGTTGACGCAGTGGTTGGTGAACCTCAGCACTAGCTGGCCGATGACGCGGCCGACCCCTGCCAGGTTGCTCACGGTGTCGGCCTGTACCTCCGCCCAGACGGGCTGCCCGTTGATCCAGATGTACCCGATCCGCGTGCTGACCTCGCCCCAATCGTATGACAGCACGAGTTCGTAGAGCACTCCGTTCTCATCGATGGTGGCGCGCAGCGCATACGGCGGTCCCGGCCGGGCGATGAACTCCTTCATGTTCGGCGCGGTGTACAACCACTGGGCAATCTTACGGCGGGTTGTGACGTCGAGTTTGTCCTCCGGACGGCCGTAACGGTCGATCGCGTCGTCGACGATGGCGCGATGGACCCCGGCCAGCACGAACCGGCCGCCCGGCTGTTCGCTGAGCAGGAAGATATCGTGGGCGTAAAATGTCTCCGGATTTTCCGCAGGGGGAGGGTCAGGTCGTGGACGGTGACGCTACGGTGCCTGATGCCGTCGGTGCCGCGCCACTCCAGGAATGACCCATCGGCGGCGACCACCAGCCGGCTCCGTTTGACGGTGACATCCAGGGTGCCGTTGAAGTCTGCGCTGAGCTCGTAAGGCTCCTTGACATTGACGTCGAACAGACGAAGGAGGAGCGCGTCGAGCGTAGGTGCCTGGGCCCATCCGATCTTCGTGGCCACGACAGTTACCAGGAGCGCCGCGAGCAGTGCGGCGCTTCGACGAGATTCGGGGAAGGAGCGGCACCCCATCAGTGTGGGATGGGGATCGAAGACGGCCCGTACTCTTCCCACGAGACCATGGAGACCAGTGGGCGCCGTCCGCGGCTTGCCAGGATGCGCAGAGCCGTACGTTCGATGGCGCCTCGACCTCGTGGATGCGGGTACCCTAGGGAAACCACAATAGCGAGTGTCTTGTCGGGCGGAATGCGGAGGAAGACCTTCGCCTCAGCGCTCTGGTGCATCGTCGCCGGGCAGGAGGCGACTCCCCAGGACCAGGCGGCCAACATTATGTTCTGTGCACACCGTCCTGCATCAAACGCGGCGCCGGAGTCCTCCAGGACGAGCGCGATGGCCGCCGCTGCTGTGCCCACATGCTGTGCGAAGCGCCCGAAGGCGGCGAGCTCCCGCAGACGGGGGCGCTCGCGGATGACCACGAAGTGCCAGGGTTGGCGATTCCGGCTGCTGCCGGCCATCCGGCCGGCGTTGAGAATCTTCATCAAAACTGGTTCCTCGATTGACCTATCGGTGAATGATCGCAGGTCCCGCTTGGTGACGATGGAGCGATACGCGTCCACATTCAGGCGAGTTCGACGGCGGGTTGGATGGCTCCCGCACCGAGCACGACACCAAGTCGACCCAGGGACCAGGGGACCAAGCAGCCAGGATACCCGCAGGACCCAGATCGCTTGATCCCTTGGTACCTTGGTCCCGGGTCCCTTGTTACAATTAGCGTATGATGCTGGCGCCTGGGATGGAGATTATGTTACGCGTCGATCGATTAAGCGGGGACGGCCGGGGCGTGGGCCGGCTGAATGGGCTCGCCGTCTACGTCGATGCTGCCGCCCCCGGGGATGTCATTCGAGCCCGCCTGACTCGTCTGACGCGCGCGCGCGCGGAAGCCCAGATCGTCCGCGTCGAAGAACCTTCCTCCAGCCGGGTCACGCCGCGCTGCCCGCACGTCGGCACATGCGGCGGATGCCTGTGGCAGCACCTCGACTACCACGCCCAGGCCGCCGCGAAAGAGGCGATTGTCACCGAGAGCCTGCGGGGACTGGGCGGGCTGAGCGAGGTGCGGGTGCGCCCGATCATCGCCGCAGGCGATCCGTGGCACTTCCGCAACAGGATGGAGTTTTCGTTTCAGCCGCCGGACCGCGTGGGCCTCCACCGTCGCGGGCGCTGGGATGAGGTCGTAGACCTTCAGACCTGCTTCCTGCCGTCGCCCCGGACCGTCACTGTGTTGCACGTGGTGCGGGAGTTCATGCGGCAGCACGCGATTCCGTGCTACGATACCCGCACCCATAATGGGTTTCTTCGGCACATAGTCGTGCGCGAGGGCCGCGCGACCGGAGAGCTGCTGGTGGCCCTGATTACCGCGGCGGGCCCGTTTCCGGAGGGACATGACCTGGCGCAGCGACTGCGTCAAGAAGTGCCGGGGCTCACGGGCCTGCTGTGGGCGGTCAACGCGTCCAAAAGCGACGCCGTCGACGCTGATGCCGTTTATGTGCTGCACGGGCGTCCATTCATCTATGAGCGTCTGGGCGGCCTGACGTTCAAACTCGGTCTGCTGACCTTCTTCCAGACCAATACCGTGCAGGCCGAGCGCATGCTCGAGGTCGTGCGCGAGTTTGCCGGTTTACGCGGCACCGAACACGTGGCAGACCTCTACTGCGGCGTCGGGACCTTCGCCCTGGCGCTGGCCGGTCAGGCCAGTCAGGTGATCGGGATCGAAGCCCTGCGGGCGGCGGTGGAGGCGGCGCGGGAAAACGCGGCGCTGAATGGCATCACAAACACAACGTTCTACACCGCGGAGGCAGCAGACCTGCGGTGGGTGCTGGCGCTCCAGAGCCGGCCCGATGTGCTGGTCCTGGATCCACCGCGCGCCGGTGCAGGCGTTGCGGTGATGCGAGCCATCGGGGCTCTTGCCCCACCCCGAGTCGTGTATGTGTCATGCAACCCGACGACCCTGGCGTCCGACCTGCGCGAGCTACAGGGCTGGGGCTACGAGATGGCCGCCATACAGCCCGTGGATCTCTTTCCCCACACCTACCACGTGGAGTGCGTGGTTCAGCTGCAGCGGATCGCGGGGAGATGATGGACCCGCAGGTGTTGCGCGAGCGCCGTCACGATCCCCCCACGCGCATGGGGCCGGGATATTGGATCGTCATCAAATTCTTCCGGCTGCTTCTGCTGGCGGGCTGGCATCTGAAGGCTGAGGGACTGGACCGCCTGCCTCCCCGGGGGCCATTCATCCTGACGCCCAATCATGCCAGTGAGATCGATCCCATCGTACTCTCGGCGGCCATGCCGTTCCGGGTCACGTACCTGGCCGGTCAGGAGCTGGATCAGTATCCGTTGCTCTTTGCGCTGATCCGGTTATTCAATCCCATCTTTGTCCGCCGCGGGGTGGGGGACATCGGCGCGCTGAAGGCCTGTCTGGAACGGCTCGCCCGAGGCGAGGTCCTCGTGGTGTTCCCGGAAGGCGGTGTGGTGCAGCCCGGGTTGGGAACGCTAAGCGAAGGCGCGGCCTTCTTGGCGATCCGCGCGCAGGTCCCGGTCGTCCCGGTGGGCCTGCTCGGTCTCACGAAGATGTGGCCTGTGAGCGCTCGCTTTCCGAGGCCGTCCCGAGTGACGGTGCGCATCGGCGAGGCCATCCCTCCTCCGCCCCGCGACGGCCCGCGCACGGCGGAGTTGATCGCGCAGATCCGGATGACCCTGGACCGGCTGTTGCAGCGATGACTCGACACCCGTCCGTCATTGCTGCCGTCGGCCTCGTGGTGATGGCCTTGGTCCTGGTGGTCACCGCCGCGTCGTCACTTGCCGCACCGATCCTTCCTCCTCTGAAGTTTGCCGTGGTGGTCACGGAGGTCCGCCGCGGGCGGTGTGACGGCGTGCTTGCCGAGCTGCATTCGCTCAGTGAGGAACCCGGACCCACAGGCGGGCGCGCCTCCTACCTGCTGGCGCACTGCCTGCTCCAGCAGGGTGATATTGTGGCCGCGCGCCGGGAATTCGATGAGGTGGCGAAGCATTTTCCTCCGCTGGCGGACCACGCTCGCCTGTATGCGGCGCAGGCGGCGATGCAGATCGGCCAGAGTGAGGAGGCCGCCAGCCGCCTTGAGCAGCTACTTGCCGCTACGACGATGCCATCCGTAGCCCGGCGCGCCAAGCTGATGTACGCGGATGTACTAATCCAATCGGGGGAGTCCGAGAAGGCGGTCGTCAGCCTTTCTCAATTGCTCGCGGCTCCTCTCGACGATCTGTCGTACGCGCAGGCCTGGTCACTGCTCGGCCAGGCGGCGGAGGGAGCAGGGGATCGGACCCTCGCCATCCGGGCGTACGCCATGGCATGGTGGAGTGTGCCGGAGGCCGCAGGGGCCGATGCCGCTTACGGGAAGTTGCGCGACCTGCAGCCCGACCGCACCCCTGTGCCGCCGGCGGACGCGCGGCTGCAACGTGCGACGCGGTTGGTGGCCGCGGGCGAGTTCGCGATGGCAGAGCGCGAACTGGCCGACGCCCTGCATCAACCTTTGCCACCGGAGATGGCGGCGGAGGCCTGGTACCGTCTCGGGATCCTCCGTCTGAGAACACGAGGAGCAGCGTACGCGCTCGAGCAGTCGGCCAGCATCCCCGGCGAGCACCGGCCGCGGGCCCTCTACTGGTTCGGCCGCGCCCTGGCGTTGGATGACCGTGATGGGGAAGCGCTGGCGGTCTGGCGCCGCCTGGTTGACGAGGAGCCGGAGTCGGCATGGACGGCCCGGGCCATGGTGTCGCTGGCGGCGCTCACCGAGCTCCACGGCAACCTGCCCGGCGCCCAACAGTGGCTGCGGCGTGCGGCTCAACGATATCCGGATTCGCCGGCTGCAGACGAGGCGCGCTGGCGCCTGGGGTGGGTGATGTTCCGGCAAGGGCGCATCCACGACGCTGAGCAGCAGTTCCTGGATTCGGCGACGCGATTCCCGGCGACGCCGCGGGCGGCGGCCAACCTCTACTGGGCGGCGAAGGCGCGGGCCCGCAGAGGG
>VBAP01000077.1:0-7571 GCA_005882335.1 Candidatus Segetimicrobium genomatis
CGACAGCAGCACCGCTTCGACCAGAAACTGCAGCAAGACGTCGGCCTGCGTGGCGCCCACCGCTTTCCGCAGTCCGATCTCCCGGGTGCGCTCGGTCACCGACACCAACATGATATTCATGATCCCGATCCCGCCGACCAGCAGCGACACCGCGGCGATCCCGCCCAACAGCATCGTCATCGTCTGGCTGACGCCGAGCTGCGCGCTAAGGACATCCGCCTGGTTGTAGACACGGAAGTCGTTCTCGCCCTTGGGGGGAATGCGGTGGCGGGCCCGCAGGACTTCGGTCATCGCCTTCTCCGCATCATTCAGTTCCTCAGAGGTGCGGACCTTGAGATCGATCTGCCGCACATAGGTGACACCGTACAGCCGCTTTTGGGCCGTGGTCATGGGGACCAGCACGACATCGTCGCGGCTGGTGGAGGAGCCCGAGGCGCTCTTTACTTCCAGGACGCCGATGACCGTGTAGGTGGAGCGGTTGATCTTGATGCGGGCCCCGATGGGATCGGCTTCGGCGGATCCGAACAGGTCTTTCACCACGTTGGGGCCCAGGACCGCCACGCGAGCCTGAGACTGCATATCCTCATCCGTGAAGAATGCGCCCTGCACGACATGATGATTCCGTACGTCCGGATAGGCTGTCGTCACGCCGACAACCGACGTGGCCGTATTGGCGCCGGCATAGACCACCTGCGCGGTCCGGCTGAACTCCGCGGCCACTTCTTCGACCTGCGGTACCTCATCTTTGATGGCCAGGGCGTCATCCCACATCAGGTTTTGCGCAGCGCCCAATCCCTGCTGCACCCCGCCCACGTTCACGCTGCTGGGTACAACGAGGAGCAGATTGCTGCCCAGATTTTGCACCCGCGCGGCCACCGCGGCACGCGCCCCAGCGCCCAGGGCCACCATGGCCACCACGGCGCCGACGCCGATGATGACCCCCAGCATGGTAAGCCCGGCCCGCAGAGGGTTGCCGCGGATGGCCCGCAGCGCCACGCGCACGATCGGTCCGATCACCGCGAGACCTCCACCCGGCGGTCGCGCACAGGCTCATCGCCGACAATGAGCCCGTCCTTGAAGTGCACGAGCCGCTGCGCAAACCGCGCCACATCGTACTCGTGGGTCACCAGCACGATCGTCAGGCCCCGGTCGTTCAATCCCTGCAGCAGGGCCATGATCTCGTCGCCCGTGCGGCTGTCGAGGTTACCGGTCGGCTCGTCGGCCAGGATCACCTGCGGGTTGGTCACCAGCGCCCGGGCGATGGCCACCCGCTGTTGCTCTCCGCCTGACATCTGCGAAGGATGATGATGCAATCGGTGGCCCAACCCCACGCGGGTGAGGGCGTCTGATGCCAGCGTCTGGCGCTCCGGCACACGCGCGTAGATCAGCGGCATCTCCACATTTTCGACGGCGTTCGTGCGCGGGAGCAGGTTGTAATTTTGGAACACGAAGCCCAGCTTGCGGTTGCGGATGCGGGCCAGCTCCACGTCCGACAGACCCCCCGTGTCTTGCCCATCAAGCAGGTAGGCGCCCGTCGTGGGCCGGTCCAGCAGTCCCAGGATGTGCATACAGGTCGACTTGCCCGACCCGGACGGCCCCATGATGGCGACGAACTCGTTGGCCCGCACGGTCAGGGAGACGCCGCGCAGGGCCTGCACCTCGACACCGCCGAGTTGATAGGTCTTGTATACATCACGCAGGACGAGCAGGCTCACTTGTCTGGCGCCTCCCGCAATTACTTCTTCTTATACTGCGGCTGGAACGGTGAGCGACCTGGGGACGATTTGGCCGGCTGCTTCGCAGATCCCAGGAGGACGACCTCCCCCTCGCGCAGCCCGCTGATGATTTCCACCATATGCCCATCGGACAACCCCGTCTGCACCGAGCGCGTCTCCAACTCTCCGCCGACGATCACGGTGACGGTGGGAGACTTGCCCTCCTTGACCGCCTGGCGGGGAACCAGCAGCACGTTGTCCCGGCGGGCGGTCACGAAGTTGGCGTCCACGGTCATGCCCAGCCGCACTCCCGGCGGGGGCTCCTGCAGCACCACCGTGACGGCAAACTGCGTAACGTTCTGCACCAGCTGGGCCACTGCGGCCACCCGGTCCACCTTGCCCCGGATCACCGCATTTGGCAGCGCATCGGCGCTGAGGCGCACCGGCATGCCGGCGCGCACCCCAGCGATATCCGCTTCATCAACGTTCACCGCTGCGTAGAGCGGATCGACCTGCGCCAGCGTGATGACCAGCGTGCCGCCGGTGCCGCTGCCGCCGATAATACTTTGTCCCACATCAACCGAGCGCTTCACCACCACACCGGTAATCGGCGCGGTGATGCGTGACTCCGCCAGTTGCTCCTCGGCCTGCTGCAAGGCCGCGGCGGTTTGATCTGCCTGCGCGCGCGCCTGGCGCACCGCCGACTCGGCCTGCGCAATCTGAGCGGGCGTGGAGCCGGCGACCAGATCGGAGAGTTTGGCCCTCGCCGCGCGCAGTTGAGATTCGGCGATGTCGACGCTGTGGCGGGCGTCGTCTACGACTGACTGCGCGACATATCCGTCCCGCAGAAGCTGTTCCTGTCGAGTGAGGTTATCTTTCGCCTGAGCCAGCGCCGCCTCGGCCTGGCGCACCGCTTCTTCGCTTTGTTGGCGAGTATATACGGTCGCGCCCGCGCGGAGGTCATCCAACTTGGCCTGGGCCACACCGACCGCAGCCTCTGCGGATCGCAACGCCGCTCGATACGATTCCACGGCGTGGCGCGAGTCGGGATCGTTAAGTTCCACCAGGACCTGGCCCAAGCGCACGCGCTGGCCCTCGTCCACCAGGACGCGGGTCACCGTGCCCGTGGCGCGCGACCGGACTTCGACCATCGACGCCGGCTCGACCGTGCCCGTCGCCGAGACGCTGAGCACGATGTTGCCGCGGGTCACCTGCGCCGTGCGGATCGCGTCGGCTTTGGCCGGCTCACCACGGTGCTGCGTCAGCACAAACCCGGCGGTGACCAGGACGACGACTCCGCCCGCGACCATCCATCTGGGCTGCATCCATGCGCGCTTCACCAGTTTCATCAATTACCTCCTACCACCGGCCGGCCGATCGAATACCGCAATTGCAGCACGGCGGACTGCACGTCAAACTCGGCCTGGATCCGCGACAGGCTCGCCGACTGCAGCGCGGTGCGCGCAGTCAGCACTTCCACGATGGTGCCGGCGCCGGCCCGGTAGCGGCCCTCCGCCGCGCGCAGCGCTTCGGTGGCCGCGGCTTCGCTGGCCCGGGTGGCATCGACGCGCGCCATCGCGTCCTGAAGCGACACCCATGCGGTCAGCGCGTCGACCTGGGCGGTCTGCAGCGCCAGGGTCTCCTTCGCCTGGGCGTTGGCCAGGTTGGCGCGGGCGGCTGCCAGGGCAGCTCGCGCCAGACCGCCGTCGAACAGGCTGTAGGTGACGGTTGCCCCAATGGACCAGACCACATCGTTGGGTGTCGACGCGGGATCCTTCCAGACATCGTATGACGACGACGTGGTCACTGCCAGCAATGGTCCTGCCTGCACCTCTGCCAGCGCCAATCCGGCCTGCGCCGCAGCCACGTCGGCGTGGGCCTTCACCACCTCGGGCCGGTCCGACGCTCCCGCCAGCGCCTGCTCCCTTGATTGCGCCAGCACCGGCGGAGCTGCGGGTGCAGCCACGCTCACGCTGTCGGTCAGACGGAGGCCCATGGATGCCCGGAGTCCGGTAAACGAGGTCTCGACCTGGTTCCTGGCCGCGATCAGATCAACCTGGGCGGCTGCGCGTGCTGCCTGCGCCTGCAGCACGTCGGCTCTGGCGGCGATGCCGGCCCGAACTTGCGCCTCGGCCTGCCGGACCTGCGCCTCCGCCTGCGCCACCGCGGCCTGGCGCGTGGCCACGACGGCCTGCGCCCGGAGGACAGAGAAGTATGCCTGTGCGGCGGCCAGCGCCGCGCTCTGGCGCGCCTGGGCCAGCGAGGCCTCAGCGGACGACACAGCGGCCTCGGCCTGTCTGATCTGGTACCGCGCCTGGAGGTTGAGCAGTTCCAGCGACGCCGACACCGCGACGCTGCTGCTCGTGATCCCCGCTCCACCGGGAGTGGTGGTGGAAGCGTTCCCGTACGACGTCCCCGCTGACAGGGCGAACTGAATGTTGCGCCCGGCCCGCGCCTCCGCGAGGTTCGCCTGCGCGACGGCGAGTGCCTGCTGCGCCACCGCCACGGATGGATGCTGCGACAGCGCCGAGCTGACCGCCGCCTGGAGGGTCACCGGGACCTGGGCGTCTGCCGGACCAGCGGACGTGGCGACGACGGCCAGCGATATGACCAGGATAAAGACGCGAAGAGTCCATACGTTCACGCGGCCTTCTCCTTTCACCAATAGAAATTTACCCCCCGGCCCTGTCGTGCCGGTGTCCCCGGCGCTCGAACAGGACGTAGAGGATGGGAATCAAGAACAGCGTCAGGAAGGTCGATACGGACAGGCCTCCGATGACAGTTCGCGCCAGCGGCGTGTTCGTCTCACTTCCCTCGCCGAGGCCCAGCGCCATGGGGATCATCCCGAGGATCGTGGCCAGCGCCGTCATCAGGATCGGCCGCAACCGCATGCGTCCGGCCTGCACCACGGCGTCGTAGGGGGCCAGGCCGCGGTCCTGCAGTCTGTTGGCGTAGTCTACCAACAGGATGCCGTTGCTCACGACGATCCCGACCATCGTGATCACCCCCATGAAGGACACGATCGACAGCGTCACGTGCGTGAGCAGCAGCATCCAGACCACACCGATCAACCCCAGCGGCACCGTGAACATGATCACGAACGGGTCCACCAGCGACTGGAACTGCGAGGCCATGATCATGTAGACCAGCATCAGCGCCAGCGCGCCGGCCAGACCCAGGCTGCCGAACGCGCCCTGCTGCTGCTCCGTCTGGCCCGCCATGTAATACGTGAACCCGGCCGGCCAGGAGATGCGGTCGAGCCGCTGCACGATCTCGGCCGACACCGCGCCCAGCGGCCGGTTGACGACGTTGGCAGTCACATCGATCACGCGCTGCTGGTTCTTCCGGCTGATCTGCAACGGCTCGCTGCTCAGCGAGACCTTGGCCACGTCACGCAGGAGGATGGGGGTGCGGCCCGCGGACGATGCCCCGCCGCCGGTGAGAGGATCGGCCAGCGTCACCAGTGGAACGTTGGCCAGATCCTCCGGGTGCGTGCGATACCGGTCCATCAGCCGCGTCACGATCCCGTACTGCGCTCCGGTATACGGATCGATCAGCTGGCTCGCCGTCCCCGCATTCCCCGACATGGCCATGGTGATCGCGCCGGCCACGGCGGTGGGGGAGAGTCCTAAGAGCGCCGCCTTGTCGTTGTCGATCCGCACGGTAAAGGCCGGATACTGCCCGCGTGGATTGATGCGCACGTCGGCCGTGCCCTGAGTCATCGACACCGTCCCCGCGACCTGCGCCGCAAGCTGCTGCGCGACAGTCTGGTCGTACCCGAGCACCTGCACGTCGATCGGAGCGGCCGCTCCAATGTTCACGATGTTTCGCTGGAGGCCCCCGATGGACACGAAGAATTGTACGCCGGGGAACTTTCCATCCAGGGCCCGGCGGACTCGGGCGGCCAGTTCGTCTGTCGAGGCATTCCGCTGCGTCGGCGGAACCAGGCGGACGCTGACCTGAGCGAAATTGGGTCCCTGGTTTGCCCCGAAGCCAATTCCCCCCGCGGGGACGCCCGCGTTCGTCGTCACCGTGGTGATGGACTGGCGTGGGAGAACCTGCTGGACGATCCCCGCGACCTCTTCGGCTGCCGCGGACGTAATTTGCACCGCGGTGCCCTGCGGCTCCTGGACGGTGATGCTGAACTGGCTCTCATCGGTCGCCGGGAAAAATTCTGAGCCAATGTACCGGGCCGCATACATCGACACCGCGAAAAGGACAGTGATTCCCACCAGCACCCAGCGCCGCCGCTGTAACGCCAACTCCAGAATCCGCTGGTAGGCGGCGTCCAGCCGATTCAGCATCCGCTCGCTGGATCGCTCCAGAGGCGCCATCATCCGACCCACGGTGCCCTGGCGTTTCTCTTCTTCTTCATCCGTCTTGCGCGCGCGGAGGAACCGGATGCTCAGCACCGGGTCGATGGTCATCGAGACCAGATATGACGCGGCCATCGCGAACACGATCGTCAGGGCCATGGGCACGAACAGCCGGCGCGCCACACCGGTCAGGAAGACCACCGGGAAGAAGACCGCGATGGTGGTGGCCGTTGAGGCGAAGACGGCGGTCCCCACTTCGTGCGTGGCATCGAGCACCGCCTGCACCACCGGCGTGCCCGGCCTCGCCAGGTGCCGGGTGATGTTCTCCCGGACCACGATGGCGTCATCCACGAGGCGGCCCAGCGCCAGCGTCAGCCCACCCAGCGTGAACACGTTGAGGGTCTGACCCGTGAAATAGAGCAAGATCAGCGCCGTGGCCACCGAGAGCGGGAGGCCGACGCCGATGATAAAGAGGTTCCAGAGGTTGGGCAGGAAGGCCAGTATCACCAGGAAGGTCAGGAGCGCGCCGGTGAGCGCCTCTCGTGTCAGGCTGTCGATCGCGGCGCGGATGTAGCCGGACTGGTCGAAGGCGATGCGCAGCGCCACCCCCTGGGGGAGCCCGGTCAAGCGCGGGACCGCAGCCCGCAGGGCGTCCACGACGTCGACGATGTTGGCGCCCGGCTGGCGCGCCACCGACACCGTGATCCCGGGCTGGCCATCCACTTTGACGATCTGCGTCCGGTCCGCCGCGGCATCCTGCACATCGGCGATGTCGGCGATGTGCACCGGCACGCCATTCTTGGCCGCCAGCACGACCTGCCTGATGGCATTGACGTCCTCCAGTGACGTCGGCACCATCAATTGAAAGTCAATCTCTGCGTTGCGCAGGCTCCCCGAGGGGATCAAGGCGTTGTAGCGGCGCACCGCGGTGTCGACGTCTTGCAGGCTCAGGCCGACCGCGGCCAGCCGTTGCGGATCGACGTTGATGTTGAACTGCCGCACCAGCCCTCCGTTCACGAACGCCTGCGATACCCCGGGCAGCCGTTCCAACTGCGGTTCGATGGTATCGGTGGAGAGCTGGTAGAGCTGCCGGGCATCCATGCCCGGCGCCGAAACCACCACCTGCGCCACCGGGATGTTCGAGATGTCAAACTTCAGGACCGACGGCTGGCTGACACCGTCGGGCAGGCTGCGGGCGATCCGCTGGACGTTCTGGATGATCTCGACTTCCGCGACGTTGAGGTCGGCTCCCCAATCGAACCACACTTGCACACTGCTGCTCCCGCGACGCGAGGTGGAGTTGATCTGCTGCACGCCGGCCACGCGCGTGACCGCCTGCTCGATGGGATAAGTCACCGTGCGCTCGACGTCCTCCGGAGAGGCGCCACTGTAGCTCGTGGCAACGGTGATGGCCGGCACGGTGATGTTCGGGAAGAGGTCGACCGGCAGGCGGGTGAACGCGATCTGACTCAACACCACCGCTGCGATGCAGACCATCAGGATTAGAATGGGATTGCGAACCGCCGCGGTGGTGTTGAGT
>VBAP01000077.1:7694-30616 GCA_005882335.1 Candidatus Segetimicrobium genomatis
ACTGTTGCCCGCCGACGATCACCAGCGCTGACAGAGGGACGACAAAGGCGTGGCGTGGGGCACCAACCAGGCGCACCCGCGCGTACATGCCTGGGCGCAGCGCGTGGTCGTGATTGTCCAGATCAACTTCGACCTGCACCGTCCGGGTGTCCGGGTCCACTCCCCCGGCGATCCGCGCCACAGTCCCGTGGAAGGTACGGTTGGGAAAGGCGTCGACCCCAATCTCCGCCGTCGCCCCCCGGCGCACGGTCCCCATATCCGCCTCGGTCACGTTGACCAGCACCGCGATGTTGTCAAGGTCGGCGATGGACAAGATTGGCGTCCCCCCGCTGGTTGTGACGTAGGCGCCGGGGTCTAGCGACCGGCTGACCACGATGCCGGCCCAGGGGGCGCGAATCGTTGCGCTGTCCTGAGCCAGTTGGGCGCTTTGCAGAGACGCGGCGGCCTGCTCGATCTCCGCCTGCGAGACGCTCACCTGGGCCTGAGCAGCGTCCAGGTTGGCCTGCGCCGTCTGGAGCCCGCCCTTCGCATCATCCACGGCCTGCTGTGAGACGAGGCCATCCTGGAACAGGGAGGACGCCCGAGTGAAACTCGATTGGGCAAGGACCAGTTGTGCCTTGGCCTTGTCGACGGCCGCCCGCGCGCTCAGCAAGTCTGCGTCCGCCCGCCGGCGCGCGGCGATCGCACTCTGCACCTGGGCATCGAGCTGGGAATGCTCCACCACCGCGACGACCTGGCCTGAGCGGACCATCTCGCCCGGCCTGACCGTCACCGTCTCCAGGTAGCCGGCCACCCTGGAGAACACCGAAGTGTCGCGCAAGGAGACGACGGTCGCGGTCAGCGACAACGTGTTGGAGATCTCCATCGGTGTGAGGCGGCCGACCGCGACCACCGGCGAGGGACCCTGGGTCCCCCGTGCGGCCGGCGCCTCCTGCTGCGGTCCCTGCCTGGACTCCGCGCCGCGACCGCGCACCAGAGCCGCCGCAATGACGGCAATGATCAGCACAGCGCTGGCGGCCACCCACCAGCTGGCTTTTCGCATGTTTACTGGCTCCTGACGTGCAGACCGCGCCGCGGTGGCTCCTCCGCCGGGGCGGCATCATCGTTGCCTCCCACCGCGATCCGCGCCAGCGCCACATAGCCGCGGTGGAGCGCTTCCAGGTCCTCTGCACTCATGCGCTGCAGCCAGAACCGAAATTGCTGGGGTCCCTGGCTGAGGCGGTCGTGCAACTGTTGCCCTCGCTTGCTCAGGCGCACCAGGATGCGGCGGCGGTCATCCGGATCTACGCCCCGCTCGGCGAGCCCGGCCTGGACGAGGCGGTCCACCAACTGGCTCGCGGTAGGTAGGCCGATTTTCAGTGCGTCGGCGACCCGGCTGACAGTCACCGGGCCGTGATAAGCCAGCGTGCGCAATCCCTTCATCTGGGACATCGTCAGTTCGAGACCCATCCAGGCTGGCGCCGTGGCGGCCGAGACCGCCTGGAAGATCGAGGTCCGGACTTTCAGAATTTCATCAATCAAAAGTCGCGCCTAAGTCGTGCCATTGCTCCGTCCTCCGTACGTGCTGCGCGAGCAGCTCAGCTTGGGAGTTGTTGATACCTTCGGTGTTTTCAAACTATTCAATCCTCCCAAACGGCTACCTGCCATGATGCGAGAACCGTTTGAAGAAGTTGTGAAGCCGCTAAGAATCCGGCCTGTTCTTACAAGACCAGCGATCGTTGCCCAGAAAACGTGCGGGTCTGAGAGCAGGAACGGGGGCCCGTACGGGCAACGAAGGCTGACACAGTTCTCACCGGGCAGACTATCGTTTCATGGGGGGGGAGGGCGATGCGACTGGAACCGCTGTGCAGACTCGAGATGCAGTACGAGCCAGACGCCGCATGGCTGCGGCCGTACGGCGACAAGGAGGGCGCAGCGTTCGGTTACGGGAGGGGGACCGTCGAGGGCCCACGGCTCCGGGGAAAGGGCGTCTGGGCCAACCATCCGCGCCGCCGTGAAGATGGCGTCTGGTGTCCGGATTGCCACGGATTTATCACCACGGACGAGGGAGTCAAGATCATCTTTACGCTCCAGGGATATAGCATCGACGAGGCGACGCCGGCGGTGCGGCGGGCGATCGTCGCGGCAATCTGGTTTCGCGCTCAAGACGAGCGGTACCGCTGGCTGAACTACCACATCTGCGTCGGCGAGGGGGAAATCGATGAAACAACTGAGATGTGGTGGTTCAACATCAGCGCGGTCGTTAACGAAACGGCCGTCGCCCCGCCGAAGATCGCGTGGGCGAAGGCGCCGTGGGCGTAGTATAATCCTGCTCAGGCGAGCGGGCGTAGCTCAGTGGTAGAGCATCTGCTTCCCAAGCAGAGGGTCGTGGGTTCAACTCCCATCGCCCGCTCCAGAGAAATCGAGGTGGGGAGCGCTGTTTGCTCCTCACCTCGGTTTCTCTGGGCCTGGACGAGTTGAACCCACGACCCAGGGGGATGTGGGGGGACGACAGTCCCCCCGCGTAGTAAAGGGGGGCAGCGAGCGCGACCGAACTCGCTGAATGACACTGTTCCCTTTGTCGCGAGCGATCAGGGGGGATTAGTCCCCCCTGAAGCGCGCGCCGCCCGATAGGGCGAGTGCGAGCGCTGGTCGGGGATTCAACTCCCATCGCCCGCTCCAGGTTGGTCGAGAGGCGCCGCAAGGCGCCTCGATCCTTTCCCCCCTCTCCAGTAAGTTGAGGGCCCGGTAGGGCCCAACATGACTCCCCTCTCCCCGGTGAGGGAGAGGGATAGGGTGAGGGGGCGGAGTTACCCACCGATCCTGATCCTATCGTGATTGCTTGTCATCGGGGTCTGACCCCTTTGAAGAGTCCATACCGGCTATCTCTGAATGACCCGAGTGGGTCAGTCGTTCATCGGGGTCTGACCCCTTTGAGAACTCCCATCGCCCCGAGGGGTGGCATCATTCAAACGGGTGCCCAAACCGTTCTCGGTGGGGCTACCTCAGAGAGGGGCTTGCGCCGCTTCTTGCCCCGACCGAGTGCCTGCGCCGGAAAACCAAACGGGAGAATCGCCAACACGTCCAGGTCATCTGGGATGCCGAGGAGCGGCTTCACCTCGGTCAACCCGAGGAACCCTACCCAGTTCGAGCCGACCCCCTCGCCCCACGCCGTCAGGATCATCGACTGGATCGCCCGGCTGGCATCTGAGACCGCGTACTTCGTGCGCTCAATGGCCACGACCACGGCCAGGGGGGCCTGCGCAATATACGGCCCGCTCCTCGCCAGCCTGCCCAGCTGACGCAGCGTCTCGCGGTTCTGGACAACGATGAAATGCCAGGGCTGCCCGTTCATGCTGCTCCCCGTCAGGCGCCCTGATTCGACAATCCGCCGGATGACGTCAGGCGGCACGGGTGTCTCTTTGTAGCTGCGCACCGCCAGAACGGTGCGCACCGCTTCAAAGACTTCCATCGATTTCTCCTATCTTTGGAAGAGGTCCGCCAGCACCGGGGTCTGGGCATCACCGGCGTGCCGGAGATGGCCGAGGGACCAGGCATCTTCAATCGTACGCAGCAGTGCGTAATGGTTGGCTTCCGTACTGGAGCGGTACCCGCGCCGGCTCAAGGGACTGATGGCCAGCATGGCGACTTTGCCGCCCCCGGGCTTTCCACAGCAGCCCGCCTCGCTTGTGCCTTCGTCCCATGTCACAAAGAGTACTCCGCCGTCCCGCCAGGCGCGAGAGGCGAGTACCTTGGGAACGATGGTTGCCAGCCACCGGTCCCCATCTCGGGTTTCACAGTCATGCATGCTGTGACACATGTCGGGCGTGATCCAGACGAGGTCAGGCAACGTTCCGCGGGACAGGTCCGTATCGAGTTCGGAAAGCGGAACCACCTGCCGGCAGCGGGCCGGATTCGTCGCGATGTTGGTGTAGTACACGAACGGACTGTGCTTCTTGGCGTACTCGCCGGAAGAGCTTCCCAAAAAGCACGCCGTAGGCAGCCCTTCCATATAAGCCTTCCAGGTCCGCTGATGCGCCTCGACATGATCGGCGAGATTCTCGCCGGTGACGGGACAGTCCGTGCAGTCATCCGTGATGCCGAAGGTATCTCCCCCGGTCAGCGCGATGTAGTTGGGCAGGCTGGGATGTGTGACGGCATAGTAAGGATTCGCCACCGCGTAGTCCCGCGCCAGCTTGGCAATGAACGGAGCCTGCGATGGGTTCACCACTTCATCGAACTCCCGATTCTCCATGATGATCACGAAGATGTGAGAGAAGGGGGGGACCGCAGGCGCGGACGCGGAGTCCGCCGCGGACGAACCCAGCGGTATCGCAAGCAGTGCGGTGAGGACCAGCATGCGCAGTCTGGGCATCATCTGGTAAGAATTATTCCCCCTGTTCCGATCGAACGATGGCATCGGTCATCCGGGCGACGCGCGTCATGACGCGGACATCATGCACCCGGATGACATCGGCTCCGTTGATGATCGCCACCACGACGGCGGCGGCCGTCCCCTCCACCCGCTCCTGCACCGGCAGTCCTCCAAGCACGCGACCGATCGTCCCCTTGCGCGACGGGCCGATCACCACCGGGAGTTGCAGCACGCGCAGCTCTCGCAGCCGCCTGATGATCTCCAGGTTCTGCTGAACCGTCTTCCCAAAGCCAAACCCAGGATCGACCAGGATCCGCTCACGGGCCACGCCCGACGCCACCGCAGGTCATCGGGGTCTGACCCCTTTGAGAACTCCCATCGCCCCGAGGGGCGGCATCATTCAAACGGGTGCCCATACCGTTCTCGGCGGGCTACCTCGGAGAGGGGCTTGCGCCGCTTCTTGCCCCGACCGAGTGCCTGCGCCGGAAAACCAAACGGGAGAATCGCCAACACGTCCAGGTCATCTGGGATGCCCAGGAGCGGCTTTACCTCGGTCAATCCGAGGAACCCTACCCAGTTCGAGCCGACCCCCTCGCCCCACGCCGTCAGGATCATCGATTGGATCGCGCGGGTGGCATCCGACACCGCGTACCTCGTCTTCTCGATCGCCACGACGACCGCCAGGGGCGCCTGCGCGATGTACGGCCCGGATCGCGCCAGTCTGCCCAACTGACGCAGGGCATCGCGGTCCTCGACCACGACAAAGTGCCAGGGTTGGCCGTTCATGCTGCTCCCCGTCAGGCGGCCGGCCTCGACGATCCGCCTAACGATATCTCGCGGCACAGGCTTCTCCTTGTAACCCCGCACGGCCATCACAGTGCGAACAGCATCGAAGACTTCCATCGAGGATCTCCTTCCCGAGCATAGAGATACTCGGTCTCGGGGCTGGGGCAAGAGCTGGGCGGAAGCAGGAATCACAGGCCTGCTCCCGCTAACGAGGTGTCGAACTTGAGAGCCGGCCTAACGCGGGAACAACGGTTTAACCCTGATCCTCCGGACCGGGTCGATAGGTCGCCTCGAATTGCCGCGGAGCCAGTGTGAGGATACGGCCATCATCTTGATAGTCGAGAAAGATCCATCCCTCCGGCGCCTCCTCGTCCATGAGCGCCGTCGGAGAAAGGTAAGACAGTAAACTTTGCACCATGGCTTCCCTCCGCAGACACCAACGTCTCCTGTATGATTTTCCCCACCTGAGCTAACCAGGGCTGGGGCAATTTTATTCCGATACGCGGATGATGGCATCCATCGCCCGTGCCACACGGACCATGGCGCCCACGTCATGCACGCGAATCACGTCGGCCCCGTTCATGACGCACACTGCCACGGCGGCGGCCGTCCCCTCAACACGTTCCTGCACCGGGAGCCCTCCCAGGATGTGGCCGATCGTGCCCTTTCGGGAAGGTCCGACCGCAACCGGCAGCCCCAGGACGCGCAGGTCGCCGAGCCGCCGGAGCACCTCCAGGTTCTGCTGGACTGTCTTGCCGAATCCGAACCCCGGATCGACGAGGATCCGATCGCGCGCAACGCCGGACGCCACCGCGGATTCGATGCGCGCCTCAAGAAACTCCACCACCTCGGACACGACGCTGCGCGCCGGCGGCGACGAAGCTCCCTTCGCGGTGCCATATCCGTGCATCAATACCACTGGGACCCGAGATGCAGCGGCCACCCCCGCCATCTCAGGATCCGCTCGCAGCGCGCTTACATCGTTGATCATCGCAGCTCCTGCGTGTAGCGCACGGCGCGCCACTTCGGATTTCATCGTATCCACCGACACCACCGCGTCCAGTTCGCCGGCGAGCGCCTCGACCGCGGGGATGACGCGTCTGAGTTCCTCGTCGAGCGGCACCGGTTGCGCGCCCGGCCTCGTCGATTCGCCGCCCACGTCAATGATGTCGGCGCCCTCTGCGAGCATCTGACGCGCCCGCGTCACGGCGGCAGAGACGTCCATGATCCCGTCGCCGGAAAAAGAGTCGGGCGTCACATTGAGCACGCCCATGATGTAGGTGCGGCGCCCCCACTCTAGGGTGAGATGTCGAAGCTGGACCGGGACAGGTCCCGTCACTATGCGGCCCTGGGAATCCCTCGCCGCACCAGCGGCATGACAATAATGAAGGCGAGCGCCGCGTTCATGAGCCCCTTCAGGCCATTGAATGGGACAATGGCGGGCAGCAGCAGGCCAGCGACACGCTCCGGGGGCATCCCGAACTGCAGCCTGAGAATCACGAAGTTGACTGGGATCAACACCAGGACGCGCGCCGCGATCCCGAAGGCGGCGGCCCACAGCAGGCGCGGCGCCGTCGCGCCGGAGCCGCGCAGGTAGACCCACGCGGTGACGCCCACGAACGTCGCGGCGGCGATGAAGTCGGCCACGATCCCGAACGGGTTGCGAGCCAAGAACAGGAGATCCTTGATCGCGACGACGGCGACGCCGGCGGCGGGCCCATACAAGATTCCCGCGACGAGCCCCGCGGCATCGCTGGGGTCGTATTTCAGAAACTGCGCGCCGGGGATGATGGGAAATTTGACCGCCAGCATCAGCAGGTAGGCGATGGCCGCGAGCATGCCGACGACAGCGAGTTGCTGCGTCTTCAGCGTCCTACCCTCCAGCCTGCCGGCCCGCCCGGCGGCTGAGCAGACGCACAAAGTCCTCCAGCGCAGCCCGGTGCCCAACATCACGTCCGGCGCGTTCAGATAGGTACCACTTGTGCTCAAGCAGCTGGCAGTACAGCTCCGCGGGCTGCGAGCTTTTGTCGGCCAGCGGTTGCAGCCGCGCCACGATCGGGAGATAGAGCTCGTTCAGCCACCGGTACGCCGCGGCGCTGAGAGGCATGCTCCGGTTCTCTTTCTGGGAGAGTGTGGCGCGCAGCTCCTGGATCTCGTTGATCATCTGGCGGGCCTGCGCCTCCTCGGCATCAAGTCCGGTCAGATTCTGCAACAGATCCCGGTGAAAGTTGCGGTCGGCGACGAACGCCCGCAGGCGAAGGCGCTCCCCGCCCTGGACGGCGGTCAGCTCAACTTCCTCCACCGAGAACCCCAGCGCGTTGAGCGCCTGGATCCGATCCCGGATGCGGAATCGTTCCTCGGGAGTCACGGTCTCTGTACGAGTCACCTCGTTCCAGAGGCTGTCGTAGCGCCGCCGGATTTCAACGCCCACGTCGATCACGGGAAAGTCGGGCGGAAGCGCGGCGATGGCCGCCAATCTCGAGGTCGTGCGCGCGAAGCTGGCCGGACAGCTCGGGATGGACTTCGGCGGTCTCGGCGTCCACCAGATAGGCCTGCAGGGCGCCGGCATCGCGTCTGTAGAGGGTGTTCGACAGCGAGCAGTCTCCCCAATAGACGCCGGCCAGGTGCAGCTGGACCAGCAGGCCGGCCAGCGCGTCAATCAGGTGGTCGCGATAGCGGGCCAGGTCTGGCTGCTTAAAGAGGTAGTGATACGGGAGGGAGTAGTCGAGATACCGCGTGATGAGCACCCCGGCCTCGCCGTCGCGATGACGGACCTGAACGTAGCCGACGGGCGTCACCACCGGCAGGCGCAGATCCTCCATGCCCCGCAGCAGCTCATACTCTTTGATCGCGATCTCCGCCGGAAGTTCTTTGCAGGCGTAGAGCCGTCCTCCATAGTTGACAAACACCACCGGATGACGGGATAGCCCGACCGGCATCCGCTCCAGACGTGGGGAGACGCCCTCCCACCCTATGATCGAGAGGTGCCAGGGGAGGTCGAGGAAGTCCGGATGGCCCGGACGCAACGCAGATGTCTGGATGCCCAGCGGGGACTCAGCCACGCCAGCAGTGTACCACGCGGGTAGCTAGGTTAATGGCAGGGGGCGCTGCCGGAATCCGTAAATGAGCCGCCAGACACCGGAAGGAATTTCCAATCGTATGCTTTCGGATGAAAGGTCATCACCAGCACGCCGAACGTACTGCCGTTAAAGACTTCACTATTGGGCTTCCTGGCCTCAAGCGCGTAATGATTCTCTCCTCCGGTGCCAACGACGAACTGACGGATCCCGCGGGCGGGATCGGCGGCTCCCGCCGGGTCCTGCGGCGCAAACCGCTCGTAATCATGGTCGTGGCCCACGAGCACGACGTCGGCTCCGGCCTGGTAGAGGTCTCGCCAGAAGGCATCATAGGCGCGATCGCTGCCGTGCGGCCCTGAAGAGAAGCGCGGATGGTGCCAGTAGGCGAGGGTACACGCAGCCGGATGCGCAGCCAGGTCAGCCTTCAGCCAGAGCTCCTGCGGAGAGCCGCCCTGGCAGCCGCCCACCTCGTCGCAGTTTGAGTTCAGGGCAATGAAATGCCACGCGCCCAGATTGTAACTGTAGTAGCCTTTCGTCGGATCTCCCGCGGCGGGTCCAAAGTAGGTGTAGTAGCCTGACGCCTTCGGCTGCCCGTAATCATGGTTGCCAGCGGCCGGATGGGTGATGGACTTCAGCCGTCCCCACGTGACCGCATAGGACCGTAAGAACTTGGGAAGCGCGCCATCGCCGTACTGAGTGTCACCGAGCGCCAGCACGGCGGCGAGGTTCATCTCTACCATAAGATCGGACGTGGCTTTCATGCGGCAGGCGTTCGTGGCTCCCGCCCCGCCGTTGAAACTTTCATCCGCCGGATCGCAGGCGATGTCGCCGGCCGCAGCGATGACGGGGTCCGCTTGAGCGAGCCCCGGCGGCACCCAGGCCCCGTTGAGCACGCTGAGAAGGAGCAGAGCCGATAACCGAGCCATCCACGCGGAGATTCTCACGTCGGCATCACTCCAATTCCAGCACGAAGTTGAACGTGGCCGACTTGCCGGATGCAGCATTGTGGAGCTGCAGCAGCAACTCTGGCCGGAAGAGCGCATCACTCTGGTTCTGGGCCGCTCCAGCGAAATAGAGCTGTGTCGTCAAGACCGGCCGGTTCGGCGCCATCACTTTGACGTGAATGTGTGGCGTCCGGCCCGGGTACTCCCCCGGCATCACGGTCTCCAACGTGTACCGGGCGGCGCCGTCCGTGAACTGGTGGCCGCGCAGCCGGTATCCCGCGTTATCGTATGTACCCTGGGCGTCCGCCTGCCAGAAATCCAGCCACGCGCCCACCACCGGCCGGCAACTCTTGCTGAAGACATAACCGGTGATGACGAGTTTTGTGCCCGGCATGCCGGGTTCGACCAGGGACGCGCGCTGCGGTGAACCGCTCTTGTAGAAAGGGCCCTCCGTCACAGATGGCGTCACGCGGCCGGGAATGCATGTCGCGGATGGGGTCTGCACTTGTGCAGTCGCCTGCGGCAGTATGGCGGCGGGCCCCTGATAGACTGACACGAGAAAAATGGCGAGCAACGCAAGACTGATCAGAAGGCATTTCCACCGCGCTCGTTGTTTTCCCATCTTCTACCGCGCCCTCTCTTGCTGCGCGGGCAGCTCCACGACGAAGCGGCTGCCTCCCGCCGGCCGGTTCTCCGCCCGCACGTCGCCGCCGTGCACATGGACCAGCAGTCTGACCACCGCCAGGCCCATCCCAGTCCCCCCGCTGGCTCTGGACCGCGAGGGGTCCTCCCGGTAGAACGGCTCGAACACTCGGGTCAGGTTTTCAGCCGGGATTCCGGGTCCTTCGTCTTCTACCTCCAGCGCAACCCACTGGTTCTGCTCCCGCGCCGTCTCCCTCACCGTGATCCGCACTCGCCCCCCGGCAGGCGTGAAGCGGACGGCGTTGTGCAGAAGGTTCTGCACCACCTGCCGGAGCCGGTCCGGATCCACTTCCGCAGTCGTATCTCCCTCGCCGGAAACCTGCACGGTCACCTTCCGCTCCTCGATCCACAAGCCCATGGCCTCGACCGATTCGCGGCACAACGCGGTCAGGTCGACGGGACGGCGCCGGAGGCTCAACTGCCGGGCATCGGCCAGGCTGAGATCACGCAGGTCGGTGATCAGCTGGCTGAGCAGCGCGCTCTGCGTGTGCAGCGTGGCAATGAGATCCGGCGTGGGCTCCCGCACCCCGTCGAGCATCGCCTCTAGATTACCCTCGATGATGGAGAGCGGCGTGCGCAGTTCGTGCGCGACGGCTGCGAGCAACTCCTGGCGCTGCCGTTCACTTTCCCGGAGCCGGTGCGCCATGGTGTTGAACGCGCTGGCGACGTCCTCCAGCTCGCCGCCGCCGCCCAGGCCGACCTCCTGTTGCAGGTTGCCGGCCGCCACCCCGGTCACCGCGTCGTGTAACTCCTGGAGCGGATGGGAAATCCGGCGCGCCAGGACCAGGCCCGCAATCACCGCCAGCAGCCCGGCGGTCCCGCCGGCGAACCACAGAGACCGGTTGAAGTTGGCGAGGAACAGGCGCTGCGACGCCACAAAGAGCGGGGGCTTGATGGCGCGGACGAACCCCTCGCGCACCAGGATGGGCTGGTCGCTGATCCAGGGAACCTCGCCCCTGCGGATCCGCTCATGATATTCGGTAATTTCCAGCGCGGTGATCTGCCGCGCCCAAAAGGCCACCACCACGACGGAAAGCAGCGCCACCACGACGAACGCCAGCGAGAGCTGGACCCGCAGCGAGAGCGAGCGGCGCGGCCGGCCCCGTACCAACTCGATAGCGGCAGGTTCGCTGTAACCTGCACCCTGGCCAATCGAGCTGGTACGGGGCCGGTCAGCCATTGGTCGTGGGGGCGAACTTGTACCCGGCTCCATAGACGGTCAAGACATAGCGCGGCTCCCGTGGATTGGGCTCAATCTTCTGCCGCAGGTTCTTGATGTGCGCATCCACGGTGCGCTCGAATCCTTCGAAGGAGTATCCGTAGATCTGATCGATCAACTGCAGGCGCGTGAAGACCTGACCAGGATGGCTGGCCAGGACTTCCAGCAGCCGCCACTCTGTATGCGTGAGGCGGCAGGGGGCGTCATCCCGTCTCGCCTCCTGTCCTCGAAAGTCGACGATGAGGTCGCCGCGGACCAACGCGTCGCGCCCCTCGTGACGGTTGCGGCGCAGGACGGCGCGGACGCGGGCCACCACCTCGCGGGGACTGAATGGCTTCGTTACATAGTCGTCGGCCCCCAGCTCAAGTCCACGGATCTTGTCTTCCTCCCGGTCCCGAGCGGTGAGCATGATGATCGGCACAGGCATCAGCGCCCGGATCCGGCGGGACACTTCCCATCCATCCAGCCGCGGGAGCATCAGGTCCAGCACCACCAGGTCCGGGGTCGCGGCCTCGACCTCGCGGATCGCGGCCTCACCGTCAGCGGCGGTGAGCACACGATGGCCGTCCCGCTCAAGATACGAGCGCAGCAATTCCACGATCTCCGGCTCGTCCTCCACGACAAGTATCGTCGGCACGCGTGCTCCCTTTCCGGCCACACGATACCACCGCGCCGCGCGCGCCGCCAGGGCCGGCTATGGCCTTACTCCAAGGGCGACCGTGACCTCCACGCGCTGTCCATCGCGCAGCACCACCAGGTGGACATTCTGCCCGGGCTGCCGCTGCCCGACCGCGGCAAGCAGATCCCTCCAGTTGTGGATCGCCGCTCCTTCGAACTCGACCACCACATCGCCGGGGCGCAGGCCTGCTGCGGCCGCGGGGCTCTGCGGCATCATCTGCCGGACGACGGCGCCCTGCCCGGGTGCGGCGCCAGGAGCGGCTTCACGTGGACGCCCTCCCACGATGCCGAGCCATGCTCGTTCTGCCCGCGCCCCCTGCCGCAGTTGCGGGAGCGCGGCCCGGATGGTTTCTTCCGACACCGCCAGACTGGCTTGAGCGCGGGAGCGGTCAAAGAAGGATGCCACAACCACACCCACGACCTGCGCCTGGCCGTTCAACAGCGGGCTCCCTGAGTTGCCCCTCCGCACCGCGGCGCTGACACGCACGAAGCTATCGGGTGCCAGACCGGGGATGCTGACGCGGGTCGCCAGCACTTCACCCGTCGTGATCTGATCGGGCAGCCCTCGTGGGGCGCCGATCACGAGCACAGGGTCCCCTACATTCAATGTGTCGCCTGCCAGCTGCAGCGCCGCCAGCGGAGACGGCGGGCTCACGCGCAGGATGGCAAGATCCCGCGTGGCATCGTAGCCGATCACGCGCGCGTCCAGCGCAGCCAAGCCCGGCAGTTCCACCTGCAGGTTCTCCGCGCCGCGGGCGACGTGCGCCGCGGTGAGCAGCCATCCCTCCCGATCAATCACAAACGCCGTGCCGGAAATCTTGCGCGTTCCCACGACGCCACGCACCACACCCACGGCCGGCGAGGCCTGGGTCAGGATGGTCTGAGGGTCGGGCGCCGGGCCGGCGGCGGCCTGGGGAGTGAGGACCGCCGTCCCCGCGGCGAGCAGCAATACCAGCGGCGCCGCGAAGAGAACCGGCCACCGGCGCACCAACCTAGCGAAAACGTTCATCGTTAGCTCATCTCCTTTTGTGCCTTTACTTGAACACGATCCGGAGCAAACGATCATCGTGCGGACGGGGCGATCCACGACCGTCCGTGTTGTTCGTCAGTAGATACAGCGTCCCATCGGGACCCTGAAAAATGTCCCGCAGCCGGCCGAGATCTCCCCGGAAGTAGACTTCCTGACCGCCGACTTGCGTGAACCCCTGCCCCGTCAAGATCAACCTCCGCAGTTGCGATCCACGCAGGGCAGCCACCACCAGGATGCCCGACGGCGCCCAGGTCTCGTCCGTGCCGCTGTCGGCAATGGGGTCGACAAACCGCGGCGCTCCACCTTTCCCCGAGGCTTCCGGCCATCCATAGTTCTTGCCGGCCTCAATCACATTCACCTCATCGCGGCAGCAGAGGCCCAAATCGCCAGAGGGCCCGTGCTCCGCTTCATACATCGTGCGCGTCTGTGGATGCCAGGCCAGCCCCTGAGGGTTGCGGTGGCCGAGTGAATACACCGGCGAGCCCGCAAACGGATTATCGTCGGGGATGGACCCGTCTGGGTTGAGGCGAAGGATCTTTCCTCCAAGTGACGAGCGATCCTGAGCCTGCGAGGGCTCACGGGCGTCACCCGTCGTGACGTACAGTTTGCCGTCCGGCCCGAACTTGATCCGGCCTCCATCGTGGACGACCGCGCCGGGGATACGGTCGATGATGACATTGTCTACCCGGCCCAGCCCGCCGCCGGTAACCATGCGCACCACGCGGTTCCAGAGCCGGCCTCCGTCCTGGTACGTGTGGTACACGTAGACGACCCCGCTGCGGGCGAAGTCGGGCGCCAGCGCCAGACCCAGTAGTCCGCCCTCCCCCACGGGCGCCACCTGGATCGTGGCCCACGGTTGGACATCCACTTTGCCGTCGCGAATGACGCGGATGGCTCCTCGTCGCTCTGTGAAAAAGATCCGGCCGTCGGGGGCAAACTCTGCCGCCCACGGGATCTGGAGATCTCCGACCACCGTCTCCACCTGGACCGGCGTTTGGGCCACAGCCGTCCAGGTGCTCCAGGTCAGCGCGCTGGCCCCGGCCAGGACGACCGCCGCGACGAACCACCACAGCCTGCTCATCCGTCCTCCTCCGAAATTTATGGTGCGGGCGCCGCCATGAAGCGAAACTCGATCTCGGCCTCGTTCTGCGCGCGCAGGATCCCAAAGATCGCGGGGGGATCGAACCCGAAGTCGGTCATCAAGATCTTGGCCGTGGCCGTCCCGGTGAGTTGTGGGCCCAGCAGTTTCAGCACCGTGGTGAAGGTCACGGGTTTCACCACGTCTCGGACCTTGAGGTTCCCGGTGACCTGTACGGCGATCTCGCGCCCCTCCGTGTACTGCGCGGGCAGCCCCTCGATTCGCATGGGGGTAAATTCGGCGATTGGGAACCGGGCCGACTCCAGCCAGCGCTCCCGAATGGCACCGTCTCTCCGCTGACTGTCCGACTGAAACTGACTGATATCGACGGTGATGGGCCCGACCTGGCTGGCGCGCGGGTTGGCGCGGTCAATGACGACCTCGCCCCGCACCGCCCGGGTGATCCCCACCGCGACGTTGAAACGGTTGCTCTCGCGGATCAAGGTCTCCCCGACCCGATAGACCACCTGGGACTCGCCGGGAACAATGCTGAACCGCTGGACGCCCGCGGGCGAAGCCGCCGCCAGAACGACGGGAAGGTGGCGTGGAAATTGCACCCCGGTCCCGAGCGCGCCGATGACGAGGACGCACAGCACTGGCGTCAACCACGTGTTCCGCACACTCACGATTCTTGGCCCTCCATCAGCTCGTCGTGCCCGGCCGGGCTACACGGCCATGGTGCGGGAGCGTTTTGAAGAAGTTGTGAAGCCCTTATCCTACCCTCTCGTTGAGGGAGGGGTAATCTGCCTGCGCGGCGGTCTGCGTGCGGGAGATTCGGATACACATATCAAGTATATGTGCCATGATTGGTCCAAATGAGCCGTTTAGACGGTAAGGTCGCGCTGGTGACCGGAAGCTCGCGTGGTATTGGCGCCGCGATCGCCTTCCTGTTTGCGCAGCGGGGCGCAGCGGTCGCGGTTCACGGTAGGGACCTGACGGCACTGTCCGCAGTGCAGGCGGAGATCGAGCACGCGGGCGGGAGGGCGATTCGCGTCGCCGCCGACACAACCAAGTTCACCGAGATCGAGGCCATGCGCCGCCAGATCGAACGAGACCTCGGGCCAATCGATATCCTCGTCGCCAACGCCGGCGGCAGCTTTACCCCACCCGGTCCACTCGAACAGACAAGCGAGGAAGGCTGGCACGCGTCCGTGGACGGCAACCTCACCGCGACATTTCTGACAATCAAGAGTATCCTCCCCGGCATGAAGGAACGGAAAGCCGGCAACATCGTCACCATTTCCTCCGTCGCCGGCCACAGACCCCACCCTAGATCCCCGATACCGTATGCCGCAGCCAAAGCCGGTATAGAAATCCTCACCAAAGACCTCGCCGCGCAGGCTGGTCCCTATGGTATCAGGGCGAACTGCATCGCTCCCGAAACAATCCTCACCGAACGCAACAAGCAGCGCATACCCGAAGCGCAGCAACAGGCGCTAATCGAGGCACACCCCATACGGCGCCTTGGCACACCCGAAGACGTTGCGCGGGCGGCCCTCTTCCTCGCTTCGGAGGAAGCGCCATGGATCACCGGCATCGTCTTAGACGTTGCCGGCGGAGCGGTCATGGTGTAACGCTACATCATGATGGAGTCAGCCACTGCTGAATCTGCTCCACCGTGATATTGCCTCCACTGAGAATCGCGCCGACCAGCAGGCCCGAAAACCGCTTGCGGTAGGTCAGCGCCGCCGCCAGGCTCGCCGCGCCCGCGGGCTCGAGCACAACACCAAAGTCCTGGTGGGCATACCGCATGGCTTCCAGCAGCGTATTGTCTTCGACGAGCAGGATGTCGTCCACGAGGCCCGTGATATCGGCGAGTGCCTCAGGAAACGGCTTCCGCGCCGCGATGCCGTCCGCGATGGTGCCGGTTCCCTGCACCTCCTGGACCCTGCCTGACCTCCAGGAGCGCTCCATCGCAGGCGCTCCTGTGACGCACACCCCGATCATTTGGGTGGCGGGATGGTGCGCCTTTACCCACCGAGCCACGCCGGCCAGCATCGCGCCATCACCCAGCGGGACCACAATCGCGTCAAACGGGTCGGGCCAGCGCAGCAGTTCGAGCCCGATGGTGCCAGCACCCTCGGCAATGGCGGGATCCCGGCCGTCCTCGACCAGCTGCGCGCGGTGCTCCGCTGCAAAGGCTCTGGCCGCCAGGTGGGCGGCGTCGACATCCTCGCCAAACCGAACGTCAGCGCCGAGGGCACGCATGCGCTCCACCTTCAACGGATTCGCGTTTATGGCGGTAAAAACGGTGAGTGAGAGTCCCCGCTTCCGCGCGGCGAAAGCCATCCCCTGGCCGAAGTTACCGGCCGTCGCGCATACGAGGTGCGGGTGTCCGTGTAACGACGCCACCAGATAATCCGCGCCGCGCCCCTTGAAGGAGCGGATCGGATTCAGCGTCTCAACTTTGACCACCAGGCGACAGCCGAGTTGCTGGCTGGAGGACGTGACCAGAAACTGGGGAGAGTTGAGGAATACCGGATCGATGACGGTGGCGGCGTGCGCGATCCGCTCGAGCGAAAGACGACGGGTCTCAGTCACGAGCACTTCTCTTCGCCGTCGGGATCTCGGGACGACCGGACGTGGAATGACGTCCGCTATCTCGCGCCCCCGTTGGACCGTGGAATGTATGCGCGGATGCGGGTCCCCTGGCTCTGTGCGCTCTCCACCTGCACCGTGCCGCCGAGGCGCATCGCCCGTTCCCGCATCGAGCGCAGCCCGAGGTGACCTGGAAAGGCCTCTTCCGAAGCAAAGCCGACTCCGTCGTCGACGATCTCCAGCACGATCTCATCGGCGCCGCAGGAGAGCCGCAAATCGACGCGGCGGGCTTGGGCATGCTTGACGATGTTGTTGAGGGATTCCTGGGCAATGCGGTAGACGGCCTCCTTGACTTCGTAAGGAAGATCGGGTTCGTCGCACCACTCCGCCGTGACCTCGAGGCCGTGCCGCGCACGTGCCGACTCCATCTGCTTGGTCAGCGCCGCCACGAGCCCCTCCGTTTCGAGGGCCTCAGGGCGAAGCTCGAAGATGAGCGCCCGCATCTCGGCGAGCGCCGCTTCCGCCAGCGAGAGAACATAGTCCAGCGGCTCACCGGCCTGGGCGGGATCCCGGTCCACCAGGGTGCGCGCAGTGCGGGCTCCCAGCGCGATACCGTACAACGCCTGCGAGACGGAATCATGCAGCTCGCGCGCCAGACGCTGGCGCTCTTCCAGGACGGCCTTCTGTCTGGCTTCCTCAAACAGCCGAGCGTTTTCTGCGGCGACGGCGGCCTGGTCTGCGATGACCGTCAGAAACGCGATTTCGGCCTCGCTGGGACTCTTCCCGCGGGGATAGAAAACGTTCAGCGCGCCAATGGCCTGATTCCGGTAGATCAACGGCACCGACACCACGGTATCCCACCCGGCCTCGCGCATCAGGGGGTGGATCGGCTCGTACAGTGGATCGTCGAGGATCTTTTTGCGCGCATCGGCGTGAATCAGGGTCTTCTTCTCGCGCACGGAATCCGTATTCGGCATGCGGGCGCCCCGTTTCACAGCTTCTTTCCACCGGGCTTCTGCGTCGGGCCCTTCGGGCAACCCGTACCGGCCGAAGAATCGGAGCTCCTGACTCTCCTCGTCGACCAGACACACCCCCGCCGCCACCGTGCCCGTGGCCCGCACCACGTTCTCCGCCAGCTTGTCGAGGGTCGCCTGAAGCGAGCCCGCAAACGCCACCTGCGAGGCGATCTGGGTGAGCGCCTTGACCTCGCGCGCCAGCCGCTTCATCTCCGTGACGTCCCGGAACATCACCACGAGCGAGCTGCGGCCATCGAGCGCGAGCGGCACGGCCGTAAACTCGATCTCAAACTCTTCGCCGTCTGGTCTGACCAGGGCAGAGGTGCCACGCAGGGGAACGCCCGGCTCCTTCTTTGTGGCTTTATGGTTCTTGATGGCCGTGCGCAGGGCGTCGCGGGCGTGGGGAGGCATGGCCCCATACGCATCGCGGCCCAGGAGCTCGTGGGGCCCGTAGCCGGTGATCCGGCTGGCGGCGGGATTTGCGTACACGATGCGCTCGTCCTCATCTACGAGGATCACGGCGTCCAGAGAGGCCTCGAAGGGACGGGACAGCTTGGCCAGCGTCGGGTAGGCTCGCATCAGCGTCCCCCGCTCACCTGATGGATCGTGACCATGCCGATCCGGGCCGCATACAGCGCGGCCTGGGTCCGGCTCTGCACGCCGAGCTTGGCCAGAATGTTGCTGACGTGCGTCTTCACTGTTTTCTCGCCGATGCTCAGGAGTTGAGCGATCTCTTTGTTGGCTTTGCCTTGGGCCAACAGCCTGAGGACGTCGGTCTCGCGCTCGGTCAGTGTCTCCGGGCTTTCGGGAGCGCGGACCTCGCGCATCAGGCGCGCGGCGGCTTCCGGAGAGAGCTGCACCTGCCCGGCCGCGGCGGCTTTGATCGCCCGGCGTAGTTCGTCGGCCTCGGTGTTCTTTAGGAGATAGCCAATCGCGCCGGCCCGGACCGCGCTGACCACCGACGCATCCTCCAGGACGCTCGTCAGGGCGAGGACTTCAGTGTCCGGGAGCTCCCGCCGGATCTCCTGCGTCGCGGCAATGCCGTCCATCGCGGGCATCAGGAGGTCCATCAGCACGACGTCCGGCTGAAGCTCACGCGCCAGGCGTAGGGCCTCCGCGCCGTCGGTAGCCTCCGCCACGACTTCGAGGTCGGGATCCAGGGCCAGGAACATCCGCAGTCCCTGGCGGACCACGCTGTGGTCGTCAGCGATCAGAATCCGAGTAACCATGGCGCCCATCTCCGACTTAAGACTCCCGGATCTTCCGGCTTCTGTCCTCCGCCTTTAGTCGGAATTCTCCGTCCCCCACAGGCGGGAGGCCACGACCCGGCATTCGCTCGATGCTCAAAATTGCGTCTTGCCGCTTACTAGAGGTGTGGACAACACGATGATACGCCTTCTGCTCATCGAGAGCCAGCCCGCAATCCGCCGCGGACTCCGGATGCGGCTCACACTGGAGCCGGACGTCACCGTCATCGGGGAGGCCCGCGACGGTCTTGCCGCTCTGTGGCAGGCATCAATGCTCCGCCCCGACGTGATCCTGGTGGACACGGAGTCGACGGACATGGACGGCGTCAGATTGATCGCCGCGCTCCGCAGCGCGTCACCCGAGAGCGCGACGGTGATCTTGAGCCTCCGGGATGATGCGGCCACCCGCCGCCGCCTGCTGGCCGCCGGCGCGGCCGCATTCGTTTCGAAGCACGAGTGTGGAGACCGGCTGCTCCACGCCATCCGCGAGGCCGCGGCCACCAGGGCGGTCCCGCCGGCGAGGGCCTTGCCCGCGGGCAGGCTCAAGCCTGCCCATGACGATGGGACACCTCGATGAACGGGAGACCGGAGGTTGCAATGCCAAAGATCGCATTTCGATTTCTTGATAGCTTTCTGCCCCTGCGAAACTGGAATCTGCGCGTCTACCTGAGCGGACAGGCGATCTCTCTCATCGGCACCTGGATGCAGGTGACGGCGCAGGCCTGGGTGGTCTGGAGCCTGAGTCATTCTACGGCCGCGCTTGGTGTCGTGGCGATGCTGGGGACCCTGCCCATTCTATTGTTGGGACCATGGACGGGGGTGTGGGCGGACACGCTGGACCGGCGCCGGCTGCTCATCGTGTCACAGACGAGTGCCATGGTGCTGGCCATCACACTCGCGGTGCTCGTGCAGACCGGCGTGATCCAGGTGTGGCATGTCTATGTGCTGGCCACGCTGCTGGGAATTGTCACGGCGCTCGACATGCCTACCCAGCAGGCATTCATCGGCGACCTCTCCGGCATGGAACAGCTGCGCCAGGCCGTCGTCATCAACAACATGCTCTTCCAGGTCAGCCGGATGATTGGCCCGGCGCTGGCAGGTCTGGTGGTCGCGCGTCTAGGCGCGGCGCTGGCATTCTGGCTGAACGGCGCGAGTTTTCTCGCCGTCATCGCCAGCTTGGTCGTCGTCCGCGCGTATCAGGTCCGCAGGACAGGCGCAGCAGGTCTGAGCGGATTCTCTGAAGCGGTCCGATTCATCCGCCAGAACCCGCGCGCGCAGGACCTCATCGTCTTTACGGTGATCGTCACGTTCTTCGGCATCTCCGTGATGAACATTCTGCCGGCGGTCGCAGCGCAGGCCCTCCATGGCAGCGCGGATGTCCTTGGGCTGCTGATGGGGGCATCCGGCGCCGGCGCGCTCACAGGCGTGCTGCTGGTGGTACCCGCCGTGCAGCAGGTGCGGAGGACCGGCCTTGTCGTCGGTGCCGCCGCCATCTGGACAGGATTGTGGCTGACGGTCTTCTCCGCATCGACCCGGCTGCCGTTTTCGGCGCTGGCGATCTTCGTGGGGAGCATGGCGTTTCCCGTGGTGCTCACCACGACGATGAGCATCCTCCAAATCATGGCCCCGCCGGATATGAGGGCGCGGCTGATGAGCGCGCTCCTGATGGTCAGTTTCGGCGCCCAGCCCCTCGCAGCGCTGATGGTGGGGTATAGTGCCCAGGTCCTCGGCGCGCTGTCGGCCGTGCGCGCGAATGGGCTGCTCATGGCGGCCGGGGCGGTTGCGCTGTTGACGCTGCGACCGGCGCTGCGATCGTGGGAAGCGTCATCGGAAACCCACCGCGAGGTGGAGCGCCGACAGGACCCGCGAGAGTTACAGCTCGACGGCGCGCAGCCCGTGGAGGCGTGAAATGCGCAAGTCCTTTCACAAAGAATTCACGAACGGTTCACGCTTGGTTCGTCTCTTCACAGTATGGTGCCATCTGGAGACAGTCATGGTCCGAAAAATCGTAATTGCCGTTCTTAGCGTCGCGCTCGTGGGAGGGCTCACGCTGCCGGCGCGCGCACAGTCGGGCTCCTCCCGTCAGGTCTCAGTGGCCGACGTGGCGGCCGCCGTGCTACAGAGTAACCTTCAACTGCGTGCAGCTGCGTTTGACGTCGCGGTGGCCCAGGCGCAACTGGCCCAGGCGCGGGGCGCCAGGGGCCCCCAGGCCGGCCTGGCCGGCGGATACACCCTCAATCAGCAACAGCCGTTTGGCCTCGATCCCAATGTGTATGCTATGGGAGTGGCGATCACTTACCCCTTGTCCACGGGTGGCAGCCTGGAGGCACAGATCGCGCTGGCCCAGGCCAATCTGCGAGGAGCACAAGCCACCTATCAGCGCGCAAGGCAGCAGGTCGTCTACGCCGCAGAGCAGACCTACCTGCAGGGTCTCCTGGCCTTTGAGAGCATGGCGGCGGCCCAGCGGGCGATTGATGCGGCGACCGAAAGCCTCCGCGTCGCGCAGGCCAAGTTCAGCGCCGGTGCGTCCGCACGGTTCGATGTGCTGCAGGCCGAGGTGGCGGCCGCGAATGCTGAGCAGATCAAGGTTCAGGCGCAGACTGGGGTGGCGAATGCACAGGCTACTCTGAACGCGGCGCTCAACCTCTCGCTGGATACCCCCTTGGAACTCACCGGCGCACAGATGCCTCAGCCGGGAGAAGCTACGCTGGCCGACGCCATCGCGCGGGCCCTGCGGGACCGGCCGGATCTGGCAGCACTCCAAAGCCGGATCGCGGCAGCCCAGGCGGGCCTCGATCTGGCACGCAGCGGGGGCCAGCCGATCGTGAGCCTCGGTACGGGATACGCCCTCAGCAACGCCGGCGGGCTGTCGCCCTATGCGTTCGGCAACTGGTCGGTGAGTCTCAATGTCGTGCTGTCCGTCTTCGATGGCGGCGTCACACAGGAAAAGATCCGCCAGGCGCAGTTCCAGCTCGAGCAACTGAAGGTCCGCGACGCGCAGACCAGGCAGCAGGTGGAGCTGGAGGTCCGCCAGGCGTGGCTCGCCGCACAGCGAGCGACCGGTGAGTTGACGGCGGCCACAAAGGCTGTTGAACAAGGACGTGAGTCCGCCCGGCTCGCCAGCGCCCGGTACCAGGCAGGCGTCGGAACCTCATTAGAGCTTCTGTCTGCTCAGTCGGGCCTGGCTCAGGCGGAGCAGGCCCTGGCCTCTGCACGTTACGACCAGAACGCGGCACGTATTCAACTGATCCTGGCGACGGGATCACTGTGAGGGATCACATTATGCGGATTCGAGTGCTCACCGTTGGTGCAATCATCCTCGTCATAGCCGGGGGCGTCATGGCTCTCCGAGCAAGGGGCGGCGCCCCGACTCCGGCGGTCAACCAGCCGGCGCAGGTGGCGCCTGTTCCAGTCGGGGTCGCCACGGCGCAACGAGGCGACTTCGTGACAACCGTCACCGCCACCGGGACGGTGGCCAGTTTGCGGGAAGCGAAGATTGCGTCGACGCTCCCAGGCATCGTGGCCGAAGTCTTCGTGACCGAAGGACAGCGCGTGCAGCGCGGCGAGCCATTGATGCGCCTCCGTACGGATCAGATGGCTGCGACCGAGGCCCAGGCCCGCGCCGGCAGGGCGCAGGCCAAAGCGGCGTTGAGCCTGGCGGAAATCAGCGTGCGGCGTATGCGGGAACTGTCCCAGAGCGGCGCGGTCTCCAGACAGGAGCTCGATGCTGCGGAGGCGCAGTTCGCAGCTGCCCAGGCACAACTCGAACTGGCGGAGGCGACGCTGGCTGCGGCGCAGATCCAACTGCGCGATGCCACCGTCACCGCACCCTTCGCCGGGACGATCACGCAGCGGTCGGTAGAGCCGGGTGAGGGCGCCTCGCCAGTTGTACCGTCATTTGTCCTTGCGCAGTTGGACGCCGTGTACGTTGAACTGGCGGTGCCGGAACGGCTGCGATCGGGCCTCCGGGTGGGTCAGACCGTCGCGGTGACCGTGGACGCTGAACCCGGAACTCAGTTCGCAGGAAAGATCGAAAAGATCCAGCCGGCCGCAACGGTCTCCAGCCGGTCGTTTACGGTCAAGGTGCGCGTACCGAATGCACAACGCGTGCTGCGCCCGGGGGCGTTCGCCCGCGGGACCATCACGGTCGCGGTCCGGTCCGGCGTGCTGCAGATCCCCGAGCAGGCCGTGCT
>VBAP01000169.1 GCA_005882335.1 Candidatus Segetimicrobium genomatis
CGCCCGTCCTGGCCGCGTTCTGCGTGCTCTCGCCTATCGAACTCGTCTCAAAGATCGGAGCGACAGCCGGCCTCGCGACGGCTGCCGATCCAGAGCGTGCCTTCTACCGTGTCCACGAATACCTCGCGCGCGAGACGAACTTCTACTGGCGGGACTTTGCGTCGGAAATCGACCCGAGCGCGCGTATCCACCCGCGCGCGTTCGTTGCAGAGCGCGGCGTCCGGGTCGGTCCGCGCGTCGTCATCGAGGCCAACGCGACCGTGCTCGAACGCGTCTCCATCGGTGCTGACACGATCGTTCGGGCTGGCGCCGTCCTCGGCGCCGAGGGCTTCGAGTTCAAGGCGCGCGCTGTCCATCAGCATCGATGGGGAAAGAAGGCCGAGACCATCGACGGCGTTCAGGCGATCACGCACGCCGGCTCCGTCGTCGTCGGGGCGAGGGTTGAGATCCAGGCCAACACCGTGGTCGACCGCGCGCTCTTCCGGCGCCCGACGCGCATCGGCAACGAGTCGAAGATCGACAACCTCGTGCACATCGCGCACTCGGTCGAGATCGGCGAGCGCTGTCTCATCGTCGCCGGCGCGATCATCGCCGGAAGCGCGTCGATCGGCGACGACGTGTGGATCGGTCCTGGCGCCGTCGTGTCCAGCGGTGTCCGCGTCGGCGACCGCGCGAGCGTGGTGCTCGGCACGCGCGTCGTCCGCGACGTGGCCGCTGACTCGCGCGTGTCAGGAGATCTCCGCGTGTTCCCGACCTAGTGCCCGTGGATCAGCGGAGCGCGCTCGCGGTCGAGCAGCTCGCGCGCGCCGAAGCCGCGTTACGTGCGGGACGGCAGGGTGAAGCGGCGGACGCGCTCAAGGCCGCGGTCGGCACGAGTGGCTCTCATGCGGTCGCGCAGCGGGCGTCCGCGCTCATCGCACAGCTCGACGCGAACGCCGTCGGCCTCTCGCCGATGCGTGTCGCGTTCCTCTCGGACCACAACGTCGGTCCGCTGCCGCGCCTGCTCTCGGCCCAGGGGGTGCTCGCCGGACTTCGTGTCGACGCGTACGTTCCCGACTTCGACGCATGGCTCGACGAGCTCGTCGGCGCCCACTCCGGCCTGCGCGCTTTCTCTCCGGATGTCGTCGTCCTGGACGTACGGCTGTCGCGTCTCGCGCAGCCGCTCGTCGAGCGCTTCCTGTCGCTCGATGACGCTGCGATCGACGACAGCTGCGTTCAGCCGAGAGGACCATCGTCGGAGCCCTTGATGCGCTGCGGACGTGGTCGCAGGCGCCCGCGCTGGTCCATGCGTTCGCGCGTCCCCGCTTTCCCGCGCTTGGCCTGTACGACACCATCTCGCCGCGCGGGCAGGTCGCGAGCGTCGCGCTGCTGAACACGCGAATACAGGACGCAGCGCGGTCGCGGGACAAGGTGTTCGTCATCGATCCGGACCAGCTCGCGCTCGAAGAGGGCGGCGAGCCCTTCCTCGACGAGCGCATGTTCGCGCTGGCGAAGGTGCCGTACACGAGCTCGGCGCTGTCGCGCCTCGCGCTCGAGTACGCGAAGTACCTGCGGGCGCTCGTCGGCCGCACGAAGAAGGTCCTCGTCCTCGACGCGGATAACACCCTGTGGGGCGGGATCGTCGGTGAGGACGGCGTCGATGGCATCCAGCTCAACGAGGATTCCCGGGCTCGTGGCTACCTCGACCTTCAGCGATCGGTGGCCGAGCTCGGACGAAGGGGCGTCGTTCTTGCGCTCAACACCGCGAACGAGCGAGCGGATGTCGACGAGGTGCTCGCGAAGCGACCGGAAATGATCCTGCACGAGCGCGACTTCGCCGTCATCGTGGCGAATTGGAAGGACAAGGCGGAGAACCTCGTCGATATCTCTCGCGAGCTCGATCTCGCCCTCGACTCGTTCGTCTTCGCCGACGACGACCCGGTGCAGTGCGCGCGCATCCGGACGGCGCTCCCAGATGTCGCCGTCGTCGAGCTGGTCGGTGAGCCGCTCGGATTCGCCGCGACCCTCGCGCGTCCGGGATGGTTCGATTCGCTCACGCTGACACAGGAGGATCGGCGGCGGAACGAGCTCTATCGGGCGGACGCGTCACGGCTGCGGCTCCAGCGGGTCGCCGCGTCGAGCGAGGACTTCATCGCGTCGCTGCACGTGACTTTGCACTTCAGCAAGCTTGGCCTGGGAGGTCTTGCGCGCGCCGCGTCGCTGACGCAGCGCACGAATCAATTCAACCTCACAACGCGTCGATACACCGAGGCCGATCTTCGCGCCCTCCTATCGGATCCGGCCTGGACGTGTTTCACCGTGCGACTGGTCGACCGATTCGGCGACATCGGTGTGATCGGGTTGGCCATGCTCCGCCGCGAGATGCGTACCGTGACGATCGAGACGTTCGTGTTGAGCTGCCGGGCGCTGCGCCGCCAGGTGGAGGACGCGATGCTGTCGGTCGCGGTCGAGCACGGGCTGAAGGGCGCATCCGAGGTCATCGGCGTGCGCGTGCCGTCCGCACGGAACGCGCAGACGGCGACGTTCTATCCGGACCGCGGATTCGACGCGCACTCCAGCGCGGAAGGCGAGCAACGCTGGCGGCGCTCGACGCCCCTGACGCCGCCGCCGGCCGTCACGATCCTGTTCGAAGGCGAGGGCTGGTCGTGAACGCGGTCCGCGAGACCGTGGCGCTGGTCCTCGGACTCGACGTCTCCGACGTGAGCGCGAGCACGTCGCCCGAAACGGCGCCCGCCTGGGACTCGGTTCGTTTCGTCGAGCTCGTCCTCGCGCCCGAGGATCGGCTCGGTTTCCAGTTCACGTTCGATGAGATCGCGCGCATGCGTAGTGTCGCGGATATCGAACGCGCCCTCGAGATACGATCGAAAGAGGAACCGACCGCTACGTGACTCCTACTTCTGCGGTGAGCCGGCAGGAACGCGCGCTCGACGCGGGCTGCGCATCTCGTCCCAACGTACCAGCGGCGCGAGCCGGACGAGCTCGAGGAGCGTGAACACCGCGACCGAGATTCGCCCGCCCTTGGCCTCGCCTGCCATTCGCGGACGCGCCTCGATGCGGAGCTGGGTGAAGCGCGCGCCCCGCACCTTCGCGCGGTAAAGCACCTCAGGGAGCACGGTCGCCGTCCGCGGTCGGGAGCGGATCGTCATGCTGTCGATGAGACTGCGGCGGAAGAGAAAGATCGAGCTGAACTCCTCGAGCGGCAGTGGAAAGAGGAACTTGGTGATCGCATGGAACGCGCGCGAGAGGACGACGCGTCCCATCCGCTCGGGTCGCCGCGCGCGGACTCCGACGACGATGTCCGCGTGTGCGCTCTCGTCGAGGAATCGCACCAGATCGTGCATGTCGAATTGCCCGTCCGCTGGTCCGAGGAAGATCCAGTCACCGCGGGCCTCGCGCAGGGCTGTCGTCATCGCGCCGGAGAAGCCGCGGTTCGTCGCGTGATGCACCGCGCGCACCCGCGTGTCGCGCGCCATCAGGCCGTCGACGATGGCGGACGTGCCGTCGGTGCTGCCGTCGTCGACGACGAGCACCTCGCCATCACCGCCGGTCTCGGCGATCGCCGAGAGCGCGTCCGTGACGACGATCGCGACATTCGGTGCTTCGTTGAAGGCGCCCATCGCGACCGTGACGCGCATCGCGCGAGTGTAGGCGCGAGGACGGGGCGGACCATCACCCCGATGGACTAGTACCGATGCCGGTACTCCGTCAGGAGAGCGTCTCTCCGCGCATGAACTACGCGCGATGCGCATCTACCGCGAAGCAGAGGCCCAGTTCCCGACGTCATTCGAGGACACGACATTCCGTGCGCCACGGCAGTGGACCCATGGCTGGAGAACGCCGGTCGAAAGACCAAGGTAACTGAGCTCGCGTCGTGCGGCTGCGAGCGCGCCTAGGCGGCGCGCCGGCCAGTCCTATTCGCTCGGCAGGTCGGTGTCGAACGCCAGGGTCCGACGGAACATGGCTGGAGAATCCCCAGGCGAGAAGACCAAATGAGCTGAGCTCGCGTCGTGCGGCTGCGGAGCGCGCCTGGGCAGCGCGCCGGCCACGCGGGCCGCGCTTTCTATTCGCTGGGCAGGTCGGTGTCGAACGCCAGGGTCCGACGGAACGCCATCCACACCGCGAAGCTGTCCGGCGGCGAGGCGACCGTGCTGCTCGGCACGGCGCTG
>VBAP01000078.1:0-27753 GCA_005882335.1 Candidatus Segetimicrobium genomatis
CGAACCTGAGGAGGTTAAAGGGGTAGATGCCGGTGTCGTGTCCATCTGACCAAACGAAGCGAAGGGCGTAGGCACCGATCCGGCTCATGCTCATCGCGCGGATGTTCGAGGGAATGTCCTTCTGGGCCGGCCGCTGGGGATGATACCCGAACTCTCCTTTGCAGCGCGCGCAGGGGCAGTTGAGGCGGAGCGACATCCAGGTGTAGGTGGACTGGTGTCCATCCGACCACGTAATCGCAAGTGTCTTGTCTGTAACGCTGCCGACCTCCACCGGAGTCGGCATTTTAGGGCTCAACGGTCAAACCCCCAAATACGGGATCAGGGATACGGGATTAGGGATCCGTGACTACCCATACCAACGCTATCAGCCTCGTCAACTAGTCCCGGAGCCCGGCGTTGTATCTTGTCCCCTCACCCTTTCCCCGCTGGAGAGGGAGGGGAGGATGACGGCCCCTGGCCGTTTCTCCTGCGGCGGCGACGGCGGCGACGACGGCGCCGGCGATGTCCCGGTCCTGCTCCTTCGGCCGCAGGTGCTCCCGCCTGTTGCTGTTGCCGCTGCGGTGGCGAGACCGGCGGAGGTGCTGCGCGCGGCGGTTCAACCGCGGGCAGTTCTGGCTCAGAAGGTGGTCCGGCTGCTGCTTCGGCTGTCGAGGGCGTCTCTTGTGGGCGACGCTGCACCCGGGGAAGATCGCGCTCGGCCGTCATCTTGAACTTTTCCAGGCTTCGCTCTACGAACGTGTGCAAGATTAACCGCGCCGACGCCTCCGAGATGAGCGCAATTCCGACCTCTGCCTCCACCGTCATCGCCAGATCCGTCTCTCCATCGATGGCCTTGAGAATGTACTCCCCCCGAAAGGCTTTCAGAGCGCCGCGGGTCTGGCGAAACTCCACGCGCTGAGGCGGGTACAGCGTCGCGCGCTGGATCGACTCGATCGGCATGCCGCCGAAGTAGCCCCGATAATGGATGGTGACCGTGTTGGACTTGCGGTCCAGGAGATCCGCGGTCAGCCACAACCCGGTTACCCGGGGCTGGGCGTCCAGCCGGCTGATGAGTTGGAAAACCTTTTGAACAGGGGCGCGAACGATGCGGTGACCTTCGACGCGGACCATCAATACGGGGACCAGGGACCAGGGATCAGGGACCAGGACGATATCGGCGTCATTGCGAGCGGAGCGAAGCAATCCGCGAAGCGTTGCGAGCGAAGCGAAGCAATCTCATTACGATAGGAGATTGCCATGGCGCCTTCAGCGCCTCGCGATGACGCGTCCGGCGTTGCTGCGTCGCTTCGCTCCTCGCAATGACAAGGAGCGGAGCTGGTATCATCGCGGCGCAGTTCGCGTTTCCGCGATACCGCGATTCCGCGTTTCCGTCAGTTCCTTTCTTACGAGTTTCGTCGCTTCCACCATGTTTCGCAGTTTGCCCACAGTCTCTTCGGCGGTCCGGGTCTTCAGACCGCAGTCCGGGGAGATGAAGATCTGTTTTGCCGGAATCACACCGAGGGTGCGACGGATTCCGTTTGCGACCTCCTCCACGGACTCTACGCGATGCGAGTGCGCATCCACCACGCCCAGGCCGATGTCCTTGGTGAACGGCGATTTCTTGAATGTCTCCAACAGTGCAAACTCCTCATTCTTGAGCGCCAGGTCGAGCTGATTGACGGCGAGTTTGAGCATCGCGGGATAGATCTTGGGCACGTCACCGTAGCAGATGTGGCTCACGGTGTAGGCGCCCACCCCGTCGGTAACGATTTCCATCGCTTCTACCGCGAGGTCGAAGTCTTCCTCCGGCCGCGTGTGGATGGCCGGTTCATCGATCTGAATGTACCTGGCTCCGGCGCGCTGCAGATCCACGACCTCTTGATGAATCGCGCGGGCGAGTTCCAGGACGAGTTCCCGGCGAGTCGGGTAGTGTTCGTTGAAGGACCACTCCGCGATCGTATATGGGCCGGTCAGCATTCCTTTCACCGGCTTGCTGGTGAGGGATTGCGCGTACCTGAACCACTCCACCGTCACCGGATGGCGGCGCCCCACCGGCCCGACGACTACCGGTTTGGGATAGTACCGGTTCCCGTATGAGCGCACGAGACCGGCGATGGCAAACCCTTCCATCTCGTCGGCGAAGTAGGCGACCATGTCTCCGCGGTATTGCTCGCCGTCCACGAGGAGGTCCATGCCGGCGTCTTCCTGGATCTGAATCCATTCACGCGTTGCGCGGCGCTCCAGTTCCGTGAGTTCTTCCTTGGAAAGGTGCTTGCGGAGGAACTTGCGCCGCGCCTCGAGCAGATAGGCGGGTTTCGGGTAGCTGCCGACCGCAGTGGTTGGGAGCAAAGGGAGGCTCACGCCTGCACTCCTTTCAGGGCCTGGCTGGCGGCGCGGGTGCCTTCCACAAGCCGCTGGAGCTTCCGCTTCGCCACCCCGTGTGGCAAGAACTCCAGCCCTGCGCTGGGGGCGACCATCACCCGGTCGGGTGGCACGACGTCGGTGATGCGCCGGATGGCCCGCCCGATTTCATCGACTGTCTCCAGCCGGGTATTCCGGGCATCGAGGATGCCACACATCAACGTCTTGGTAAACGGGGCGCGCGCGATGACGTCCCAATTGCGATATCCGGCCACAAAGTCGAGTCCGATCACCTCGAATGGCAGCTGCAGCAGCTGTGGGTACATACCATCGACATCGCCGAAGTAGGTGCACAGGACTTTCTTGGTATTCACGCCGTCCACGAGGACGGTCATGGCCTCGGCAAACAAGGGATACTCCTGCTTGTACCGGCACAGGGCGGGTTCGTCAACCTGGATGATCTCAGCGCCCGCCTCCTGCAGCGCGCGCAGCTCGGCGTTGAGGGCACGGGCCAGCGCCAGAACGAACTCCCGTCCGGACTGATAGTATGCGTTCCGGCCCAGCCTGGCCAGAGTGAACGGCCCGGTGACCACCGGCTTCACCGGCCTGGGGCTGTGGCGGCGGGCGAACTCGAAGTCCCGCACAGAGATCGGCTCGACCCAGGCGATCTCGCCCTCAGCCACAGGTTCGCGGAAGTAGATGTTGGTATCGAAATAACGTTGCAGCCCGTTGATCGACAGGCCACGCAGCCGCCTGGCGAAGTGGGTCTGGCCATCCTCCCACCGGATCTGGCCGTCGGTGATCAGATCCACCCCGGCATCCACCTGATCCTGGATCGCTTCCAGTGTGACCTCGTCTTCCACCTGGCGCAGCTCGGCCTCGGTCAATTGTCCCTTCTGGAATTTCTCGACCGCGCTTCGCCACTTTCCGGGCGCAGGCATGTCGGGGATCTTCGGATAATTTCCAACTACGGTTGTGATCAACTGAGTCTCCTGTTCGCACAACTCCGGGACTGGGAGCCGGTCCTTGACGAGGTCATTGCGAGGCCCCGTAGGGGCCGTGGCGATCCCCCGTTTAAAGAGATTGCTTCGGGGCTGCGCCCCTCGCAATGACTACCTGAGTTTCGTATCCCTGATCCCGGATCCCCAATCCCGCCTTTGTCAGTTTATGTTTTTGCTGGTTGTCTCGCAAGGCGCACCAGTTCCAGCACGCCGTCGTAGCGTCCAAACGACGGGATCAAGTAGACGCCGCCGACTCGAGAACGGACAGCCTCCATCAGCTCGTGCGCGACCCCGATCCCTTCCTGCCGTCCATCGGCGGCCAGACGCATGCGGTCGCGTACCCACGCCGGGACGGCAAACCCCGGCAATTCGTTGTGGAGGAACTCCGCATGCCGGTGGCTGACCAGCGGAAGCACTCCGATCAGCGCCGGCCGGGGCAGCCCACCCATGATGCGCTCGAAGCGATCGAGGGCTTCCGGCTCATAGATCGGCATCGTACAGATGAAATCCGCACCGGCGGCCATCTTGCGCTCCAAGATTCTGGCCTCGCGATCGAGATCAGGGGCGGCCAGATTGAGCGCCACACCGACGGTGAACCCGGTCGGCGTACCGATGGCATTCCCGGCTACGTCATGGCCCTGATTGAACTTCTTGATGAGCCGGACCAGACCGGATGGTTTGACGTCTGAGACCGCCGTCGCGTTGGGGTAGTCCCCCATTTGCGGGGGATCGCCTCGCAGGACCAGCACGTTGCGCACTCCCAGCGCGTGTACCGCCAGCAGGTCGGACTGCAGCCGCATCAGGTTCCGGTCGCGCGTGGTAAAGTGCAACACCGTCTCCAGGCTGACCTCGGACTGGATGCGCGCACACATCGCCCAGGGGCTCATGCGCAGGCGGGCCATCGGGTTGTCTGCGACGTCGATCACGTCAACGCCGGCATCCTTGAGGCGCCGGCACCCATCCAGCTCGCGGCGGTCATGCACGCCACGCGGCGGATCGATCTCCACTGAGACGACAAAGGTCCGCCCGAGCTTCTGGGCCAGCGGAGTGGGTGTTTGGGGTCGTGCGGCGGGCTCGGGTTCGGCCGGGCGGGATGACCGCAACTCGGCGGGAATCGTCAGATCGGCCGCGCGCGCGACCGGTTCAGCCAGCGCGTGCCGCATTGCCGCGATGTGCTCGGGAGTGGTGCCGCAGCATCCCCCGATGACGCGAACGCCCACCGCGGCGAGTTGTGTAGCGTATCCCGCCATGTACGCAGGCGTGGAAAAGTAGATGTACCGGCCGCCGACATAGGCGGGGAAACCAGCGTTGGGCATCGCCGACAACCGGGCTCGGGTGACGCTTGCGGCCATTTGCTGCAGCACATCAAGAATCCCCTGCGAGCCCACGCTGCAGTTCGCGCCGACGACCTCCACGCCCATCTGTTCCAGCGCCCGAACAATCTCGCGCGGCTCGTGCCCCACGATCGTCTTGCCCTCCTGCGTGAATGTCATTTGCGCGATGAGCGGGACGGTCGTCGTCTCCTGCACGCCGCGCACGGCCTCCAGCAATTCGTTCAGGTCGGTGAACGTCTCCAGGATGAGGACGTCCGCTCCACCCTCGACCAGCGCGGCGGCCTGCTCGGCGTAGGCGCTGCGCACTTCTTCCGGCGTGACAGCACCCAGCGGCGCCATGGGCCGGCCAATCGGGCCCATGGAGCCGGCGACAAAGACCTGACGGTTCGCGGTGCCGGCCGCCTCGCGGGCCAGGGCGGCGCCGGCATGGCTGATCTCCGCCACACGGTGAGCGAGGTTGTGCTGGCCGAGCTTGAAACGGTTGGCGCCAAAGGTGTTCGTCTCGATGAGTTCCGCGCCGCTCTCGACATAGTCCAGGTGGATCTGACGGACGAGTTCCGGCCGGCTGAGATTCAATTCATCGAAGCACTGATCAAACGACACCCCCCGTGCATACACCAGGGTCCCCATCGCGCCGTCCGCCAGCAGAACACCCTGGTCGAGACGCGCCAGGAACGGATGTGACCTCAGCTCAGATCGTGGCATCGAACCCCTAATCCCGCCGTTCTCCCTCCAAAAGGGATTTGGCGATGATGATTCGCTGAATCTCAGAGGTTCCCTCGCCGATCTCGGTGAGCTTGACGTCGCGGTAATAGCGTTCGACCGGATAGTCTTTGATGAAGCCGTAGCCGCCGTGGATCTGTACCGCTTTGCTGGTCGCGCGGGCCGCAGCTTCGGACGCGTACAGCTTCGCCATCGAGGCTTCGCGGCGGAACGGTTGCCTCAAGTCCGCCAGTTGCGCCGCGCGCAGCACCAGCAGCCAGGCCGCATCCAGCTCCATCGCCATGTCGGCGATCATGAACTGAATGGCTTGATGCTCGGCGAGCGTTTTGCCAAACGCCCTTCGCTGTGAGGCGTAGGCGATGCTGTCATCCAGAGCGGCACGGCCGAGACCGACCGCCATCGCTCCGATTCCCATGCGCCCGCGTTCCAGCACACGCATCGCCTGGCGAAACCCCTCACCCTCCGCGCCGATGAGCATTTCCTCCGGCACCTGGCAGTCGTCGAAGACGACTTCTGCGGTATCGCTGGCGCGCAGGCCGAGCTTGTCTTCTTTCTTGCCGGTGCGCAGGCCGGGCACGTTCCGGTCCACGACAAACGTGGAGATGCCGTGACGGCCGGCCCCTCGATTGGTCACGGCGAGCACGACGTAGACGCCTGCCACGCTGCCCTGCGTGACAAATGTCTTGGCGCCGTTGAGGACCCAGCCGTTCCCCCGGCGGACCGCGCGGGTTTCGATGGCGGCGGCGTCGCTGCCGGCAACCGGCTCGGTGAGGCACCAGCCTCCCAAGGCCTGTCCCTGCGCCAGGCGAGGCAGGTAGCGGCGCTTCTGTTCTGGATTGCCGAAGAGGAGGATGTGGCCGGTGCACAGAGAGTTATGCGACGCCACCGTCAGAGCGATGGACGCGTCCCCCCAGGCCACGGCCTCGATCGCCAGCATGGCGCTGACCGTATCGAGCCCCGCTCCGCCGTACTCCTGCGGAACGGTAAGCCCCAGCAGTCCCAACGACGCCAGCTTGGGGACGAGGTCAAGGGGAAACTTACCTTCCCGGTCCCTAGTCGCGGCGTGCGGCTTAAGTTCAGCCGCCGCGAAGTCGCGCACGGTACGATGAATCAGCTTCTGCTCGTCGGTGAGCTCAATCCGCAAGAAAACCCTCTTGCCAGATTTCAGTCTACCCAGTCTTCCCTGTCTTCCCAGTCTACCCGGTCTACTGCAAACTGCTTTCTACAGAACGTCCCAAGTTTAGTTTCCGTGAGACTGGGGAGACCGGGGAGACTGGGTAGACTATTCTACTGTGAGCGGCTCCTCATCCGTAATGACCGTCTTCTCGTCGGCAATGAGTTTTCGCAGTGGTAAGGGCAGGCTCATGACTCGCATATGTGTTTCGCCATCGTAGAAGCGCAGCCGGATGTTGCGGGCCTGCAGGCGCCGGTCGATTTCAGCGGAGGACAGCCCATCCCAGACGGCCCGGCGAGAGCCGGCCACGAACGCCCACGGGTAGTCAAACGACATGACAAAGTCGCAATAGGACCGGGTGTGGGGGAATGCCTCCCGGACCGTTCGGTGGATGGCGGCGTGCAGCCGGTCGCCGGAATCATAGTGAACGCCGATGGCCTGCGTGACAAAGATTCCGTTCTGGTCGAGCACCCGCCCGACAGAGGTGTAGAACTCGCGCGTGAAGAGGAGTTTGCTCGGGCCGCCCTCGATCGGATCAGTAATGTCGTTGATGACGACGTCGAACCGCTCGGAGGCCTGTTCGACATAGGCGCGCGCATCGCCATGACGCACCTGCACCCGGGGATCGTCGAAGGCGCCGCCGTGCCATGACGGCAGATGCTCATGGCAGAGCGCCACCAGCTCTCGATCGATATCGACCATGACCACCGATTGGACCGCGGAATGGCGCAGGATCTCGCGCAGCGGCGCTCCTTCGCCGCCGCCGCAGACCAGGACACGCCTGGGGTTGGGATGGGCGATCATCGCCGGATGCACGAGCAATTCGTGATAGATGTACTCGTCGACTTCGGCGGACTGAATCTTTCCGTCGACGATCAAACACCGGCCCAGGTGGTCGAACTGCTGAATGACCACATCCTGGTAGGCCGTCTGCGCGCGGGCCACGACCCGCCCACAGCGGTGGGCATGGACCTCGGATTCCGTGTAGCGATCGTAGAACCACAACCCTTTCAGAGGAAACTCTGCCAAGGGTGGAGACTCACGCTCTGGCATGATTGCCTCCAAATGAAACTGCGGGATTAGGGATTTGGGATTAGGGATTAGAAAAACTGCGGTCGGATCGTCGCAGGTCCTAATCCCCAATCCCTATTCCCCAATCCCGAAGTTAGCCCTTTACGACGCCGAGAGGCCGGGCCCGCGCGACGCGCCGGCTAATGCCAACGGCCTGGCAGACCCCGACGACGTCGGCAACATCCTTGTAGGCAGCCGGCGCCTCCTCAGCCAGAAGGCCGCGGTCCTGGGCGCGGACCAGAATGCCCTGCTGGCGCAGTTGCTCGGCGACGTCCACGCCGGCCAGCGTGCGGACGGCTTGCTTGCGGCCCATCACCCGGCCGGCGCCGTGACAGGTCGACCCGAACGAGAGGCGCATCGCCTCCTCGGTCCCGACTGCAATGAATGAGTAGCGGCCCATGTCGCCGGGGATGAGGACAGGCTGGCCGATGCGCTTGTACTTGGCCGGAATCTCTGGATGGCCTGGCGGGAAGGCGCGTGTCGCACCCTTGCGGTGTACCACCAGTGGTTTCTGTTGGCCGTTGACCTCGTACTCCTCGACTTTCCCAATGTTATGCGCGACGTCGTACACGAGGTGCATTCCCAGCGACTCGGCACTCTGAGCGAACACGCTGCTGAATGCCTCGCGTACCCAGTGCATGATCATCTGCCGGTTGGCCCATGCGAAGTTCGCCGCCGCGCTCATGGCACTGAGATACTCCTGACCTTCGGGGGATTTGAAAGGCATGCAGGCTAGCTGCCGATCTACGAGGGTAATGCCGTGCTCACGGGCCGACCGATCGGCAGTACGCAGGTAATCCGTGCAGACCTGATGGCCGAGACCCCGCGATCCGCAGTGAACGAAGACTACGACCTGTCCTTTCTCCGCGATTTCCATCGCCTGCGCAGCTTCTCGATCGTACACCTGGTCCACAACCTGCACTTCCAGGAAGTGGTTACCAGATCCAAGTGTACCGATCTGCCCGCGCCCCCGCTGTTTGGCAGCCTGACTGACGGCATCGGGATCGGCCGATTCCAGCGCACCCCCTGCTTCGATCATCTCGAGGTCATCCGGCCAGCCGTAACCGTTCTTGACCGCCCACTTCGCGCCGCCGCTCAGAACATCGTCAATGTGCCTCATGTCTACTTTGATGCGGCCGGTGGAGCCGATGCCAGAGGGCACAGCGGCGAACAGGCGATCGACGATCAACTGTAGTTTCTCTCGCACCTGCTCCTCGCGGAGATCGGTCCGGATGAGACGCACGCCACAATTTATGTCAAAACCGATCGAGCCAGGACTAATAATCCCCTCGTCGAGGTCAAACCCAGCAACACCACCCACAGGGAAGCCATAGCCCCAGTGAATATCGGGCATCGCGAGTGAATACTTGACGATGCCCGGCAGCGTCGCGACGTTTGCCACCTGCTCGAGTGCTTGTTCTTCGGCAATCTGCCGCAGCATGCGCTCGTCGGCGAACACGAGCCCGGGCACCCGCATGCCGGGTTTGTAGGACGTGGGAATCTCCCAGCGGTAATCGTCGACCTTCTTGAGGATGTGCGTCCAGGGAGTCGACATGGCAAACCTAACTGCGGGATCCGGGAGCAGGGATCCGGGATCAGAATACCACTACACACATGCGCGCGCCGGAATTCAAGAGGCTCCCTCACATCTCTGGGAGCCTCTCTCGTTTCTTTGCAGTTGATCGAATCCCTAATCCCGAATCCCTAATCCCGCCCTTTCGTCTAGAAGGGCATCGCCTCGACAGCCTTGATCTCGGGGACCGCTTCCTTCAGCATCCGCTCCACGCCGGCCTGCAGGGTCATCATGGAGTGCATGCACCCGACACACGCGCCTGCCAGGCGGATCTGCACGACGCCGTCCGCGACGTCAAGAAGCTCGATGTCGCCTCCGTCGCCCTGGATGTAGGGTCGGATGTTGTCCAGCACCTGCTCCACCCGTTCCCGGAGACTGCCCTCCTGCGTTTGGACCTGCTCCGCCATCGCTGCGCTCCTCAGAGACCTGCCATGAGACCTGACTGCCTCGTCCGAACAACCGCTCCTAGTCACCTGGGTTGCAATACTTGGACTAACGGCCAGGTGGCTCCGGAGTTACATCTACGCCTGTGTCGTTTGCGTCTGCGGCGTCGCCTCGTCGCACGGCTCCGGCTGGCCTGCGTCGTGGCGCGTCTTGAACGAATGTCCGCACCCGCAGGTGGAGACGGCGTTGGGGTTGCGGACCGTGAAGCCTTCGCCAAAGGTCGATTTCGTGTAGTCGATCTGCGCACCGCTCAGGTATTGGAGACTATTGGCATCCACGAGGACCTGCACGCCGCCGCGCTCGAAGATCTGGTCGTCATTGCGGCGCTCGGCGTCGAACCCCATGCCGTACGAAAACCCCTCGCACCCGCCCGGTTGAATAAACAACCGCAGGTACTGGCCCGGCTGCTCCTGGGTCTCCAGGAGCTCCTTCAGTTTCGTGGCAGCTTGATCCGTAATGGTAATCATCCAGGTAGACCCTCCACGGCCATTCTAGAGGCTACGGAAGGACAAGTCAAACTGCGGGATCAGGGAGCGAAGCGAAGCAACCTCATTCCGACGGAGGAGGTTGCCACGACCCTTCGGGTCTCGCAACGACGCCTGCGGCGTCGCTTCGGGGCTGCGCCCCTCGCAATGACAACATGGGAACGGGTCCCTAATCCCGGATCCCGGATCCCGTAGTTTCCTGTACGCGCAAAGCCTCGCGAACCCTCGGATCACTCAACAGTTCGTGAAGTTCTTCGTTATTGAGGGGTTGCGGCGGGTCGCGGTCGGCGTCGACGGGACACAGGAAGCCGAACGTTGCGGCGCCGGCGTTCACGAACTGATGCGGCACATTCGGGGGAACATACACGAAGTCAAATGGAGCGACGTCGAACACCTCGCGGCCCACAACCACCCTGCCGGCGCCGTGGAGGACGATGATCGTATGGACGTGCCGGTGTTTCTCCAAACTCGAGTAGCCGCCTGGCTCGATCTCAAAGTACCGCAACTGAAACGCCATCGGCTCACCCGCGCCGCCGGCCAGCGTATGCCGGACCACATCCCGCCACGCCGCACCGGGCACCGATGACCCGCCGAGCTTATAGACCCGTGGAGTGACCCCATCCCATGCCGCGCCGTCAAACTGGCGATGCCGCCGACCGTCCGCCGGCGAGGCGCCGGGCAGTTCGCAGCTGCTGTCTTCAGGATGCCCGCTCACGGACGCACCACGACCTTCAACGCCTCGGTGGCCTCGCGCACCAGGCGGTATCCTTCGGCGGCTCCGTCCAGGGAGTAGCGGTGGGTCACCAGCGCCTCTACCGGCAAGCCTGCGGCCAACCACTGCAGGGCGTCTTTGGTCTCCGGCGGGCCGGCGGAGTAGCTGGGGACCACGGTGATCTCTCGGAAGTAAGCTTCGTGCACAGGAAACGGCCAGACGACGTCAGGCGGCGTGGGCGTGAACAGCGACAGCGTGCCCCCCGGCGCCACGCAGTCGAAGCCCAGCTGGATCGCCTCAATGGTGCCCGGCCCTACTACTACCGCGTCGGCGCCGGCCCCGTCGGTGCGGGCGCGCACTGCATCGGGGAGCGATTCGCGCGTCACGTCGACCACCTGATCGGCACCCAACTGCGCGGCGCGCGACAGTCTCGAGGACACGCGGTCGGCGCCAATGATGAGTTCTACCCCAAGCCGCCGGGCCAGCAACACGTGCAGCATCCCCATCACGCCGAGCCCGATCACGAGGATCCGATCGCCCGGGCCGATTCCAGCGCGGTGTGCAGCCTTGACCACACAGGCCAGCGGCTCCACAAACGTCGCCGCCTCGTCGGAGAGGCCGGGAGGAATCCTCAGCACGTCGGCGCGCACGACCTCCGCGGGCACGATGGCAAACTCGGACAGTCCGCCCGGGATGAGCCTCGATCGTCTAAACGTTCCGCAATGCACGTAGTCACCACGCCGGCAGTAACGGCAGACCAGACAGGGCGCGTGATGGTGCACGAAGATACGGTCTCCGGAGGCGTAGCCTGCCACCCCTTCGCCCGTCCCCACGACTTCACCAACCGGCTCGTGACCCGGAACCAGCGGCGCTTTGCCCGCCATATACCAGTCCATCGCCTCACCGGGACACAGGCCGCAGGCGCGGATCCGCACCAGCAGCTCTCCCGGTTTCAGCGCAGGCAAGCGGACCTCTTCCAGGCGCAGGTCATCGCTGGTGTGATACACGATCGCGCGGGTTGTCGTGGCGGCAATCGATCGCAGACTTTCTACTCCCACGCCCGCGCCTCAGGGAGGATGGCGTATTTCACGCCGTTCCCACGGTCCAGCGAGGCGAAGACATCCACAATGCTGGTCAGTTCTTTTACGCCGGTCACCAGAGGGCGGACATCAATCGTGCCGCTCGCCAGCAGCTGGTATGCTTCTTCGACGTCGCGCGGCCGGTAGTGGAAGGAGTTGAGAATATCGACCTCTTCGTAGTGCAGACGAGTCGCATCGAATGCGACCCGTGTCCCCGCCGCGAGGCCGGCAAACAGCACCACCCGCCCGCCCGGCGCGGCCCATCCCGGCGCCTCCACCCAGACCGCGGGGCTGCCGGTGCACTCGATGACGACGTCGCATCCCACGCCGCCGCTAAGGTCGCGGATCCGGCCGGCGACGTCATCGTGCTCCATGTCCACAACCCCGTCGGCACCCAGTCGTGCCACCAGCTCCAGGCGCTCCCGTCGACGACCCATCGCGATGACGCGTGCGCCCATGGCTTTTGCCATCTTCACGTGCAGGAGGCCGATCGCGCCTAGTCCGACCACGGCCACCTGTTCCGCCGGCCGCGGCCGCAGCCGGTCCCACGCGTGGATGACGCAGGAGAGCGGCTCCAGAAACGCGGCCTCGATGTAGGAGATCTCATCGGGTTTGCGCAGGAGATGCCGGGCCGCCACTTTCTCGGACACGAGCAGGTAGTCGGCGTAGGCGCCCAACACAATACCTTCAAACTGGCGCTCGCACAGGTTTTCGCGTCCCTGCCGGCAAGGACCGCAGAGCCCGCACGGCGCGGTGGGCGTCGGCACCACAGCGTCGCCTTCGCGCACATGGCTGACCCCGCCGCCCACAGCGGCGACGTCGCCGGCGCACTCATGCCCGAATGGCCCAAAGGGGACTTTGGGGTGCCCCCGCCGGTAGGTCTTGAGGTCAGTGCCACAAGTGAGTGCGGCGCGGACGCGCAGCAGGACTTCGCCGGGTCCGGGCGCGGGGACAGGACGTGTAATCAGCTCGATACGCCTGGGTTCCAGGAGGACGGCCTGGCGCATAACGGAGCGTGAATCGTGAATAGTGAATAGTGAATCAGCCGATCCAGAGACTGTCGTTGTCGCCGCCTGACCCTCACTATTCACTGTTTCTCCGGCGCTCCCGCCTCAACCGGAAGCTGTTCATTCATCCAGGCCACGATGCCGCCGGCCAGGTTGAACACACGCTCGTACCCGGCGCGGCGCAGTGTGTCGGTCACCGTCGCGCTGCGCTGACCGGTGGCGCAGTGGATGATCACGGTGCGGTCTTTGGCGATCTCCTGCATGCGCTGGGGAATCTCACCCATGGGGATGAGCGCAGCGCCGGGGATGCGGGCCGTGACCCACTCCCAGACCTCTCGTACATCGATCAGCTGTGCCTGGCCGCGATCCAGCATCGCCTTGGCCTCAGCCACCGTCACCACCGGCGTGGTCGCGGTGATGACCGCGGCGGCGGGCGCATGCGACGGCTCGCGCCCCGGCACCCCACAGAACGCCTCGTAGTCGATGAGCGCAGTAATGGTCGGCTGGTCGCCGCAGACCGGACAGTCGGGGTTGCGATTCCAACGCAGCGTGCGCACCTCGCCGATAAGCGCGTCGTAGATGAGCAGCCGGTTGGCGAGCGTCTCCCCCCTTTCCAGGAGGATCTTGATCGCCTCGATCGCCTGCAGGGTTCCCATGTACCCGGCCAGCGCACCGATGATTCCCCCCTCCGCGCAGCTGGGCACCGTGCCCGGAGGCGGGGGGGTGGGGAACAGGCAGCGGTAGCAGCCGCGGCCTGGCAGGAACGCCGTGGCCTGCCCTTCCCACTTCAAGATACTGGCGTCGACGAGCGGCTTGCGGAGCATCACGCACGCATCGTTCACCAGATAGCGCGTTGGAAAGTTGTCGCTGCCATTGATGACGACATCGTAGCCGGCGATGATCTCCAACGCGTTCTCGCTTGTCAGTACGGTCTGGTGTGGAACAACGGTGATGTCAGGGTTGATGTCTTCCAGCGTGCGGCGGGCCGACTGGGTCTTGGGGCGGCCGATGTCGTGGGTAAAGTGCATCACCTGACGGTGCAGGTTGGACAAATCCACACGATCGCCGTCCACGATGCCTAGCGTGCCAATTCCAGCCGCGGCAAGATAGATCGCCGCCGGGCTGCCCAGGCCGCCTGCGCCGACGATCAGGACTTTGCTGTCCAGTAGTTTGCGCTGTCCCTGGAGCCCGACTTCCTCGAGGATGGTCTGGCGGGAGTATCGCTCCATCTGGTCCTTGGTGAGGAGCGGGCCGGGACGGGTCTTCAGTGTCATGCAGGCCTCCTGTCAGAGATTCTTGACCAATTTACTACGAATTCGATTGTACCACGGCGCCGGAAGTGGGGGTATCTTCGGCCGGGCGCATTATACACCCTGCACACCGATTAACCACGCGCGTGCGTATGAACGTCGACGCTGCGGTGCGGTTGGTCGCTATTTTTCGGGAATGCTATAATGGCGAGGTTGCTATGGAGGGTAAGGCAATGGCATCAAACGATATCTATGACCTGACGATCATCGGCGCGGGCCCGGCCGGGCTGTTTGCCGCATACTACGCCGGGTTCCGGGGCCTGCGGACCAAACTCATCGACAGCCAGCCCGACCTGGGGGGTCAGGTCACCGCCTTGTATCCGGACAAGTACATCTACGATGTGGCCGGCTTTCCGAAGATTCTGGGCAAGGACCTCGTCACCAATCTGGTCGAGCAGGCGATGCAGTACCACCCGGCGGTCCAACTCAACGAGTCCGTGCAGACGCTGGACCGCCTGCCGGACGGCACGATCCGTCTGGGAACCGACCTGGGCGAGCACCCGACCAAGGTGGTGGTGATCACGGCCGGCATCGGCGCATTCACACCCAAGACGTTCAAGCGGCCGGAACTCGACCAATGGATCGGCAAAGGGCTGTACTTTGCCGTCCGCCGGAAGGAAGATTTCCGCGGCAAGCGGCTGCTGGTCATCGGCGGCGGCGATTCGGCGCTGGACTGGGCGCTGGGGCTGGTGGACTACGCGACGGAGATTACGCTGATCCACCGGCGCGATGCGTTCCGCGCGCACGAGGACAGCGTGAAGAAACTGTTAGCCTCTCCTATCAAGGTGAAGGTCTTCTACGAGCTGCGGGCCATCCGGGGTGACAGCCAGGTGCGGGAGGCCGTCATCTTCCAGAACAAGGCACAGACCGAGGAGGTCCTGAAGGTCGACGCCGTCCTCGCATTCCTGGGTCTGGTCAGCAACCTGGGACCGATCCGCGAGTGGGGCCTGCAGATCCAGGATGATTCCATCGTCGTCAATACGAAAATGGAGACGAACATACCCGGGATCTACGCGGCCGGGGACGTCGCCGCCTATCCCGGGAAGCTGAAGCTCATCGCCACCGGATTCGGCGAGGCCGCGACCGCGATCAACAACGCGGTGACCTTTATCAACCCGAGTGCCTCCGCATTCCCGGGCCACTCCTCTTCTATCATGGAGCATAAAGAAAAGGCTGCCGAAAAGGCGGCGGCAAAAGCTGGATAGTCCACAGAGCATAGTGTTATTGCGAGCCCCGAAGGGGCGAAGCAATCTCGTGGATCTGAGAGATTGCTTCGGGCCTGTGGCCCTCGCAATGACAAATAGGATCCGTTACCAGTTCAGCAGTTTCCGTAACTCGCCCACGCGGTGCTTGCTGAGCGGCACCTCCTTCCCCCCTTCCAGCGTCAGGCTGAAGGCATTTCGCGTCCAGGGGATCACGCTGCAGACGTTGCCCAGATTTACCAGGTACGCGCGGTGGCAGCGAAAGAAACGAAACGGCTCCAGGCGTTCGGCGAGTCGAGAGAGGCTAAGATGGCTCCGCAGTTCGCCGGTCCGCGTGACCAGCATCGTGCGGTCGCCATTCGCGTAACAGTAGAGGACATCCGCTATCGGAAGCAGACGGATCTCCCCATCCAACCGCACGGGAAGGCGATCCAGCGCAGGCTCCGCTCGCGCAACCGGTTCGGCGACCCCCTCCGCCGGGGGGCCAGACGACCAAAGAACCAGGGGACCAGAAACACGTTTCGATGCGGCCTGGGACATCGGACTCACCGCCTCTGGAGGATGGCGACTCACTCACAGATCACCATTCACGATTTACCAAAGTTTGCCTAGACCCAGGTGGGCTGATGAGGGGTAGCCGGACTGAGCCATGCGAAACCACGGGACCGGGGACCAGCGTCCGGGGACCAGCAACGGCCCCTCCACAATAGTCTGGTCCCAGGTCCCTGGTCCCGCAATTAGCTCTTGATCAGGCCTCGCCGGACAGCATAGGCTGCTGCTTCAACGCGGCCGTGGACACCCAGCTTCCGGTAGACGCCCTTAAGATGGTTGCGGACAGTGTGAGGACTCAACAGGAGTTGCCGCCCAATCGCGCTGATATCGGCGCCCGCAGCCACGAGCTGTAGGACTTGGAGTTCGCGGCGAGACAAGGCACCGGGGTCCTGCTGGCGGCTTCGCGGTGACGCGGCCCGCTGGAAAGCGGCGGTTGCGGTACGCGGGTACACCAGCCCTTCACCCTCGCACACCGTGTGGATCGCCTGAAATAACTCTGCCTGGGTCGCTGTTTTTAGGAGGTAACCGGCGGCGCCCGCGCGCAGGGCGTCGATCGCGAAGGCATCCTGCTCAAACATCGTCAGCATCAAGACCTGCACCTCGGGACACTGCCGCCGGATGGTCCAGGTGGCCTCCACACCGTCCATGCCGGGAAGTCCGATATCCATCACGACGAGAGATGGATGCAAGAGGCGAGCCAGGGAGACAGCCTCCGGGCCGGTCGCCGCGATACCTACGATCTGGATGGTGGGATCGTCTTGCAAGAGCCTCGCCAGGGAGTCGGCGATGACACGGTGATCATCGACCAGCAGAATGCGGAGGGCAGCCATCGCGTAGCCTCCCGCCCTCCGCAGTCCTTATGATACTACAACTGCGGGATTAGGGATCCGGGATTAGGGATCCGAGAGGATCCAGTCCTGACGGAGTCATCGCGAGGCCCGCAGGGCCGTGGCGATCCCTGCTCAAGAAGATTGCTTCGGGGCTGCGCCCCTCGCAATGACAAAATGGGTTTCGTATCCCAGATCCCGGATCCCGTATCCCGCAGTTCACTCCGGAATCTATTCCTCTAGAAGTCGAAACAGTCTTCGTTTGAGCTCTGTCGGCACGGGGCCTTCGCGGCATTTGAGCTCGACGAGCGCCAGCAGCCGGCGCTGAAACTGATACCGGGGTCCGCACTCCGCACAGGCGGCGATGTGCGCCTGGATTTCCAGATACCGGGTGTCGTCCATCTCGCCGTCAAGGAACTGCCACACCAGCTGTAGGACTTGCTCGCAGTCCAGTTCCGTCATCTGCCGCCACTTCCCGCCGGAGGCTTGTCGGCGTTGACGTAATGTGCTCGCTTTGCGTACTCCCACAGTTTCACCTGAAGCTGGCGCCGGCCACGATGGAGCCGCGACATCACTGTGCCGATCGGGATGCGGAGCAGGTCCGCGATCTCCTTGTACGAGAATCCTTCGATGTCGGCGAGAATCACCACTTCGCGGAAGGCGTCAGGCAGGCTGTCGAGTGCGCCCTTGACGTCCGCGTCCATCAGGCGGGCCAGCAGGACCTCCTCAGGATCTCCGGCCCGGCGGAAATCGTCACTCTCCTGCACTTTCGTATACAGGTAGAATTCATCGACGTCTTCGTGATCGACGATCTCAGGTTCTCGGGTCGCCTTGCGGTAGCCGTCGATGTAAGCGTTCATCAGGATCTTGTACAGCCAGGCCCGCGCGTTGGTGCCGGGCTTGAAGGTATGGAATGACCGCCAGGCGCGCAGGAAGGTTTCCTGCAGGAGGTCCTCGGCTCTGGTGCGGTTCCGCGTCAGACGCAGGGCGGCCCGGAACAGGCTATCCAGGTGCTCTTCGGCCAGCGCCTGAAACCGTTCCCGGTCGTCAGCGGTTACTGGAGCAGTTTGTGATGCCAAGACCGTCGCTCCCATCGCGGACACCCGGCACAACGTCTGGGGGGGATGTCCGCATTCCCCTGGTTACCAGTCCAACCACCATCGAAAAACAAAATGGACCAGGGAGACCAACCCCCCTGGCCACACCACCGAGCTACCCCGGAGGCTCAACCGCGCTTCGGCCGGCGACCCGCTACGCCCGCCCGACCGGCTGCCGGACCTTCGAGATATCGGCAAGCGACATCTCGCCGAGCACGCGCTCTACCGCCTGGTTGATGGCCTGCCACACCGGACGCAGTCCGCAGCCGGATGCGTAGATACAGTCGGGATCGTCAGACTCCACACACCACCACGGTGCGGTGGAGCCCTCGAGGACATCAAAGGCCTCGCGGAGGTTGATCGCCTCAGGAGCGCGCGCCAGGACATGTCCTCCGGCCGGCCCTCGCTTACTGGTCACGAGACCTGCCCGTCGCAACGATGTCATCAGCTGGTTGAGATACGGTTCGGGGAGCCCCTGCCGGGAGGCGATCTGATGCGTCTGCACCGGGCCTTCGCCGTAGTGGCTGGCCAGGTCAATCAATGCCCGCAACCCGTACTCCGCGCGAGTCGATACTTTCATCGCACGATCACACTCTCTTCTCTTATCTGCCCATCTGCCACCCGGAACGCCCGGATGTCTGGTGCGTCCCGCCGTGCCAGCGACACGATCACGTACAGCGCGTCCGGATAGAAAGCTTTGGCGACATCGGTCCGGGACGGATACGCGGCCGTATGCGTGTGCGAGTGATAGATCCCGACCAGATCCAGCCCCCCGGCCTCCATCTCTTTGAACGCGGCCAGCTGCTCTTTCGGATCCATCAAGTACGTATAGGGACTGTGGTCGACGTTCGTCCCTGGATAGACCCGTTCCACCCGGCCGTTGCGCCCGGCCAGCAGGCCACAGCACTCATTCGGAGATTCCTCCTCGGCGTGCTTGATGAGTGCCCCAGCCTGGTCTCGACTCAACTCCAGCACTGTCATCCTCAACTATATAGCAGAAAGCTGGTCCAAATCAAAGGCGGGACCGGGCCCTGAACCCAAACGTAGTGCGTGGTTCGGGGCCGCAGGGCCGTGGTGATCCCCTGTTACGCCGTCATCGCGAGCGTAGCGAAGCGATCTCCTCTCAGCTGGAGATTGCCACGGGGCTGCGCCCCTCGCAATGACAATATCCCGCAGTCATCTCCACAGCGCCGTCGACAAATACCGATCCCCACCGTCGGGGCAGACCACGACAATGACGCCTTCTTCTAGGTCGCGCGCGACTTCCAGCGCACCGGCCACCGCCGCCCCCGACGATTGGCCCACCAATAATCCCTCCTCACGCGCCAGGCGCTTGGCCAGCGCGTAGGCGGTCTCTGTGCGGACTGAGATCTTGCGCTGATGCACGGACGGGTCATAAATCCCCGGCACAATGGCACTGTCCATGTGCTTCAATCCCTCGATGCCGTGCAGGCCGCTGTCCGGCTCCACGGCCACAACCTGCACGGTGGGCGCCAACTCGCGCAGGCGCCGGCCGGCGCCGACGATGGTGCTGCTCGTACCAAGCCCGGCGACGAAGTGGGTGATGTGCCCGGCCGTCTGCGCGAAGATTTCTGGACCGGTCGTCTCATAGTGTGCGCGCGGATTACTGGGATTGTTGTATTGATCCGCATAGAAGTAGCGGTCGGGGCCTCGCTCCGACAGGCGGCGCGCCACCAGGATTGCCCCATCGGAACCTTCCAGCGGATCGGAGTATTCGACCTGAGCCCCATACGCACGCAGGATGCGCTTGCGCTCCTCGCTGACGTTGCCGGGTACGACCAGATGCACGCGGTACCCTCTGGCGGCACCGATCATCGCATAGGCGATGCCGGCGTTGCCCGATGACGAATCGAGGATGGTTCGATCGGGCCCCAGCCGCCGGTCGCGTTCGGCGTCAAGCACGATCTGCCGGACGGGCCGGTCCTTCACCGAGCCGCCTGGATTGAACCACTCGGCCTTGACGTACACCTCCACGCGTTGCGGCAGTTCCTGGGTAATCCGCGCAAGACGGAGCAGAGGCGTATTGCCGATGGCCTTGAGAAGCGACTCTCCGGTAGGATATGGACTCTGACAATCGGGAGACATTCCAGATCAGGAGTGAATAGTGAATGGTGAATAGTGAATAGTTGAAAACCAAGGTCTGCCGGAAAATCTCACGCGGCGCTCACCAGGCAGTCACTATTCACTATTCACTTGGTCCCGCACGACCTGTCACTCATCAAACAGAAACGACGATTCCGGATAAAACCGTATTCGGTTCTCAAGCAGGCGACGGTGAATCTCTTCGGCCATCCAGCGATTCTTCTGGTCGATGTCGCCCGGCGAGATGAGCACGTCGAGAGGGATGTTCACTCGCAGTGCGCGCCCGGGGATCAGGTGGCGGGTGATACCGGTGGGCAGCTTGACCGGCGCGCGGGCGATGTCAACGATGTCGCGCTTGGTGAACGTGGGGAACACGACCAGCGCTGCCACGGACCCGTACTCCTCCCTCAACGCCCCGAGGTCGGTGCTCATCACCCGGTAGATGCGGTTGGATGGCTTGTATGCTTCCACGACTGCCGACAGCGTGGCGGCCAGGGAACGGTGCGGAGAGGTGGACACTTCGAATGCCCGGGCTGACGTCAGCACGTAGCAGGCGGCGGTCCGCCCGGATAACCGGCGCGACGCCACGGTTGGATCGACGTCTTGGAGAGAGAGTCCCTTGGCGCGCAGGAGAGCAGGCAGGTCGACCGGCTGCGTGAGCAGGTGGCTCCAGACGTCCAGTCTGACCGCAGGATCTTCGTAGTCGACCACCTGGAGGAGCACCATCGGCGCCTCGAGCGCCAGCAGCGCACTGGTGCGGTTCGCGCCGTCAAGGACGACAAAGCCGTCCGGAGCGAGCGGCGCGGCGACGGGCGGATTGCGCAGGATTCCGTCGGCGCGCAGGTCCGTCACCAGGCGCTGCACCCGCGCGGGATCGGTGTCCTCGTGCAGGTGCACCTGGGCCCGGGGCACGATGCGCAGATCGGGCAACGACTGCCCCTCCGGCAAGCGTAGGGCCGCCCGGACGTTCGCTTTGTCGTTAGTCATCTTCCTAAACGAGTCTACCCAGTCTCCACAGTCTAGTACACGGACATGAGGCATTGAGCCTTCAGACCTGAAAGACTGGGAAGACTATCGATTAGCGTGTGAGGCGCTTAGCAAGATGATCGATGACGTCGATCTTGGTGACGATCCCGGCCACCGTGCCATGGTCCACCACGACCGCCGCGTTACTAGACAGAAAGATGTCGGCCAGGCCATCGATTGAGCCGTCGGGATCGACAACCGGCGGAGCAGGATCGATGATGGGCTGGATGGGATCGGACGGACGGTGCGAGCCGTCCAGCAGATGCGTGAGTAGATCCACTTCGCTGATCATGCCGACCAGCCGGCCGTCCTCGAGCACCGGGAGTTGTGAGACGTCGTACTGTTTCATCTTGGCGATGACTTCGCTGACGGCATCGGTGCGGGTGGCTGTGACGAGCGGAATCGTCCGCGCGTTCACCAGGTCGCCGACGGTTCCCAGTTCCATCTCCAGCATGCCGTGCTCGCGCATCCAATCATCGGAGAAAATCTTCGACAGATAGCGCGAGCCGGAATCCGGCAGGATCACGACCACGCGCAGCCCCGCACCTGTGTCGGGGAGTGCGCGCAGGTATTTCAGGCCGCCGGCCACCGCCGCGCCGCTGCTGCCGCCACAGAACAGGCCTTCCTCGCGCACCAGCCGGCGCGTTGTCAAGAACGCCTCGCGGTCGGTGACCTGCACGACGTCGTCAACCACCGAGAAGTCCATCGTCTTGGGGAGAAAGTCTTCGCCGATGCCCTCTACCTTGTATGTATGCGGCTCGGGCAGCTTGCCGGTTTTAAAGTATTCGAAGAACACAGACCCCACAGGGTCGACGCCGATGATCCGCAGTCCCGGGTGACGTTCCTTCAAGAATTTTCCGGCGCCGGAGATCGTACCTCCGGTGCCCATGCTGGCTACCACCACGTCCAGGCGTCCCCCGGCCTGCCGCCAGATCTCCGGGCCGGTGGTGTCGTAGTGCGCCTGTGGGTTAGCCGGGTTGGCGTACTGGTTGGCGTAGAAGCTGTTGGGTGTCTCCTCGGCAATGCGGCGGCTCACGCTATAGTAACTGCGCGGATCCTGGGGTGCCACGGCGGTGGGGGTGATGATCACACGCGCCCCGAAGGCCCGCAGCAGGCGGATCTTCTCTTCGGACATCTTGTCAGGCATGACGAAGATGGTGCGATATCCGCGCACCGCCGCAGCGATGGCCACCCCGACGCCGGTGTTGCCGGACGTTGCCTCCACGATCGTGCCGCCCGGCCGCAGCAGCCCACGCCGCTCGGCGTCTTCGATCATCGTCGGACCGATGCGGTCTTTCACCGAACCGCCGGGGTTCAGATACTCCAGCTTGGCGACGAGGTCGGCGCGGATGCCGCGAGTGACTTTGTGGAGCCGAACCAGCGGCGTCCGCCCGATGACCTCCAGGACGGTATCGTAGACCTCATCCGGCGTGGCAGGCGTCCCCGCGCGTCCGGGACCGGTCGAAGGCCTGGTCGGGCGTATGCGAGAGGGCGCCGACACGCTCCCCGCACCATGCGATGCGGCGGGACGCCGGGCGCCGCGGGACGGGGCGATCTTCACTCTTCGGGACATGCTCGCAACTCCTCGCAGTACGGGATCAGGGATCCGGGATTAGGGATCCGTAGCAACGTCCGGCCTCACTCGGATCCCGGATCCCGGCTCCCGCATCCCGCCGTTATCTTCGTCGAGGCCACCCGCCATTGCCGGAATAATCGACACCTCGTCCGCGTCCTGGACCGGCGTCAAGAGCCCTTCAAGCTGGCGAATCTCCGTCCCATTGACGAAGACGTTGATGAAGCTGCGTACCTCGCCAGTCTCATCGCACAGCTGCTGCCGGATACCCGGGTAGATGCGTTCCAATCCATCGAGTAACTCTTTGACGGTCCTTCCGGACGCAGTCAGCTTGCTTCGACCGCCGGTCGCTTGACGCAATGGGGTCGGAATATACACTATCGCCATAAGCACGTTGTCACGCTGCAGTCTACCCCGTCTACCCGGTCTTCCCAGTCTACCTGATTCACTGCGGGGTTTGGACCGGGGAGACTGGGGAGACCGGGAAGACTGGGGAGACCCTCATTTCGCTTTCTCGAGCGCCTGGGCCAGATCGTCAATCAGGTCTTGTACGTGTTCAATGCCCACTGAGAGCCGGAGGAGACCTTCGTCGACCTGCAGCGGGGAACCGGCCAAAGACGCATGTGTCATGCTGGCGGGATGGTCGAGGAGTGACTCGACGCCCCCCAGGCTCTCCGCCAGAACGAACACCCGCGTCGCAGAGGCCGCCGCGCGTGCGGCCTGCCCCCCGCCCTTGAGCACAACCGACACCATCCCACCGAACCCTTTCATCTGGCGGCCGGCCAGGTGATGCCCGGGATGATCCGGCAGACCCGGGTACAGGACACGCGCCACGGCCGGATGGCCGCGGAGGAACTGCGCCACCTGCAGAGCGTTTGAGGCGTGACGTTCCATCCGCACGGCCAGCGTCTTGATCCCCCGCAGGACCAACCAGCAGTCGAATGGTCCGGGAACCGCGCCGGCGGCGTTCTGGTGAAACTTTAGGGTCTCATAGAGCTCCTTGCTGCTCGTCACCACGCCTCCACCCACAACATCGCTGTGACCGCCCAGGTATTTGGTGGTGGAGTGCACGACGAGGTCGGCGCCCAGACCCAGCGGCTGCTGGAAGTACGGGGACGCGAACGTATTGTCAACCACCACCAGTGCGTCGTGGGCGTGCGCAAGCTCGGCGATGCGCGCGATGTCAAGGATCTTCAAAAACGGGTTCGTGGGGGTCTCAATCACGACCATCCGCGGCCGGGCGGCCATCGCCGCCTCCACGCGGGTGAGGTCGGTCATGTCTACGAACGCCGGCTGAATTCCATAACGCTGAAGGACGCGGACGAAGAGGCGGTACGTGCCACCGTAGACATCGTCGGGGCCAAGGACGCGGTCGCCGGGGTTGAGCAGGTAGGCGATGGTCGTGATTGCGGCCATCCCCGATGCGAAGGCCAGGCCATACGTGGCATCCTCCAGCGACGCCAGACAGGTCTCAAGCGCCGTGCGCGTCGGATTTGCGGTCCGGCTGTAGTCGTACCCTTTGTGAACTGCCGGCTCAGGCTGCGCGTACGTCGAGGTCTGGTAGATCGGCGTCATCACTGCGCCGGTGGCCGGATCTGGATCCTGACCATCATGAATTGCGCGCGTTTCAAATCGCTTGCGTGTCATCGGTTAGACGGAAACGGCGACAGGGTGCTTGGAAGAGAGGACGCGCTGAAGATCGTCAAGCGAGACCGCCTCGAGATTCAGTTCGAACACCTCGCAAAACCGGCGCGCGTACACCGGCCGTACCTCGTCGACCGTCAGCGGCCGCCCCACGAGACGGGCCATCGAGGTCACAGGGCGTCCGATCCCGCAGGGGTTGATGTAATCAAAGTGCGCAAGCGCCGGATCGACGTTGAGGGCAAAGCCGTGCATGGTGACCTTGCGTTTGACGGCGACCCCGACTGCGGCGATTTTTTCCTCGCCGATCCATGCTCCAGGGTAACCGCGCTGCCGCTGCGCGGCGATGCCGAAATCCAATAGCGTGCGGATGATAGTCTCCTCCAGTGACCGCATGTACTTCACGACGTCTTCGTGGTATGAGCGCAGGTCTAGGATGGGATAGCCTACCAGCTGGCCCGGGCCGTGGTAGGTCACGCTGCCGCCGCGCTCGATCTCATAGACTCCAAACCCCTTGCCGGCGAGGAGCTCACGCGGGTACAGGAGATGGTCGGACCGTCCGGAACGGCCGATCGTAAAAACCGGCTCATGCTCTAGCAGCATGAGGCCGTCTGTCACCTCTTCCCGCTGCCGCGCGGCAACCAGAGCCTTCTGTAGTTCCCAGGCGCCGGCGTACGGTGTGGGGCCACCGCGCAAATCGAGGAGCCAGCCCGTCCTCATGGGATCATTGTACAAGGCGGACAGCCTGGAATGCACGTCTTGTCGCGTCTGTCGCGTCCATTGCGTCTACGGACGAATCTTTGAACGCAACAAGACGCGAGAGACTCGATAGACGCGACAGACGCAAACTTAGGGCTCAATTGCCCCGCTGAAGGTGGTGACCTCGAGCCCGTGCTTTCTGAGCTCGCGCAGAAAGGGTGTGAACCCGAGGGAATCACCGGCCAGGTGACCCGTGACGATGAGGTTGCCGCGGCCCTCGGCGCGCAGACGCTGGAGTTCCCCAAAGTCGATGTGGATGTACACGACCAGGTCGATGCCGTGCGCAAAGCAGGTGTGGGCAACGGGATACCCGCCGTTCGTGTACGCACCGTGGGCGACGACGACCTTGCTCACCGGGTTTCGGGCGTCGCCGAGCGCCAGTTGAACTTTCGTCGGAGCGGCCCGCATCTCAGGGAGGGCTGACAATGCTTCGACAATATCCCCCACAGTCGCGTGTCCGCGGGCCAGCCCCGTACCAACCGGCGCGGATCCTTCCCGCGTTGCGCCAGTCGAGCTCGCCGGATGGTACGGGGCAAGGACAGCGTCCACCTCCTCGCGCATGCGCCGGCGGCCCAGTTCGTCCAGTGGGGCGTGGACGTTCATGAAGGGGATGCCCAGCAGCCGCGCCACCGATGGGACATGGTCATAGTTGGCCGCCTGGCCCCGCAGCTTCAACCCTTCGACCTTCTCTGCCACCGCGGCCAGAGCCGCATCCTCCGGCACCCCGCCGGCCGTCATGAACTCCACGTGCCTGAGGAACACTTTCCATATCTCGGTCGTGGTTCCCGGAGGGTGGTGGGCGATGACAAGATCGACGCCCAACGTCTTGGCCAGCTGCAACTCGGCCGTACTGACGTCAAGTCCGAAAAGCACCTTCCGGATGCCGTTGCCTGGCACGAAGATAGCAGAGTCCTCAGGAACGCGGCGATAGCCGGACATCCCCAGCGCCAGCGACATGATTTCTTCTGTCGTCATCCGAACAACGTCTCCATAGTCTTCCCTGTCTCCCCTGTCTTCCCAGTCTACAACTCGAATTCATTCCATCTGGGTTCGCTTGGGGGACCGGGAAGACCGTGAAGACTGGGAAAACTGGGTAGACCTGATTTCAATGGCGGAAGAACGGAACTGCGACGAGGACGAGAGCCACGAGAGCGGTGATCCACACGCGAATCACGGTTGGCCGGGACCGGAACGGGCGGCGGTAGACGAGATAAAACGAGTAGCCGAGCGAGAGGACCGTCAACGCCAGCAGATATGGCCTCGCCGACTCAAAGAAGACTTGGAGTGCTGCGCCTCCTAGCCCGAGGAGGCTCGCCGCGGGCGCGATCAGTCATCACCCGGATGCCAGCAGGCTCAGCGCCAACGATCTGAGGTCCAACCCGTGAGCGGTACGCATGGCGAATCTCCGCAATCTGGCAATCCGCGCAATCTACGCAATCCAGCGCGACCCATGATCCATGATCATTTCATGGCGCGCGCAGGTGGACAGCGTAGATTGGGCGATTGCGTAGATCGCGTAGATTGGATGGATGGGTTAGGCCTTCGCTCGCTCCGGGGCCAGCTCCTTTGCGGTCGGCGGCCGGAAGTATACCCATCCCACGACGAGCAGGTAGCTCGCATAGACGAGGACTTCGACCAGTGAGGGGTTGGCATCGTAGCCCAGGACCGCCCTCAGCAGGCTCCCAAGCGAAGAGGCCTCGTGCAGCACCGAGTTCGTATCCCACACGTGGGCGATGATCGGCGGAATGACGGCCGCCTCGTGGAACTCATGCGTACCGTGGGCAAGCAGACCCGCCGCGAACAGGAGCAGCAGGATGCTCGTGACGTTGAAGAACGCTCGCAGGTTGAGGCGGTACGTACCTCGATACAGGAGGTAGCCCAGCACGGAGGCCACCAGCAGGCCCAGCAGCCCACCGACGGTGGCCGTCGTCGGCGTCGCGGTCCGAGCCGCAGCGAACATGAATAGCGCCGTCTCAACGCCCTCGCGGCCCACGGCCACGAATGCCAGGACCGCCAACGCGCCGAGCGATCCGGTCTGCAGCGCCGTATTGACCTGTGCCTGCAGATGGACGCGGATGCTGATAGCCTGGCGGCGCATCCAGAAGATCATGTACGTGAGGACGCCCGCGGCGGTGAGCATCGCCGTGCCTTCGAACATCGCCTCGGCCCGGCCTTTGAGCTCGCCGGCGCTAAGGAAGATGCCAGCTCCGACGATCAGGCTCATCACGATGGCAAGGCCGGTACCCAGCCAGACGATACCGAACTTGTCTCGGTTCCCGGTTTTGGCCAGATACGCGAGAATGATCCCGACGATGAGAGCGGCTTCAAGCCCCTCTCGCAGCGTTATGAGTACTGATGCCGCCATGCGCTCTCCCCAGCGTGATCCGCGAGCAAAACCTCTCTCAGGATCCGGCATAAAACTGCAAGGACGGGACCAAGCAACCAGGGAACTAAGGGACCAGCAAGCGGGCGAATTAGTTGCACGCCTGGCATCTTGGTACCAGGGTCCCCTTGGTCACTGCAGTTCAGGGTTGTATGGCCGCGAGTTCGCGGATGGCCTGTTCCACCTGCTGCCGCGGATACGCGTAGTCCTCCAGCCGGCCGGCCAGGAAGTCCTCGTAGGCGCCGAGATCGAAGTACCCATGCCCGCTGAGGTTGAAGAGGATCACACGCGGCCTGCCGTCGCGCTTTGCCTGGAGCGCTTCGTCGACGGCCTTGCG
>VBAP01000078.1:27807-36776 GCA_005882335.1 Candidatus Segetimicrobium genomatis
TTGTGATGATGGAGCAAACACGCCAGGGGCGCGTCGCCGTGGTAGCGTAGCCCTCCGGCGTGGATGGCCGGCGGCACGAAACTGTGCCCCAGGGTGTACATCTTGAGCAGCGGCGTCGTAGCTGCCGTGTCGCCGAAATCGTACAAATATTCGCCGCGGGTCAGCGAAGGGCACGCCTCCGGTTCGACCGCCACGATGCGAACCTTCTTCCCTTTGAACTTGTCGGCGAGGAAGGGGAACGCCAACCCGGACATATTACTCCCACCGCCGATGCACCCGATCACCACGTCTGGGTACTCACCGGCCAGCTCCATCTGCTTGCGAGCCTCCAGGCCGATCACGGTCTGATGCATCAGGACGTGATTCAGGACGCTGCCCAGCGAATACTTCGTATCGTCGTGCGTCGCGGCGTCTTCCACCGCCTCGCTGATGGCGATGCCAAGACTCCCCGGTGAGTTGGGAGCCTTCGCCAGGATCGAGCGACCGGCGTTGGTCCGGGTGCTGGGGCTGGGGATGACCTCGGCCCCCCACGTCTGCATCATGATTTTTCGGTAGGGCTTCTGATCGTAGCTGACCTTGACCATGTAGACGGTGCACTGCAGATCAAACAGACGGCAGGCCAGCGCCAGGGCGCTTCCCCACTGCCCCGCGCCGGTCTCCGTGGCCAACCGCCGCACGCCGGCCTGTTTGTTATAAAATGCCTGCGCCACGGCGGTATTGGGTTTGTGGCTTCCAGCGGGACTCGTGCCTTCATACTTGTAATAAATGTGCGCTGGGGTATCGAGCGCCTGTTCCAGCCGCCGGGCGCGATGCAGCGGTGTCGGCCGCCACAACCCGTAGATTTGGCGCACCGGTTCAGGGATGGGGATCTCGCGCTCGGTGCTGACTTCCTGCAGGATGAGATCCATCGGAAACAGTGGCGCGAGATCAGCCGGCCCGATTGGCTGCTTCGTGCCGGGATGAATGACCGGCGGCAGGGGCACGGGGAGATCAGCAAGGATGTTGTACCAGGCCTTCGGGATCTGACTCTCGTCGAGCAGGTACTTGACACTCTCCATCGATTGGCCCCCTCTGCCCGTGCAAGAATTGTGATTCCGCGCGATTCGCGCCGCGAAACGAAACTCCTTCTAAGATCAAATGACGGGAACACGGGATCGCGGGAACGGGGGAACGCGAAACTGCGCGCGTCCTTGGTGGTTCCGCGTTCCCGCATTCCCCAGTTTCCGCGTTCCCGGTATTCAGCTTTTGACGCGCAACGTCCGCAGACGGTTGATCGCGGCGGCAATTTCCTGGCGGCGAGGGAGGGCCAGATCACCGGGCACGCCTTCGGGAACCAGCCCCTCGAGTCCGCGCTGCGCGACCTCCACCTCAATCAGACCAAGCAGTTCGCGAACCGTACGCATGCCGTCCACCAGCCCGCGGTCGGCGACCCAGATCAGCGCGACAGCGACGGCCCGTGCCTGCGCGGGATCGACGAGCTGTTCGAGCGTGGCGAGGTCCATCGTGTCACGGCCCAGGAACACCGTCCCGATCCCGTGCGTTCCGGGATGTGAATCGCCTCGCAGCCTCCGGCCCCGGAGAAACGCGAAGCCCTCCGGGAGCGGAACGCGGTGGTGCACACCGCCGAATGCGCCCTTCGGCCCGGCTCCCGGGCCCGCAACGTGCGCGGCCTGTCTGACCTCAGCGGTCATGGCACGCGGACGAAACCCATCCATCGCCACGACGGTGTCGGCACCGGCAGCGTACTCGCTGCTGTGGCCGGTCACCACGACGGTCGAAACGCCGTGTTCTTCGAACAGCGGCCGCGCGATCTCGGCCAGGGGGTTCACCGGCTGTTTGACCTCCGGGGCCAGTTGACGCCACAGCGGATCGCGTGCCAGCAGTCCGGGAGCCGATGTATCCTCGTCGATCAGCAGCACCGAGCAGCCGGCTTCCAGCGCCTCCGCGATGCCGGCGGCCTGCGAAACGACATCGCCGGCATGCTCGGTGCGGCAGCGCGATGGATCCTCTCCGCTGGGGGGGGCGGTGAGGAACGCTGAGATGTTGACGCCCTCGACGCGCCTACCCTCCTCAGCACGCACCAAGACCGCATCGGCCACCGTCGCGCAGTGCTCACGCCCATCCCCTGGAAGGTGCGGATACACCCCGGCCGCGATCGCCCGCAACAGCGTACTCCGGCCGGAAAATGGACTCCCCATGATCACCGTCACGCCGCGCGGGATTCCCATGCCACTCACGGCGCCCCGGTGCGGCAGATCAAGGGTGACCTTCAACTCTGGCGGCGCCGCCAGGGGCACGAGGTGCGACAGCAGCGGGCGATCAGACCCACTCTCGCGTGGGAGCACTGCCCCCTCCGCAAGGAATGCGACCAGGCCGCGTGACGACAGTTGCAGACGCAATGCCTCGGCATCTTCGGTCGCCTCCACATGGCGCTGCGCGGCGTTGGGATTCAGGTTGGGGTAGATCAGCGCGCCGTCGACCAGCTGTGGGAGATCCTCAAAGAAGACGGTCTGGGCCGCCTTGGACGCGATCTTCCGGCCCTCTGCCGGCAGGTAGATGGCGCAGCGAATCTCGACGTAGTCCTCCGCGATCCGGCAGGCGGTGCGTTCGAGGATCTGCTGACCACCGACATCGATGGCGAACTGCGGGCGCCCGCCCCGGGCCCGGGCTACCTTCCGGATGGTATCAAGCCAGCGCCGGGCGATGAAATCTTCGAGCGCGATCTTTGCCGGTCGAGACGCCCACAACGAAGCCGGAAACCTCGCCTCCGCCTGGTCGATGCGGACGCGCAGCGGTGAGGGCACTCCCGGTGGCTCCACGATCACGCGGTCCACATACAACGCGAATCGTTCGAACCGGTACTCGCCGTCCAGCGCTTGGTACGCTTGAAACGGCTTGCCCTCCAGGGTGAGGATCTTGTCGCGCAGCCGCTCCCAAGGCAGCACTGATGCCCTCCTATCCCGAAGTAGCTCTTGTTTGTGCCCGCGTGCCGCCCAGTTCGTGGCTCAGCAGCGCCATCAACTCGGATTCATCCTGATATCGCAGCACGCGCAGTCCAGGGTTGCCTTCGATCATCGCCGACAGCGCCACATCGGCGCGGCACAGACAGATGATGGGCTTTCCAAGGTGCTGCGCGGTCGCCGCTTCCACACCTACGCCGAGCGAGGGGAGGGAGACCTCGGCGATCACCAGATCGCACTCCGCCAGCCAGCGCATATCCCGTTCATAAATAGCCGCGGCGTTCGCACCTTCCCGCTGCTCCTGAGCCAGCCCCGTACCACCCGGCGCGGGCATCTTGCCGGGTACGTCGGTCGCGCCGGCCGGTGGGTACGGGGCGAGAACGTCCGGGGCGGCGACGTGGCTGGTGAGCACATCATAGCCGCGCTGCTCGAGGAAGGCCACAATCGACGCATAGAGCGGCTGCAGTGATCTGCCTCCGCGGATCGATCCACAGAAGTATACCTTGCGCCCCTCGGGCCGCAGATGAGCGGCCACGAGGGCGGCCAGCGGTTCGGGGATCACCGCATCTGCGGACACGCCCAGCGCCTCCAGTCTACGGAGGATGGCCTCGGCAGCCGCACGCGGATTCTGTCCCTCGACTTCCAGCTCACACATCCAGCCGATCCCATCCACCTGCTCCGCGACCAGTTCCCCAACCTCGGGAATCTCGTAGAAGAGGCCGGCTTTCTTGCGCACGACCAGCCAGGGCTCATAGCCGAGCCCATCGGCCACCGCGCGGCACTCGTCCGCGGTGCCCGCGTACAGGCGGACCTTCCCCGTAGCAAACCGTGAGCGCTTGAACGATAGACCGCTGATCTGCACCAGGTCGATCCAGGTCAGAAGCACTTCGCTGGACTGCTGCGGCCGGTGGTGTTCGCGGACGCGCAGGGCACGCGTGCGCGGGTCCCAGGCGCCCCCGGGCGGACGATAGTAATGATCGGAAAACGCATACTCGAAGCGAACGCGACCACCCAGCGTGGCGATGCGCCGGCGGAACGCTTCGACGTCGTCGATGAGGAAACGGACTTCGCTCTCAAACGGAGCGGTCATTGCAGGGCGACCAAGGAACCATGTGACCAGGGGACCAGGCGAACAAAACGCGAGCCCGTTTGCGGGTCCCCTGGTTCCCTGGTCCCTTGGTACCGTTGTGTCATTCGTTGAAGGGCCATTTCGGCAGGGTGACGCGAGTGGGCTTGTCCTCGCGCGCGCCCAGCGCATAATCCGCCTGCAGCAGCGTGTGGATCTCGCGGGTGCCCTCGTAAATAACGGCACCCTTGGCGTTGCGAAAGAAGCGCTCGACGGGATACTCATCGGAGTAACCGTAGGCACCGTGGACCTCCACCGCGTCGCCCGCAGCTTGCTCCGACGCCACCGTGGCGTGCCACTTCGCGAGCGAGGTCTCGCGGGTGTTGCGCATCCCTTGGTTCTTCATCCATCCCGCGCGCAGATAAAGCAAGCGGCTGACCTCGTAGTCCCGCGCCATGCGCGCGATCATCTCCTTAACGAGCTGGTGCTCGCCGATGGGCCGGCCAAAGGCCCGGCGCTCCCGCGCATAACGTGTGCTGCTGTCCAGACAGGCCCGGATGAGACCGGTCGCCCCCGCCGCCACGGTATAGCGACCCTGATCCAGCGCAAACATCGCGATGTGGAACCCCTCACCCTCCTGACCGAGGCGGTGGTCTTCGGGCACCCGGACCTCGTCCATCACGATCGATCCCGTATTGCCGGCACGGATGCCCAGCTTGCCGTGAATCGTCGAGGTGGTGACCCCCTTCATCTCGCGGGTGACGAGGAACGCCGACAGGCCGCCGTGATCCCGTTGCTTCTGTTTGACCGCGTCGGTCCATGCGAATACCAGAAAATGATCGGCGATGTCGGCCAGCGACATCCACGTCTTTTCCCCATTGAGAACATAGTGCCGGCCGTCCCGCACCGCGGTGGCCTGGATGCCGACGGCATCGCTGCCGGCCGCCGGCTCAGTCAGCCCATAGGCCGCAATCTTTGCGCCCCGGGCCTGCGGGAGGAGGAACCGGCGGCGTTGCTCTTCAGTCCCCCACGAGAGTACGCTGAGGCTATTCAGACCCAGGTGCACCGACATGATGACGCGCAGCGAGGTGTCGACGTACTCCAGCTCTTCACAGGCCAGCCCCAGGCTGATGTAATCCATCCCGGCGCCGCCGTACCGCTCCGGGATACACAGCCCCAAGATGCCCAGCTCACCCATCTTGCCGAGGATGGACCGGTCAAATTGCTGGGCCCGGTCCAACTCGCGGATGCGCGGCGCGACCTCGGCCTGGGCGAACTCGCGCACCAGCCGCTGCGCCGCGACCTGGTGATCAGCCAGTTCAAAATTCATGACTCTATCCCCTAGCGTGACACATCTACCCGTAGCCAGTAGCCACTAGCCAGTAGCCAGTCATCACTGGCAACTCGTTACTGGATACCGGCTACTGGTTACTGGATACTGGTCACTCTTGCGACAGCGTCTTCTGCCCGAGCATGGCATAAAACTTGGCAGCCGTTATGAGCTGGTCCAGGTCGACCGACTCATCGGCCGCATGCGCGACCTCGGGGTCGCCAGGACCGAACAGGATGGTCGGCACACCCCGCTCCGCGAAGAAGCGGCCATCGCTGGCCTGCTGGTATCCGACCGGCTCGGGCTGAAGTTCCAACGCGCGGGCTACGTCCTGGGCGGCGCGCACCAGCGGCGCATCCAGTGGCGTCTCGATCGGTGGACCACACTGGATCACTTCGACATCCGCCTGGAGCTGCGGATCCTGTGCGCGCAGGTCGGCCACGACGCGGTCGATCTCCGCCACCGCCTCCTGGACATTCTCATTTGGCAGCGTGCGGCGATCGATGGTCGCCTCACACCAGTCGGGGACGATGTTGGTGGCCACGCCGCCGCGGATCGTCCCGATGTTGATCGAGGGTGGTGGGACCAGCGGATGCGAGAGCAACCGCAGTCGCGCCCCGATGCGATCCTCGACGGCCTGCAGGACCCGCAGCATGGAGCTGATGGCATTGGCGCCCTCCCACGGCGTGCTGCTGTGCGCCGCCCGGCCGTGGGTGATGATGCGCATCCACACGATGCCCTTCTCGGCCACTGCCAGGCGGTTGTGGGTGATCTCGCCGACGACGACGTGATCAGGATGCACCAGTCCCCGGTCGACCAGATACTCGGTACCGTTGATGCCCCCGACTTCTTCGTCACTCACGGCCGTGAACACCAGCGTACCGTGCAGCGGCAGCACCTCCACCAGTGCCCCGATCGCTGCCAGCATCGCCACCAATGAGGCTTTCGCGTCGGCGGCACCCCGGCCGTACATTCGGGCGCCCACGATCTCCGCGGCAAACGGGTCGTGCCGCCACGCGCGGCGATTCCCGGCCGGGGCGGTATCCATGTGCGACGTGAAGAGTAACTCCGGGCGTCCGTGGCCGATGCGGGCGATAATGTTGGGCTTGCGCGGCTCATCGGCCAGGACCTGGAAATCGACCGCGGACTCACGCAGCCGCGCCGTGATCAGGTCCGCGACCGCTCGCGTGTCTCCTGGCGGATTGGGGCTGGGGGTACGGACCAGGTTGGCCAGCAGTCCCACTAGGGCGGCACGCTGGCGTTCGATGTGGGATCCAACTGTCTCCATAGAGAAAGGAAGAGGGAAAAGGGAAGAGGGAAGACGGAAAAAGGAATTGCTTCTGCCCAATCCCCGTTCCGTTTTCCTTCTTCCCTCTTCCTTCTTCCCTTTACCTTCTTCCCTCTTCCTTCTTCCTTGCAATAGGCGTCAGCGCACCGGGTCCGCCACGGCCTGGTGCGCCAGGCGCACCGCGGTGGTCAGTTGACGATCCTGCCCAGCTTCCAGATCCTCCACCGTCAGCGCCGTCGTCACATCGGGCTCGATGCCGGCGCCTTCCAGCCGCACGCCGCGACCGGTGGCCAGCCGGAACGTGGTAACGCTGAGCGCCGATCCATCTGACAGATCAATCATCACGCTGGCCTCCACCGCCCCTGAGGTCTTCGCGCCGACGAGAACACCACGATGGTTCTCCTTGATGGCCGCGGCCAGCAACTCTGCGGCCGACGCGCTTCCCTCGTCCACCATCAAGACCACCGGGATCGACGACTGCAGGAGGGGTGTTCGCGTAGTCCGCACCACCTGCACCTCTCCGCCCTGCAACATCTCAGTGTAGACGGGCACACCGGACGGCAGCAGGGCGTTGAGCACGTTGTCGAGTTCGTGCAGGTAACCGCCGCTGTTACCGCGGAGGTCCAGTACCAGCACCCGCATTCCTCCGGCCAGCAACCGTGTCATCGCGTTGCGCATGTCGCGGCCGGTACCGTCAACAAACTGGTACAGCCGGATGTAGCCCACGCCGCCGTCCAGCAGTTCGCTCTTGAAAATGGAGGGAACGACGATTGGAGCCCTGGTCATCGTGACCACTAGTGGATCGGTCACGCCCGGCCGCTGGAAGGTGACCGTCACGGGCGTCCCCGCCGGACCGCGGATCATCCCCGCGACCTGATCGACGGTCAGCCCACCGGTGGAAACGTCGTTGACCTTCATGATGCGGTCGAACTCATGGACGCCCACGGCCTCGGCAGGTCCGCCTGGGATCACGGTCCAGACGTAGAATCGCTCATCTTTCGGCAACAGCACGATGCCCACGCCGGTAAAGCCTGCCTGGCCGCGCTGGCGCTGCCGCCGCTCGGCGTTCTGCTCGGGCGTGAGGAAACCGGTGTGTGAATCGTGAAACGAGTCGGTCATGCTGCGGATGGCGGCATAGGCCAGCTGGGTCTTGGTGAGTTGACTCGATGCGGCCGCCGTCGCGGCGATGAAGCGCTCGCCAAACTGGCGGCGCGCGTCCGTCTCCGTCACAGACGATGGAATCTCAGGCATGTCTGCGGCGATACCGGCCGCGGACAGTTGCTCTCGAAGACCGGCGACCGCTGCGTTGAGAACTTTCGCGGCGCTGACGGGATCGACGTAGTGGGTCTGCAGGACCTGCAGGGCTTCGAGGACCAACGATTGATCCGCGGCCTGCGCGGGCGCCGCGAACGGGACGGCGGCCAGAACCGCCAGCAGGACGACGGTCAGGATCACGTGCCGGGACGGTCGAAGGAAAGATCGCATGTCACGCTCCCAGAGAGTTCAGATTGCCGGCCGGAAAGGAAACAGCCGGAGAATCCATGTGTTCAACCGGAAGATCAAGTCAAACATTAACGCCGCCCCCATCGCAACGAGGAACGCCCCACTGGCCGCTTCGATGAGGCGGCCGTGCCGGCGCACCCATCCCAGCGCATCGATCGCGCCGGTCAGGACCACGGCGGTGATCACAAACGGAATACCCAGTCCCAGCGAGTACCCCAGCAGCAGGATAGCGCCGTCCGCGGCGCGCGTCGAGGTCGCAGCCAGCGTCAGGATGGCCGCCAGCACTGGGCCGATGCAGGGCGTCCATGCAAACCCGAACGCCATGCCTACCGGAAGTATGCCCAACAACCCGCCTCGCCTCGATACTTGAATGCGCCGTTCGCGAAACAGCGCCGGGATCCTCACCATCCCCCACACCGACAGACCCAGTATGATAACGATGGCACCACCCACCCGGCCCAGCCACATTCGGTTCATCAGCACAAAATTCCCCAACACGGTCGCCGACGCGCCGAGCGCAGTAAAGATAGTCGCGAAGCCCACGACGAACATCGCGGTGGAGAGTAACACCCGGGCACGATGCCGCCGGCGGTCGTTCGGGGACAACTCGGACAGTGACACCCCCGACACGAACGACAGGTAGCCCGGAATCAATGGGACGATACACGGAGATAGAAACCCCAGCACCCCAGCGGTAAAGGCCAGCAGCAGGTTCACTTCAGGCATCCGCGAACCCGTCCCCTTCTCCTATTCCCGCGCGCCGGCCACTTTGCTCCTTCTTCGCCAACGTCATCGGGCTAGGAGATGTTCCACGCCGGGCCA
>VBAP01000079.1 GCA_005882335.1 Candidatus Segetimicrobium genomatis
CTCGTGCCCTGGTCCGGCCGCGTCATCCTCGGCACCACCGACGATCGTTACGACGGCCAGATCGACGCACCGGCCGCGACCGAAGCGGACGTCGCATTTCTCCTCCGTCAGGCCAACCGTGTGTTACGGCAGGCCGTGGAGGCCGCCGATGTTCTGGGGGTTTACGCCGGGCTCCGCCCGCTGGTGGAAGGCGGCAGGCGGTCGGCAGATCTCCCGCGGGAGCATGCCGTCGTTGAGTCCCCACGGGGACTTGTGAGCATCGTGGGAGGGAAGCTGACCAGTTACCGCAGGATGGCCGAAGATACCGTCGACGTGCTGGCCCGGCGTGATGGGGAGCGACGGCCGTGCCGGACTTCGACGCTGCCGCTGGCGGATGCGGAGGGTCTGGATGCCGCGCGGCAGGCGCTGGCGCGTGAGGGTCTTCCGTACAATGTACAGCAGCATCTCGTGGCCGCGTATGGAGCCGCCGCGGCCGACATCCTGGCGATCGCCAACGGGGACACCGCGCTTCGCGCTCCACTGGCCGAAGAGTTGCCGGTGCTGGCCGCGGAAGTCGTCTACGCCTGCCGGCACGAGATGGCGTTAACGCTCGCTGATATGATGTTCTTGCGCACGCGGTTGAGTATTCTCTGCGAGGATGCCGGTGAGGCGGCGGCGGCGCGGGTCGCAGACCTGATGTCAGCGGGGCGTGGGTGGGACGGCGCGGAGAAATTGCGGCAGCGGGCAGCATGGGAGGCCGTGGTCGACAGGGAACGAGCCGCACTGCGCTCCTTATCGAGAGGCACGGCCCGATGATCCAATGGCGTCTACCAGGTCTACAAAGTCTTCAAGGTCTACTAGGTCTACGAGTCGGTCCTTGAAGAGACGCGGTAGACATTGTAGACGTAGTAGACTTTGTAGACGCAGTTCTTCTTGAGGAGGATGGTTGAATGGCCAAGGAAAGAGTCGGTTTTATCGGACTGGGCATCATGGGCAAACCCATGGCCCGCAACCTGCTCAAATCGGGTCATCCGCTGATTGTCCACAGCCGCAGCCGTGCGCCCGTGGACGAACTGGTCGGAGCCGGCGCCGCCGATGGAAAATCGCCACGGGGGGTTGCCCAGCAAAGCGATATCGTCATCACCATGCTCCCCGACTCCCCCGATGTCCAGCAGGTTGTTCTCGGGCGTGACGGTGTGCTGGAAGGCATCCGGCCCGGCTCGGTGCTGGTCGACATGAGCACGATCTCGCCGCTTGTCACCCAAGAGATCGCCAATGCCGTGACGGCCAAAGGCGCCCAGATGCTGGACGCGCCGGTCAGTGGAGGCGAGAAGGGTGCGATCGAAGCGACGCTGTCCATCATGGCGGGCGGTCCTGAGCCGGTTTTCACGCGCGTGCGTCCGGTGTTTGAGACGTTGGGCAAGAACGTCGTGCACATCGGCGGGGCCGGGGCCGGTCAGGTGACCAAGGCGTGCAACCAGATCGTGGTGGCCCTCACGATTCAAGCCGTCAGCGAAGCCCTCGTACTCGCCGCCAAAGCTGGCGTGGACCCGGCGAAAGTGCGGCAGGCTCTCCTCGGCGGATTTGCGCAGAGCCGCATTCTTGATGTCCATGGCCAGCGGATGCTGGAGCGGAACTTCAAACCCGGTTTCCGCGTGCGGCTCCACCAGAAAGATCTTAACATCGCTCTGTCCACAGGAAAGGCTTTGGGCGTTCCTCTGCCCGCTACGGCCGTTGTGCAGGAGGCGTTTACCGCCCTGCGGGGCTTAGAACGGAGCGACTGGGACCATTCCGCACTGGTGACGCTGATTGAAGAACTGGCGAGGGTTGAAGTCAGGCCAGGAAGCTAAAATACATATTCGCGCAGTCGGGCGGTCAGGCAGTCTCGGCATGCACCCTTCACTTTCGACTTGTAGTTTCCGCGACCGCGCGACTGCGTTATTTCGTCGTCAAAGTGAAAGAGGCGCAAGATCCAGCGACGTTTCACCGTCTTCTGCCGCGCCGCCGGGTCTTACCGCCTGAAGCCCCCTCTCCGGGATTACTCCCGAAGTGAAGTTCCCCTGGCTCTCAGATTCCACGCGCGACGGCTTTTGAATCGGCTATTTTGCCGCTAGGCTCGCGCCTCTCTCGACCATCAAGTTATCATCGCGGCTTCAGTCGGTCAATCGGGAACTTTCGTTCACACGGTGTGGACAGTGTGCTTGATGGGGATAACTGCATAACTGCGTCTACAAGGTCTACCAGGTCTACCAGGTCTTCAAAGTCTACCTGCCTTTCTGCACGCCCGTAGGCAGTGCGACTGTGTCTTTATGCTAGTAGACCTTGTAGACATAGGAGACATGGTAGACTTTGTAGACGCAGTTAGGGAGGAAGTCATTCTCCGGGCGGAAAGAGGCGGCGACCTAAGATGCGCGTCGCGACAAGTGCGCAGATCGCGGAACTGGATCGCCGGGCTACCAAGGACCACGGGATTTCCGTGGCCCAGCTCATGGACGCGGCCGGCCGGCGGGTCGCCCAGGCCGCCGAGATCATGCTGCGCGAAGAGGGGGGACGCCGGGTCGTCGTGATGGCCGGCAGGGGAAGCAACGGGGGAGACGGGTTGGTTGGTGGCGCCGAAGGAGGAGTTTGCCGGGGAAGCCGCCCAGGCTCTGGCCGCGGCGGCGGAAGCCGGCGTTTCCCTCCTTGCCGGCGATGCCGCGCGGCACGAGAGCGCGATTGCGAAGGCAGACCTTATCGTCGACGCACTGTTCGGCACCGGATTCCGAGGCACGGCTCGAGGCGATGCCGTCGGTCTGATTGAGGCGGCCAATCGTTCCGGTAAGCCCATCCTGGCAGTCGATGTCCCGTCTGGGCTGCAGGCGGACACTGGAACCTGGGACGGCCCGTGTATCCGCGCCTCGGTCACCGTCACGATGGGGCTGCCGAAAGTGGGCCTCGTCCTCTTCCCAGGGGCGGAAATGACCGGCGCGCTCTACGTCGGCGACATCGGGTACCCTCAGGCCCTCATGGACGACCCCTCGATCGCAACATGGCTGGTAACGGCCGCCAAGGTGCGTGAGTTGCTGCCGCGGCGCCGACCTGACACTCACAAGGGGACGTATGGGCATGTGCTAATCCTCGCGGGATCCGTTGGATACACCGGCGCGGCCGTCTTATCCACGTTCGGCGCCCTGCGGAGCGGTGCGGGGTTGGTGACCGTTGCGGTTCCGCAGAGCGTCTACCCCATTGTTGCCTCCAAGGTTACGGAAGGGATAGCCATGCCGCTTGCTGATGATGGGAGCGCGCTGTCGCCGTCTGCGATGGCCCGGGTCGATGAACTGCTGGCCTCTTGCGACGTCGTGGCCGCCGGTCCAGGATTATCACCTGCGCACGGCGTCGCGCGCGTGGTCGAGGAGTTGCTGGGGCGTGACAAGCCGTTGGTGCTTGACGCCGATGGGCTCAACGTTCTGGCCGGTCGGGCGGATCGCTTGGCGAAGGCGCGGCCCCCGGTGGTCATCACCCCGCACCCTGGAGAACTCGGCAGGTTGCTCAAGCAGCCGACCCCCAAGATCGTGGAAGACCGCCTGGGCGCTGCTCGGGCGGCCGCGGCGCGCTTTCGCTGTGTTGTGGTCCTGAAAAGTGCTCACACGGTCGTAGCGAAACCCGACGGCGAGGCCGCCATTGTCCGCACAGGGAACCCGGGCATGGCCTCAGGCGGGATGGGAGATGTGCTCACCGGGGCGGTGGCCGCATTGATCGGTCAGGGACTGGTTCCGTTTGACGCCGCGGTCGCCGCGGCGTACCTGCACGGGCTGGCCGGAGATCTCGGCGCCCAGGAGCGGGGACAGGTGGGTTTGCTGGCGTCTGACGTGGCCGACGGCCTGGCAGGTGGACCCGATACGCCAACTGCGGGATTAGGGATACGGGATCAGGGATCCGAAACGACAACGCCCATGGCCTTCCTGGTGTTGCAGTTACTGATCCCCAATCCCGGATCCCTAATCCCGTTGTTGGAGTATCCTGGCGCCCTCCGCCGCCTCAGTGAGAAAGAATCGGCCTTCACGTCCCGTTCGCCTCCGGTAACCCTCCGCGGCGGCGGCGAGAAACGCGTCCCCGGACGCGCGTTGCACCAGGGCGACGACTGCGCCGCCGAATCCCGCGCCGGTCATCCGGGCGGCCACGCAGCCGGGCGCGTCGAGGGCCGCCTCCGCCATGGCGTCCAACTCGCGAGAACTCACTTCGTAGTCGTCGCGCAGGCTGCGGTGAGACGCGAAGAACACGTCCCGCAGCCCTCCGGGCTGCCCACTTTCCAAAAGTGTCGCGGTTTCCACGACCCGCGCATCCTCGGTCAGGACATGCCTGGCGCGCCTCCGTAGCGGTTCCGGCAGACGCTCCACACGCGGGAGGTCATCTGGTGTCAGATCCCGCAGCGACGCAATCTTCAAACCCGCCTTCTGCAGCGCGGTGACGGCATCGGCGCACTCCTGCCTGCGCTGCGCATACGCCGATCCCGCCAGGACGCGCGCCATCCCGGTGTCGCAGACCGCGATGGCCAGCATCGCTCCCAATGGAATGTGATGTGTTTCCAGTGAGCGGCAGTCGAGGAACAAAGCATGGCCGCGCCGGCACAATGTGGAGGCGAACTGGTCCATAATCCCAGAGGGCACTCCGACGAACTCCACCTCCGCGGCGCGGCACAGCAGGGCGCGTTCTCTGGGAGGAAGCGCGTGGTCGCTGATTGTTTCCATCACCAATGCCGAGGCTACCTCCAGCGCGGCGGACGAACTGAGCCCTGAGCCGATCGGCAGATCGGCGGCGATGGCCGCGTCGAATCCGTGTATGCTGATGCCGCGGGCCAGTAGCTTCACGGCGACGCCTTGTGGATACCTGGCCCAGGCCGGCAGAGGCGGCCGGCCGGGATCGTCGGTGGGGAACTCCACCCGGTCCTCGAATGCGGTCGCCGCCAATCTCACGCGACCTGAGTCGTTTCGCCGGGCGGCGATGAACACGTGACGGTCGATCGCGGCCGGCAACACCAGGCCGTCGTTGTAGTCCGTGTGCTCGCCGATGAGGTTTACGCGGCCGGGCGCGCCGGCGATCAGGGTGGGCTGGCCGCCGAACACCCGCGTGAACAGTTCAACCGCGGCCGTCCAGGGTGCTGAATCGGGCATCCCGGCCATGTTCGGCGTCCACAGGAATCCGTCCCGCCAGCCCCGTACCGACGTGACTTGCCGCCTGGGCCACTCCCCGGTCACCTCACCAGTCGCGTGGTACGGGGCTAGGAGGTAAGGCATGCCGTGCAGAAACTTCGCGTGCCCCGGGTTGAAGACGTGGAGGTCGATCCGTGATGCACAGAATGAGCCGCAATGCCGTGTGGTCCTGGACCGTCCTCGTCACCGTGGCAGCGCTGCTGATATCTCCGTTCCGCGCGGGGCTGCAGGCCGGATCGGTCATGGGCGGGAAGCTGGAAATCTTCAGCTGGTGGACCTGGGGCCGTGAGGCCGACGGCCTGAATGCGCTGTTTGAGATTTTCAGGCAGCGGTACCCTGACGTGGAGATTGTCAACGCGGCAATCGCCGGCGGGACTCCTGAAGATGCCGTGGCGATCCTGAAAGCCCGCATGCAGCGGGGTAAACCGCCGGACAGTTTCCAAGCGCACGGCGGCGAGGAACTTACGAGTCCATGGGTCGTCACCGGCCACATGGAACCGATCACGCAGCTGTTCGAGAGTGAAGGGTGGCTCGCCGTCTTCCCCAGGAACCTTGTGAACATTGTCACGTATCAAGGCGATCAGTACTCCGTGCCGGTCAGCGTGCACCGCGGGAACGTCCTCTGGTACAATAAGAAAATCTTTGACGATAACAAGCTGGCGGCGCCAACCACCTGGGATGAGTTCTTCAAGGTAGCCAATGCGCTGCGGGCCAAGGGTATCACCCCGCTGGCGCTGGGCGACCAGAACAAGTGGGAGGCCGCCCACTTGTTTGAGGATGTGCTCCTCGGCGCGCTCGGTCCCATCGGATATCGCGGACTGTGGACCGGTAAGACCTCATGGACCGGCGATACCGTGAAACGGGCACTGGAGACATACGCGAAGGTCCTGGAGTACGTGAACAGCGACCACGAGAATGGGACCTGGGACGCCGCGGCGCAGATGCTGATCGATGGCAAAGCGGCGATGACCGTGATGGGAGACTGGGCCTCCGGCTATTTCATTGGTAAGGGATGGACACCCGGGACGGACTACGGTTATGTGCCCGCGTTCGGCACGTCTGGTGCCTTCCTGGTCATCAGCGCCGCATTCAGCCTGCCGAAGAAGGCCCCGCACCGCGAGCAGGCGCTGAACTGGCTGCGGGTGGCCGGCTCGAAAGAGGGGCAAGAGGCCCTGAACCAACTGAAAGGGGCGCTCTGCGCGCGTACCGACTGCGATCCGATGAAACTCGACACCTATATGCAGTCTGCGGCGAAGGACTTCGCCAAGAATGTGGTGGTGCCAAGCGAAGTGCACGGCTCTGCGGCACCGCCAGGGTTCACCGTTGCGTTCAACGACATCGTGCACGTCTTCGTATCCAACAAGGATGTCGGGGCGGCGCAGACCGCCTTGCAGAAGGCATGCGGTGACAACAAGATGTGCATGTAGGGGCGAATCGTTGAGTACCAAGGTGCCGAAACGCGAAACGGCAACGCGAGTCTACAGCTTCGGTTTGTGGACCGTCATGAACCGGGGGGCCGATCCGTTCGGCGCGGCGACGCGCGCCGCGCTCGATCCGCTGGAGGCCATCAGCGGGTTGGCCGCCCACGGCGCGGCTGCCTTCGAGCTCCATGCGGAGGACCTCATCCCGCCCGGAAGTTCAACGGTCGAGCGGGACCGCCTGATCGCCGAGGCGCGGCGGCGCATGACAGATACGGGGATCGTCTGCGATGCCTGCGGGTCGTCGATGTTCACAGAGCCCGTCTTCAAAGACGGCGGCATGGTGTCCAACGAAGCCCGCGTCCGGCGCATGGCGCTCGCGCGCTATGAGGCGGCGATTGATGTTGGACACCTGCTGGACGCACCATTGTTTAACATCTGGGGCGGCCGCGACGGCGCGGAGGTCGATGCCAGCCGATCCCCGGTCGATGCCTTAAAGCGGCTCCGGGATGGGTTCAACGAGCTCGATGCGTACATCACCCGTCAGCGCTACCCGATGCGTCTGTCGATAGAACCCAAACCCAACGAGCCGCGGGGAGACCTCTACATCTCGACAGCCGGCCACGCCCTGGGATTCATCGCCACCCTGGAACACCCTGAGCACGTGGGGGTGGTCCTGGAATTCGCTCATGCCGCCATGGCCGGGCTCAACCCCGCCCATGAGGTCGCCCACGCTCTGTACGCCGGCAAGCTGGATGGCATCCACCTCAACGCCCAGCGCCCCCTGCGTTTTGACCAGGATCTGCGGTTTGGCGGTGCCAACCTGAAGGACAGTTTCTTCGTGGTGAAGCTGCTGGAAGAGGAACGGTGGCCCGGACCGAGGACGTTTGACGCGCATCCCTACCGGACCACCGACGAGGAAGGCATCTGGGGGTTCGTCGAGGGGTGTATCCGGGCGTACGAGATCCTTGCCGAGAAGGTGCGGCAGTTCCACGAGGATGCAGAGGTGCAGCAATTGCTGGCGGAGATCAAACGGTGGGCTGCGCCACCGCAGTCCGACGAACGTCCCGCGACCGGTCCCGGCCGGATCTTCGCCTATGAGCGGCTGGACCATCTGGTCTTCGAGATCCTGATGGGAACGCGCTAAACTTAACCACGTCTACCTGGTCGACCTAGTCTATCTGGTCTTACTGCCGACGCCGCAGGAAATGCGGTAAGATCTGAGAGTACGCTACTGAGACTCCCGCGCGTACGTTGCCACTGACGGCCGAGCAAGTGCTGAGCTGCGTGCAGGACCTGCCAGGGTCGGTGGCCGTCGACCAGGATCGCGCGAAGCCGCTGCTGCGCCGGTTTCTGGCCCCCGTCGTGGTGAATCCGACCGACATCGGAATTGAGGCGGCGTTTCAGGTTAAGGTGGCTGGCGTATTGGAACTCGTCGGAGCGAGAACGGGCGTTCGTTATGATTCGTTTGGTGCCGGGCGGGCGTTTCTGCCTCTATCGAAGGCTGTGACGGCAATGGTTGGACGACGCCCCCCCACAGCCTGAGCGAAACGGCACACGCGAACGTATGTTAGGGTCTGCAGGGCAATCCTTGTGAGATTCGCGCTACGAGGGACCGGCTCTACGGCTTAATGCAGGCCTGGAACTGAGACAGAACGAGTTGGCGAGCAGATTCGAACCGATGGCCTGCGCATTACGAGTGCGCCGGACAGCGAGTCGCAGGAGTAGACGCCCGTCTCTGCTGTCCCAAGCGCCTTATTATTTCTGAGATCTATTCAAGAGCAATATATCACTGAGATCGCTTATTGCATACGCGAGAGACGTCAATTGAGAATGGTGCTACTAAGGGTGCCACTAATATGAGCGTGGACGCCGAGCTGATGGCAAGGGACTCAAAAATCCTTTCGGCCGGGTGAATTTCATCGTCCTGCAACACTTTGCAAATACACTGGGCTTGGCCCGCCGGGTAGCGGCGGAGATTCTGCCCCAGTCGAAACTCGCGATGGCAAGGGTCGGACATCGCCCTCCCATCCCCGGCGGGACGCCCGGCGCGAGTGCGCGATGGCCCGCAGGGACAAAATGCCTCGCCTGATGGGTTCAGGCGGTGCTAGGCGTTTTCGGTCAGGACAAGAAAAGAGATCCCTGGAATGCGACATATCAGACGTCGAGGTGCGAATGGGCAAGTTAGTAACGCCTAAGGCACGGTCTTGAACGCATAGGTACTTCCGTCTATCACGACCTTGAATGCAGGACCAACTCCGCTGCTGCTAAGGCCTCCCACTGCGTACAAGATCTCGTTCACGACCCCGACGGCAAGGCGATACCGCGCCGTTGGCATTGGTGTCCTCGCGGTCCACATGTTCCTGGTCGGATCGTAGGCTTCCACCGTGCTAATAGGACCCTTACCCTTGCTAAGGCCTCCTACTGCATACAAGATTCCGTTCACGACCCCGACGGCAAGGCCCACCCGCGGCGTGGGGATTGGTGCCCTCGCAGTCCACATGTTCGTGCTCGGATCGTAGGACTCTACCGTACTGAGAATATTCGCGTTTTCGCCGGGGTCGCAGCAAGAGCCCCCCACGGCATACAGGATCCCGTTCACGACCCCGACGGCAAGGCCCACCCGCGGCGTCGGCATTGTGGTTCTCGTTGTCCATGTGTTCGTGGTGGAATCGTAGGCCTCTACTGTACCGCTAGAATCCGTGCCGGGGCTAGAGCCCCCCACGGCATACAGAGTCCTGTTCACCACCCCGACAGCGAAGCCGACCCGCGCTCTTGGCATGGGGACCTTCGTTGTCCATATGTTGGTGTTTGGATCGTAGGCCTCTACCGCGCTGAGGTAATCCCTCGGGGTTAGTCTGGATCCCCCCACGGCATACAAGATCCCGTTCACGACCCCGACAGCTAGTTCGAACCGCGCCGTTGGCATGGGGGTCTTCACTGTCCACACACCACCCCACATCCCGCCTTCCCCGAAGACTTGGTCGCGGCCGGAAACAACCACAGCTACCAGCGAGACCACTATGACAAAGAGAGTCCTCCAGATTGAGACTCCACTTCGCATCCACGCGCCTCCCACAGCAACTTCTAACGATACTTCGCACGCTGGTGCCCTAACGCAAATCCCATTTGCATAAGCTCAGACCAGAAATCTTCTGATTAGGCTCGCCGCCCGTTCCTCGGTCACAGCGTACATATCCGGGAGCGAGCTTATGGATCCTCCGCGAGGCCCCACGTCTCATCCTCACCAACTCGGCGGTTTAGCAACGAATCCTACTGGAGTCCGACAATTAGGGCGCGCCTGGTTAGGCCCCTTGTTGAACATACCCCGAATTTCCATCTTTTCTGCTCGCATTACTCAAGAGTCCCCATGGTCTTGGTGCTGCGGAGCGTATGGACGCCACCCTAGCCGCTCGGCCACGATTGGACGTTCCATTTGCTATTTAGCGAGTCGGTGGTTCATCAAGCTGAGCGCTGTCCCATAGGAAGGAATCGACTTCCGCAGGAACCACGCAGATGCGACCCCGTTGCTGTAGAAGCGCGCAAGAGTGTGGCGCATTTCACAGCAGGGCCTCCGATGCTTCGCCATTACTGGTGAGCTAGAGGCAACCACCCATCAAACGATGGATTTCCCGTAATCCCCAACGTCTTCATGTCCTTTTGATTCCGCGCCGCACGAATCACAGCGTCCACATTGGGCTTCACGACCGTCGTCCAATCATTGGAAAGCACCCAGTTGTTCGCCTCCTGCTGTAGCTCTGACGGCGGTGTTGACGGATTCAACCCACCAACCCCCCGGAATTGCGCCTACGCATTGGCGACGCCCGGCGCCGACAGGTTCGCCGCTCCCGGGTTCATCCAGTTCTGAACACACCCAATCCCCACCGACCCGTAGTAGTACACCGAATAGACCGCCTCGTAGGCGTTCCGACTCCCACCGCACGAGTCCGTTCCCCCAGACGGCGGCGCCCAAGCGTATTTTACGTTGAAGTAGTACCCGCCATTGTTGTACCAATAGTTATCCGCGCTGTCCCCGGAGGGAGGAAACCGCCGCTGCTGCGCATTGAAGTAATCAACCGGCGATATCCCCTGATAGCGTCTATACGCCGCTACCGCGAGCTCTTTGGCTACTGTTTCAGTTCCGCACCAGTTCGACTGAGTAAAGCACGTGTACGCTATGCTGACGGGGGTCCCCGTCGTCGCTAACGCCCGCATTCCCGCGCCAGTATCGTCCAACTCCCCGCCCGATCGGAGCAACCAATTAGCCGCATCCGGACCGGGTACAACACAGGCAACGCCAAGGGAGTGAACCAGAAAATGAACCCAGTGGTTAGGGTTCTCCTTCTGCCAGTCCGTATCTCTCTGGCCAAGGCCACTGCTCGGGTCATCGTTCCGACCCCACGCACAGTTCGGTGATACTGTCGGTGGCATGAAATCGTGATGGACGTGATAACCCTGATCCTGAAAACCGGTCCCATTAAGACAGCCAGTGTCGTTTTGTACTGTTCCTATCTCGGTCCTGTTGTACCGACCGGTGGATGTGACCGGGATGGGAGGTAGCTCAAAGTAGGTCCAGCTACTATTGGGGGCAAGGGTATGTAGCATGCGCTGCTTTCCTTTCCAGTCGCCGCTTTTCGCATTGTCGTCCCATGTGAGGTAATCATAAAGATCGACCTCGATAACCTCGCAGCCGTCCTGATACGTTCCACTGGTGCCTCCTGCCCACAACGACTGGCATGGCGACGATTCCGTGCAACTTGACACGTTTGTAAAACCGAAGGTTGCAAGATCGACCTTTTCGTCCGAGTTGCTGTGACAACTATCCTGGGTTCGCGGGGGTGCTTGGTACTGTGCCACCTCATCGAGAGCACTCGAAGGGTTACTCCAGCTCTGGTGCCAATAGTTAGTGTAACACCACTCCCGAAAACCGCTGATTGGATTCTCATAGTCAAATCCCCGCGTGGCGGCCATGAAACGGATTGTATCGGTCCGGGCGACTTGAGCTTGAACTCTCCCGGAGTCAGTGAGAAGCGGGGACGATAGCCCGAGACCTACTGCAGCGATCAGCAGCAGGAATCTTGTCATGGCCGCACCATGATCTGCGCCGCTAGTGCTGCGGCCTCTTTCAAGGTCATGTGAGTGTTGTCAATCCAGACTAGAATGCCCGACTCATGACCGCTGGGAAACCGCTCGATGACGGCGAGGCGCAGGCTCCCTGGATATGCCGGGATTGGCAACTGTGCAAGTGCGCTGTGGCCGATCACTGTCAACAACACGAGTCGGTCGAAGGGAGCCTCGAAAGGCACTTTCGCCGGCCCTACGAAGTATCGCCTGCCAAAGGCCGCATCAGCATAGAACGAAAAACCCATGATCTTGCCGTCGGCACATTCGTTCACCTCAAGAGTTTCGCCGAAGAAAGGGGAATAGAGTTCCGAGGCTTTATAGTTCTGAGCCCGTCTAGGTGGTAGTGGACAGGGCGGGAAAGCTGCAGCTTTTCGTGGAGTCACCGAGAATTCTCCCAGAGGCCCTTCGTAGATGCCTTTTGCTCTATCTTGGGCCGCCGCCGGACTAGTCTCACTCAGCGGGGTAGGTAGTTGCTCGAGCGGAGGCGGGGTGGCGAAGTGAGGGCGGTCTTTATCGGGCCAGACCGAGGGTCCGACGGAGCCAGCCACCGCCGCGATCGTTACGCCAATGGCGATAACCACTGAAACAGCCACCCAGCGGAGAAGCCTCGACTTGAGCATCTTCAGCCACCTCGCTGCGATACCGCCTGAGTAACGACGACTTGACTATTCGGCCTGCCTCCTCGACCATTGCTCAAAGCCTATCATGCTAAACTTTTCGCTCAATCGGGTGAATCCACTACGTATGACCGATAATGGAATTGAGGCGGCGTTCCAGTTCAACGTGGCTGGCGTTTCAGAGCTCGTAGGGACGAGGCGGGCGGAAATGGTGGGGGGCGAGGGATTTGAATCCCCACGGAAAACCCATTCTCATGCGCAAGGTTTACGCTTTTAGCGACCCGGCCAGCAGGCCCCGCATGAAGTAGCGGCCCAGCACAATATACAGCAGCATGGTCGGCAGCGCGGCGAGCAGGGCGCCCGCCATCTGCACGTTCCATTCCACGATGTAACTACCCGCGAGGTTGTTGAGGGCCACCGTGATCGGCTGTACGGCGGGCCGCGGGGTGACGATGACCCCGAACAAGAAATCGTTCCAGATCGATGTGAACTGCCAGATCATTACCACCGCGAATGCGAGCATCGAAATGGGGAACATGATCGACCGGTAGATGCCGAGGATGCCCGCGCCGTCAATCTTCCCAGCCTCGACGAGTTCGGCGGGGACGGTGGCGTAGTAGTTTCGGAAGATCAGCGTCGTGATTGGAATCCCGTACACGACGTGGACAAAGATCAGGCCGGGAATTGAGCCATAGAGCCCGATGCGGCTCAGCACCTGGACGAGCGGGATCAAGATGCTCTGGTAGGGGATGAACATCCCAAAGAGCAGAAGCGCAAACAGGCTGTCTGAGCCGCGGAATCTCCACTTCGAGAGGACGTACCCATCCATCGATCCTAAGGCGGCCGACAGGAGAGTCGCGGGGACCGCCAGGCGCACGCTGTTCCAGAAGTTGTTGCTCAGGCCCCGGAACCCCTGAGTCGCGCTCCCCAGCCAGGCCT
>VBAP01000080.1 GCA_005882335.1 Candidatus Segetimicrobium genomatis
TAGGTGAACGTCCCGCCGGGTGAAATCTCGCCCGGGCCGACGCCCGGCACCCCATCCATTTCCGCCCTGTGGATCCCGTGGAAGTGCATGGTGTGGGGGTGGGTCCCGGCATTGACGAACTGAATCCTCACGCGGTCCCCCTCGCGAACACGCAGCGTCGTCCCCGGGACGGTCCCGTTGAAGGTCCAGGCCGGGAAGAAAACGCCCGGGGCGATTTCAATCTCCCGATCGTGGGCCACGACTTTGAACTCGCGAAGCGTCCGGCCGTCAGAGAGTTGGCTGACCGTGCCCCGGTCGAACTGCGTCAAAAAGGGCACCGGGTCATAGGCCATGCGTTTTGTGTCTACCTCGCCGACGGCGATGTTGCCTGAATGCCCCAACCCATGCTGGCCGCTGTGACCGGGGGACGTAATGAGTGGGGCGGCGGCCGCCAGCCCCATACCACCCGGCGTGGTTCCGTCCCGCAGCCCGCGAGTCAAGCTCGTCAATGGGTACGGGGCAAGCCTGGGCGCCACGGCGGCCACAGCCAGACCCCCCACGACCCCGACACCCGCGCGGATGAACTCGCGCCGGCTCGGATCGGGGACATCTGGAACAGCGGGCACATCCGTGCGGAGACCCCGCCCGCGACCTATGTGGGCTATCCTCGCGGCCAGTCCCTTCAGAAATGTCCCACCCATGTTGGAAGCCCCCGTTACTGACTTTAGCCAAGACTAATTTAGTCTAGACTAAAATACTACCAGTCTTCCGTGGCGCGTCAAGGGGTTTCTAGCGGCTGGTCGAGCAGCGGGGACAGTTCGGGCCGCATGGCTCCACGTGAATCGTGATGTCGGCGCCCGGCAGCTCCGAGCGGATGTGTTCTTCGAGATGGTCGCACAACGCGTGTGCCTGGCCCACGGACAACGTCCGGTGGAGCACGAGGTGAAGGTCAAGGAAACGCTGGACGCCGGTCTTGCGGGCGCGCAGCGCATGGTACTCCACAATGTCCTCGCGGTGCGCATCGAGGATCTGCCGGATCCGCTCTACCTCGTCGGCGGGCAGGCTGGGATCCATGAGTCCGCCGATGGCGCGGCGGGAGACGTCGACCCCGATCTGCAGGATATGGAGCGACACGACTGCGCCGACCAGCGGATCGAACCGTTGGTATTCTGTGAAACGAACCAGCGCAACACCCACGAAAACCGCCACCGAGGTGAGCACGTCGGCCTGCAGATGCCGCGCATCCGCTTCCAGGGCGATCGAGTGCGCGTCGCGTGAGACCCGCATCAGCAGGCGGGCGGTAAGATAGTTGGCCACGGTTGCTGCCGCAAGGACGATAAGCCCGGCGTCCAGTGACCGCAGCGGAACCGGATTGAGCAGCCGCTGAATGGCCGTCGTTAAGATCCACGCGCCGGCGATGAAGATGAGCGCACCTTCTGTAGCGCTGCTGATGTATTCGGCTTTGCCGTGGCCGTACTGATGGGTGGCGTCGGGCGGTTGCACGGCGACGAGCAGGCTGGTCAAGGCCACGTTCGCGGCAACGACGTTGACCACGGACTCTACGGTATCTGAGAGAATTGCCACCGAGCCGGTGATCAGGTACGCGGCATACTTGCACGCCAGGATGCCGAGGCTGGCCCCGACTGATATCGCCGCGGCACGCACTTTGGGAGTCCGCAGTACCGTAAGCCTCGTGAGCACCTGCTTCATCGTTGTGAGTCTATCATACGGTCCAAGAGGGCCAAGCCCGCCCGCGCCCTACGAAACTCCTCTGTCATCGCGTTACTTGATGGGCCTCGGGGCAGACGGTACAGTGAGAGCGTCTGCGTCGGACATAGCCCGTATCCGCTGAGGTGACAATGTGATTCCCCGCCTCCGGCGTGCGGCGGTGTTAGGCGCCGGCGTTATGGGCAGCGCCATCGCCGCCCACCTCGCCAACGCGGGTATCCCAGTCCTGCTGCTCGACGTGCGGCCATCCGAGCTGCTCGACGAGGAACGGGGCCGGAGCCTGACGCTTGAGCATCCGCAAGTCCGCAACCGGCTCGCCGCCGCGGGCACGCAACGGGCGCTGCACACGCAGCCGGCGGCGTTCTTCCTCCCCGCGCGGGCCCAACTGGTCGAGATCGGGAACTTCGACGACCACCTCCCCAGGATCGCCGAGGCGGACTGGGTCATCGAGGCCGTCGTCGAAGACCTGCCGATCAAGCAGCAGCTGCTCGCGCGCGTGGAGCGGCATTGGAAGCCGGGCACCGTCGTCAGCACCAACACGTCGGGTCTGCCGGTGCACCAGATCTCCGCTGGGTGCTCGGACGTATTTCGACGCCACTTTCTCGGGACGCATTTCTTCAACCCGCCGCGGTACTTGAAGCTGCTGGAGCTCATCCCGCTGGCCGGCACCGACCCCGAGATCGTCGCCACGGTCGATCACTGGGGCGACCGGGTGTTGGGCAAGGGGATCGTCTACGCGCACGACAGGCCGAACTTCATCGCCAACCGCATCGGCTCATATGGGTTCCGCAAGACCGTGCAGTTGATGCTGGATTTGGGTCTCTCCGTGGAGGAAGTCGACGAACTCACTGGGCCGGTGCTGGGCCGTCCGCGCAGTGCGACGTTCCGCACTACCGATCTGGTTGGGCTGGACACCGTCATCCACGTCTCAGAGAATGCGTACCACAATCTGCCGGACGACGAAGAGCGCGACGTGTTTGTCGTGCCTCCGCTGTTCCGGGAAATGGCCGCTCGTGGCTGGCTCGGCGAGAAAACCGGCGCCGGCTTCTACAAGCGCGTCAACGGGGAGATCTACACCCTGGACTATTCGGCGATGGAGTACCGACCCCGGCGGAAAGTCACGCTGCCTGTGGTAGAGACGGCACAGGTCATCACAGATCCTGCGAAGCGCCTGCGGGCGCTGGTCACCGATTCCAGTCCCGCCGGCGAGTTCGTCTGGCGGCTGCTCAGCAGCGTGCTGCTCTATGCGGCCAGGCGCGTCCCCGAGATCGCCGACGACGTCGTGAATGTCGACCGCGCGATGCGCTGGGGCTATGCGTGGGACCTCGGGCCCTTTGAGACCTGGGATCTGTTAGGCATTGCGGAAACGACGAAACGGCTGGAGGCGGAAGATCGGGCGCTGCCGCCGCCGGTACGCGCGGTGCTGGAGCGTGGCGAGAAGACATTCTACCGCTCCGCGGACGGACAGCGTCAGTATTTCGATCTCGCCGCAGCGCGATATCGCCCGGCCGGAGAACCGGCTGGGGTCCTGGTGCTGTCCGCCATCAAATCGCAGCACCGCGTGGTCGCCGCCAACCCCGGGGCCAGCCTGATCGATCTGGGTGATGGGATCGCCTGCCTGGAGTTCCACTCCAAGCTCAACACGATCGGAGAAGACACGATCCAGATGATGTCCCGGAGCGTGGAAGAACTCCAGCGCAACTTTGATGGCCTCGTCATCGGCAATCAGGCCCGGGATTTTTCTGCCGGCGCGAACCTGATGCTGATTTTGCTCGAGGCGCAGGAAGGGAACTGGGAAGAGTTGGACCTTGCCCTGCGGCAATTCCAGCGCGCCAACGTCGCCCTGCGCTACAGCCCGAGGCCGGTCGTGGCCGCACCGTTCGGCCGGACGCTTGGTGGAGGATGCGAGATCTGCCTGGCCTCTGCGCGTATTCACGCGGCCGCAGAGACGTACATAGGGCTGGTGGAGACAGGCGCGGGCCTCGTCCCGGCGGGCGGCGGCGCGGCAGAGATGGTACGCCGGACCACGGCCCGGTTGCCCGATGGGGTGGAGGCCGATCCGTTCCCGCTGGTCCGGTGGGCATTCGAGACGATCGCCACTGCGAGGGTGTCGACGTCCGCGGAGGAAGCCCGCGCGCTGGGGTTCCTGCGGGAGGGCGATGGCATCTCGATGAACAGCGATCGCTTGATCCAGGACGCAAAAGACTCTTGCCTGGCGCTGGTCCGGGCAGGGTACCAGCCTCCACTGCGCCAGCCCATCCGCGTCATCGGTGAGCGGGGGCTGCCTGCGATCGAGGCCTACCTGTACCTCACGCGGACCGCGGGATACATCTCAGACTACGATGCGTTTGTCGGCGGGAAGCTGGCCCACGTGATGTGCGGCGGGCGAGTGCCGTACGGGACGTCAGTCACCGAGGAGTATCTGCATGAACTGGAACGCGAGGCCTTTCTCAGCCTGGCGGGGCAGCCGAAAACGCAAGAACGGATGAGACACATTCTGCAGACAGGGAAACCCTTGAAAAACTGAAAGGCGAACAAAGCGAACGGGGGGAACAAGGCGAACTCAGACGCGAACCATTTGACGGAAAGCACAGTGTTCGCCCGTTCCCCGTGTTCCCCATGTTCGCTCTGTTCGCGCAATCAAATTGGGAGGTCGTATCATGAGAGAAGCTGTTATCGTCTCCGCCGTGCGCACTGCCGTCGGCAAAGCGCCACGCGGTACGCTGAAGGACACGCGGCCCGATGAGATGGCGGCGGCGGTCATTGCCGAGGCGGTGCGGCGCGTGCCGGGCATGGATCCCCGCGACGTCGAGGACGTGGTGCTCGGCTGCGCGTTGCCGGAGGCCGAACAAGGTCTCAACGTTGCGCGGATCGCCGCCCTGCGGGCCGGGCTCCCGCACACCGTCTCCGGCCAGACCATCAACCGGTTCTGCTCATCCGGGCTGCAGGCCATCGCTATTGCGGCCGAGCACATCATGAGCGGGTTCGCGGACGTGATCGTCGCCGGTGGAACTGAGAGCATGAGCCTGCTGCCGGGACAAGCCGGACACCAGTTCCGGCCCAATCCGGATCTGGTCGCTCACTGGCCGGAAGTGTACATCTCGATGGGTCTCACCGCCGAAAACGTGGCCCGCAAATACGGCGTCTCGCGCGAGGACCAGGATGCGTTCGCGTACCGCAGCCATCGGCGCGCGGCGGAGGCCATCGGTCGAGGAAAATTTGCCGATGAGACCATGCCCCTCACGGTGAAACGCTGGGAGCACAACGGAGGCAACGGGCCCAAGGCCAGCGAGGTGGTGTTTTCGATCGATGAGGGGGTGCGCTACGACACGTCCCTGGAGTCGCTGGCGAGCTTGAAGCCGGCCTTCGCCAAGGGCGGGGCCGTCACCGCGGGCAACTCGTCCCAAACAAGCGATGGCGCTGCCGCCGTCGTGGTCATGTCGGGGGAAAAAGCGGGGCGGTTGAAGGCGCAGCCGCTGGCGGTCTTCCGTTCGTTCGCCACGGCCGGCGTGCCGCCCGAGATCATGGGAATCGGACCTGTGGAAGCCGTCCCCAAGGCCGTGCGCCTGGCGGGGTTGACGCTCTCCAAGATCGATCTCATCGAACTGAACGAGGCGTTTGCGGCCCAGACGCTTGCGGTGATGCGGCAACTGGACCTCGATCCTGAGATCGTCAACGTCAATGGCGGGGCCATCGCGCTCGGCCACCCGCTGGGATGTACGGGCGCAAAGCTCACCGCCACCCTGCTGCACGAGATGCGCCGCCGCAACGCCCGCTACGGACTGGTCACAATGTGTGTCGGCGGCGGCATGGGTGCGGCGGGCGTCTTTGAACGGGCGTAGGGTATTGTCATTGCGAGCCCGTAAGGGCGAAGCAACCTCCTTTCCAGAGGAGATCGCTTCGCTCCGCTCGCGATGACAGAATGGGGCAGAGATCGCCACGGCCCTTCGGGCCTCGCGATGACAGACGGGTCCGACCGCTCGCAATGACAGACGAGGCTCGGAGGTCTCGATGGACGACAGAAACGTCGCAGCACCTGTGGCCGGCGGTGGTTTTCTCATCGGCGACAGTAGGCCGGCGGACGTCTTCACGCCCGAAGACTTTACCGAAGAGCATCGCTTAATCGTTCAGACGGCGCGCGACTTCGCCGAACGGGAAATCGTCCCGCACCTCGACAGGATCGAACAGAAGGACTGGGCCCTCACCCGGCAACTCATCCGCCGGCTGGGCGAGCTCGGCTTCCTGGGCGCCGGCGTGCCCGCCGCCTATGGCGGCTCCGAGCTGGACATGATCACGTCGCTCATCGTGGCCGAGGAACTGGCCGTCGGATCGTTCAGCGTCTCGTTCGGCGCGCATGTCGGCATCGGGATGGAACCGATCGTGTTCTTCGGCACCGAGGCACAGCGCCGGCAGTACCTGCCGCCCATGGTGCGCGGCGAGCTGATCGGCGCGTATGCGCTCACCGAGCCCACGGCCGGATCGGACGCGATGGCGATCCGGACCAAGGCGACACGTTCGCCGGATGGCGGCCACTATCTGCTCACGGGCACCAAGCAGTTCATCTCGAACGCCTCCTTCGCCGATCTGTTCAACGTCTTCGCCAAGGTCGACGGGGATCAGCATACCTGCTTCCTGGTGGAGCGGACGACGCCGGGCGTGTCGGTGGGCGAAGAAGAGCACAAGATGGGCATCCGCGGCTCTTCGACGGCGTCGGTCTTCCTGGAGAACGCCAGGGTGCCGGTCGAGAACGTTCTCGGAGAAATCGGGCAGGGTTTCAAGGTGGCCGTCAACATCCTGAACATGGGACGGTTCCGGCTGGCCGCCGCATGCGTGGGCGCCGCGAAACAGATGCTGCATCAGGCCATTGCGTACGCGAGCGAACGGCAGCAGTTCGGCCGGCCGCTGGCCGAGTTCGGGCTCATCAAGCACAAACTATCGGAGATGGCCGTGCGGGTGTATGTGGCGGAAAGCATGGTGTACCGCACCGGCGGGCTGGTCGAAGGCGCGCTGCATGGAATCCATGGCGACCCGAACGAAGCGATGCGGGCGCTCGAGGAGTATGCGATCGAGTGCGCCGTCGACAAAGTGTTTGCGTCAGAAGTACTCGACTATGTCGCCGACGAAGCCGTGCAGGTCTATGGTGGGTATGGCTTCATCGAGGACTACCCCGCGGCGCGCGCGTACCGCGACAGCCGCATCAATCGTCTGTTCGAGGGCACGAATGAGATCAACCGGTTGCTGGTCGCCGGCATGCTGCTGCGCCGCGCCCAGCGCGGCCGGCTGCCGCTGCTCCCCGCGGCGCTGCGGGTCCTCCAGGAACTCACCGCACCGCCGTCAGGCGAGGAACCGTCGACCGGCATCCTGGACGAGGAGCGGCGCCTGGTGTCCATGGCGAAAAAAGTGGTGCTGTTCACGGCCGGCCTGGCCGTCCAGAAGTTCCTGGATGCCATTGAAGAACAGCAAGAGATTCTGGCGGGGATCGCCGACCTGGTCGTCGAGGCGTTCGCCATGGAAAGCGCGCTGCTGCGCACGCTGCGGGCGGTAGAGCACGACGGTCGCGAACACGCAGCGGTGAAGAGGGCAATGGTTCAGAGTTACGTGCACGACGCCGTTCCGCGGATCGACGCCACCGCCCGGACGGTCCTGGCGGCGGTTGAAGAAGGGGACGGGCTGCGCACGCAGCTGGCCGGGCTGCGCCGCTTCCTACGCTACATGCCCAGGAACACCATCGCCCTGAGAAGGATGATTGCGGAGAGGCTGATCCAACAAGGACGGTACACAGTCTGATGGAGTAATCTTCAATGTCTGACGTCACCACCGTTGAACGTCCGTGGTTGCGTTTCTACGAGCCCGGCGTGCCCCACACGCTGAGCTACCCGCGCGCCACCGTCCAATCGCTGCTGGACCATAGCGCGGCGCAGTTCGGCGACAGGAGCGCCGCCGTGTTCTTCGGCGCCGCCCTTTCCTACCGCGTCCTGCGAATCCTGGTAGACCGTTTTGCCGGCGCGTTGCACCGGTTGGGCGTGCAACCGGGCGACCGCGTCTCGCTGCACCTGCCCAACTGCCCGCAGTTTCTCGTCGCCTATTACGGCGCGCTCCGGGCCGGCGCGGTTGTCGTGCCGTTCAACCCTCTCTACGTGGAACGGGAGATCGAACACCAGTTGATCGACAGCGCCGCGGACGTGGCGGTGACGCTCGATTTGATCTATCCCCGGCTGGCCGACGCGCGGCTGCGAACCCGCGTGCGGGAGGTCATCGTCACCTCTATCAACGCGTACTTTCCCCCACTCTTGCGGTGGTTGTACCCACTCCGGGCGCGGCGCGAGGGTCATCTCGTCCGCGTCCCCCGCGGACGGGGTGTGCACCGGTTCAGTGACTTGCTCGACGCGGCGGAACCTGCGCCACAGGTCGCCATCGAACCGGAGCGGACCGCGATGTTGCTCTACACCGGCGGCACGACCGGGATCCCCAAGGGAGCAATGCTCTCGCATCGCAACCTGGTCTGCAATGTGGTCCAGGCGCGCGCGTGGTTTACCGGGCTGCGCCCGGGGCAGGACTCCGTGCTGGCCGTGATTCCCTTCTTCCACTCCTATGGGATGACTGCGGCGATGAATCTTTCCATCTCCGCGGGGGCGCGGCTGATTCTGTTGCCGCGGTTTCAGGTGGAGATGGTCCTGGGGGCGATCGCGAAGTACCGGCCGCAGCTCTTCCCCGGAGTGCCGACCCTCTACACCGCCATCATCTCGCATCCTAGCGTGGCCGCGTACAGCCTCCGCTCCGGGATGGCATGCATCTCGGGCGCGGCCCCGCTGCCGGTGGAGGTACAAACGCGCTTTGAGCATCTCACCGGCGGGAAGCTAGTGGAAGGCTACGGCCTGACCGAAGCCTCTCCCGTCACCCACGCCAATCCGATCTCCGGCCTCCGGAAGATCGGCAGCATCGGCGTCCCGTTTCCCGACACCGATGCGCGGATCATGGATGGCTCCGGCGGGCGGGTCCTACCGCCCGGAGAGGTGGGTGAACTCGTCATCCGTGGGCCACAGGTGATGCTGGGCTATTGGAACCAGCCAGCGGAAACGGCGCAGATGTTGCGTGACGGCTGGCTCTTTACCGGCGATATGGCGAAGATGGACGCCGACGGCTTCTTCTACATCGTCGACCGGAAGAAGGAGATGATCATCACCGGAGGGCTCAACGTCTTCCCGCGAGAGGTGGAAGAAGTCCTCTACGCGCACCCCGCCGTACTGGAAGCGGCAGCCATCGGTGTGCGGGACCCATACCGGGGCGAAGCGGTGAAGGCGTTCGTCGTACTCCGCGAGGGGGCGCACGCCACCGCGGACGAAATCACCGAGCACTGCCGCCGGAATCTCGCGCCGTATAAGGTGCCTCGCGCGGTCGAATTCCGGACTCAGTTGCCCAAGTCGATCGTGGGAAAGATCCTACGCCGCGTGCTCATGGAGGAGGAACGTGGCAAATACTAGTCTACCCAGTCTTCCTAGTCTCCCCGGTCTTCCCAGTCTAATTGCATCTCGATCAATGTTGGGCCATTAGACCAAGAAGACTAAGTAGACCAGGTAGACCAAGTAGACCGTTAGTTAGCGGCCGAGAAAAAGGAAAACTCCAGCCGCCAGCGCGATGACGCCCATCACAAGATCGCGAGAAGAAAATGAGATGTTTGTGACTGCCGTCAGACCCGTGAGGACCAACCAAATAGCCAGCAGTAGATTCCCGAGTTTCATACGCATCACTGTTCACCTCACTTCCTCGGAGTGGTAAGCGCATACGCGACTGCCCGACCGCGTGACCGCGGCATTCTAGCGGAACATTTCCAGAAGCGGCCGTACGTCGGTCTCCTGGAGTTCCTCAGGCCACATCGGCAGCCTGGTATGGGCTTTCTTCTGGCGCGGGTTGCGATAGATGACGCCCAGCGGCAGCCGGCCCCGGCGGTCGAAGTCGTTCAGTAACTCCCACGCAGCGTTCGGATCACCCGGGTTGTGGCCGGCAGGGATCTCTTCCACGTGGGCTTTGTACCAATCATAGGTGTTGAACTTGTTGTACGTTACGCACGGGGAGAAATCGTTCACCATCGCAAAGCCTTTGTGCTGCAGCGCCTCGACGTAGATGTCGGCGGCATGCTTGGGATCGCCGCTGAACGATTGCGCCACGAACGTCGCCCCCGCGGTCAGCGCCAGCCGCAGCGGAGAAAACGGTGGCGGCGATTCCTCCGACCACTCCTTGATGTCCATGCCACGGCCGTGGGTGGGGGAGTGCTGCCCCTTGGTGAGACCATACACGCCGTTGTCCATGATCACCAGCGCCACCTCGGGGTCGCGCCGGCAGATATGCACGAAGTTCTCCACGCCGATGGCGAACGTGTCCCCGTCGCCGGCCAGCGTGATCACTTTCAACTGTGGGTTGGCCATCTTGGCGCCCAGCGCGTACGCCAGAGCGCCGCCGTGCGTGCCGTGGAACGCGTTCCCGTTGAGGTAGTTGCGGATCTGCCCGGAGCAGCCGATCCCGCCCACCATCAGGACCTCGTACGGGGTGATCTCCAGCTTGGTCAGCGCCATCTTCAGAGCGGCCAGCACTCCGAAGTCGCCGCACCCCGGACACCACTGAATGCGGTGGCGGGCGACGGCGTTTTCGTCCCAGACTTTTGCGGAAACCTTTTGGGGCTTAACCTCTGCCAACTAACTCACCCCTACACTAAATTGTGGATTGAAAATTGTGAATTGAACTACCCGTATGGCAAATTAACAATTCACAATTCCGCAATCGTCAATCTCCCTCGCTCACCTTCACCGGGGCCGGCGCTTCCACGCCCACGCGCACGTGCTGTGCGCCGCTGCGGAGGATCTGCTCCACCCCGCCCACCACGTCCGACGGGTAGATCGGCAATCCGTTGTACTTCACGATCCGGCGCACCGGGATCAGGCAGTAGGTCTGGATCACGTCGGCAAACTGCCCGCTGAAGTTCTGCTCCACGGCGATGACGGCCGATGCCTTCTCCAGCAGCGGTTTCGCGGCCGCCGTGTGGAACGGCCACAGGTGGGTAAAGTGCACCACGGCCGTTTCGACACCGCGCGCACGCAGCCGCTGCTGCGCCTCCTGCAGCAGGGGCCGGGTGCTCCCCCACCCCACCAGGACCGGCTTGCCCTCAGGCTTGCCGAACACCTGCGGCGGCTTCGCGTCCTCGTTCAGGTAGACCTCCATCTTGCGCGCGCGCTTCTCCATCATCGCTTTGCGGATGGCAGGATCGGTGCTGACAAACCCCCGCTCGTCGTGCTCGGATCCCGTCACCTTGATGACCCCGCCGACCGTACCCGGCACCAGGCGCGGGGAGATCCCCGACGGGGTCAACGCGAAGCGTTTGTAACTGCCGTCGCGACGCAGGTCACTCTCGCGCACCAGCGTGCTGCGGTCGATGCGCACCGCCTGCTGCCCGAAGAATGATTCGGGCACTACCTTGCGACCCTCGGACAGATTGAGGTCCGTAAGGAAGAACACCGGGCACTGATATTTGTCTGCGAGGTGATGGGCCTCGATCATCAGCGTGTAGCATTCTTCTTGCGTCGCCGGCGCCAGCACGATCCGAGGGATCTCCCCATGGCCGCCGTAGGCCACCAGGAACAGGTCGCCCTGCTCGCTCTTGGTCGGCATGCCGGTGGAAGGCCCCGCACGCTGGGTGTCCACGATCACCATCGGCACCTCGGACATGCCCGACACCCCGAACTCTTCAACCTTGAGCGACAGGCCCGGACCAGAGGTGCCCACCATCGAGCGCACGCCGGTGATCGCCGCGCCGATCGCGGCGCGAATCGACTCGCGTTCGTTTTGCCCCTGCATGGCGCGGCCTCCGAACTTGGGCAGGTGCTCCTCCATGAATTCCAGGATGGCGGATGCCGGGGTGATGGGGTACCCGGCATAGAACCGGCAGCCCGCGCGAATCGCGGCGATTGACAGGGCGTCATTGCCGGACAGCAGCAGCATCGGGCCCTTGGTCGGCCGCGGCTCCAGCCGGTACCCCGCGTCCGTCCAGCTCTTCGCCTTCAACACAGACTCCACGACCTCCAGGCCGCGCTGCGCGGCCCGCAGGTTCAGTTCGACGATTTCGCGCCCCTTGCGGAGAAACCGCTCTTCCAGCAGTGCCCGCAGATGTGTGGCGTCCCGGTCGAACTCCAGCAGGCGAAAGAGCGCGCCCACGGTGACGACGTTCTTGACCACGTCACGCTTCAACTCATCCCGGGCGATGTTGCGGGCAGGAATGGGGAAGATTTTGATGCCGCGGCGTTCCAGCGCGTCGGTAGCGATGTCGCCGGTGCTGCTGTCGTACACCAGGAGCCCGCCGTCCTTCAGGTACTTGCTGTGCCGCAGGATCGTGTCGCGGTTCGGCTGCTCTTTCGCGTCTGGGTTACTGTCGTAGTCAAGGGCAACGAGAATATCGATCTCGGGGTCGCCCCAGGACACCGGCGGCTCTTCCGCCACCACAATCGGGTCATACTGGTGTGCGCCGTAGATGGTCGACGCGTACCCGCGCTCCATGGCCAGGACGTGCAGCCCAGCCCGCGTGAAGATGCGGCCGAGGATATCGCTCACCGTCACCACGCCGTCGCGGAGCTGGACACCGCCGACGAGGAGCTTCAAGTGGTTGACGATCACGCTCGTGATCCCTTCCCTTCCCATCCCGGGTGACGAGGGTGCAGGCCTCCGGTCGAAACCCCAGAGGCCTGCACCATCGCCGCAGTCTCGAACCTCATCACGTATCATACCACACTAGTACCGTACCAACTTGATAGTTAGGCCTATCTTCCGAGCGATTCCAAGGTTACTAAGAAGAGCGTACGCGGCAAATCAAGTTGGTACGGCACTAGCGAACCACCCCGTACAGGCGCACCGCAACCAATCCGGCCACCAGCGCCTTGAAGAGATCGAACCACAGGAAGGGCAGGATCCCAACGCGGACGGCAGTTCTCAAGTTCGGCACGGCGCCGGTAACGGATAACCCAATGACTCCGCAGAGATAGATCACGACGATGCCGGCCAGCATACCCGCATACAGCGTCGTGAGCACGGCGACGCCGCGTTCTCTCCGCCCGGTCCGGTCGGCCGCGAGGCCGGTGAGCCAGGCCGCCAGAGGGAACGACCAGAGATATCCGGCCGTTGGGCCGACCAGCGCTGCCGGACCTCCGGTAAAACCCGCAAATACCGGCAGGCCCACAAATCCCAGCAGGAGGTACAGGAGCTGGCTGAGGAATCCGCGGCGAGCCCCGAGGATCGCGCCGGCCATGAGCACTCCCAGGACCTGCAGCGTGAAGGGCACGCTCGTCAGTACCGGTAGTGTCACGCTCAACTGTGCGCACGCCGTGGTCAGGACGGCGAACAGGGCCACCAGCGTGAGGTCTCGTGTCGCCACGGTGTGATAATCCTACGGGAGGCAGGGAAAGACTCCTTCGAAGACAACCGGGATAAAGGGATATCTGAGATGCGCCTCCACCGTCTGGAGCTTCCTACGCCCTTCCCAGTTGGCCCGGTCAACGCCTACCTGCTGACGGGCGATCCGTTGACGCTGGTCGACACCGGCCCGAAGACGGTGGAGGCCCAGAACGCGCTGGAGCGCGGTGTGGCGGCGGCCGGCGCTCGCCTCGGAAACATCCGCCGCGTCCTGCTGACCCACGGTCACACCGATCACGCCGGGAACGCGGCCTGGGTGGCGCAGCGCAGCGGGGCGGCGGTGTACCTGCATGGGGGCGACCGCGCGAAGGTCGCGGGACAGCGTGGGGAACTGGAACATTTGAAGACCTTTGTGACACAGGCCGGTGTGCAAAACAGCTTCGTTGAGTCGATCACCCCGCAAGTCCTGTCGTTCCGCCAGTATCTCGATCCGCTGTCGAAGGTGTCCCCGCTGACCGATGGGGAGTACCTGCCCCTGGCCGGCGAACGGCTGCGGGCCCTCCATACTCCCGGGCATTCCAACGGGCATGTCTCCTTCTACCACGAGGACGGCGTGTTGGTCTCCGGCGACCTGCTGCTGGAGGGTATCAGTCCAAACCCCATCGTAGAGTTCTCGCCGGACGGGAAGCGCATCCCCACAACTGCGAGGTGGCGCACCCGGGACACGGGGGGCCGATTGCCAACCCCAGCGCCCGCGCCCGGGAGTTGATTACCCATCATGAGCAGCGAAAGGAGGAGGTCGCCGCGGCCATCCGCCGCATCCCGAAGCCGTTGGCAGGGATCTGCGAAGAACTTTATCAGAATCTGGACGATCTCAACCGGATGCTGGCCCTCTCGGAGGTCATCGGCCATCTGGACCTCCTGGCCGAGGAAAAACGGCTCGCCGTGACCCGCAAGAAAGGCATACTGCACTACAAAGTGAAATAGGCACCATAAGGAGAAATAGCGGGTCGAAATACGAAATATCCCTCCAGCTCTCTGACCCCCCGCGGGAAAAATCTGAGCATTCAGCCGAGAGGTTCGGCACGAATGTTGCTCCATTCTACTGGTGGGGGTGGCAGGAAGTGG
>VBAP01000081.1 GCA_005882335.1 Candidatus Segetimicrobium genomatis
CGTGTGTAGGCCTGGCTGTGAAATCCGTCCACCCAGCGCACGCGGACCCGGCGTGCATATCCGGAGAGCTCCTGGGCCAGTTCGGGATTCGTGTCCATCTGGGCCGCCAGGTTGACGACCGTGGTCAGGTCAACGCCGTTGAGCGAGAGTGAAACTCGTGCCTCAGACATGTTTCCCTCCTGTGTGGAACCCGGCTGTCAGCGTTGGGCTTCTTTGTATCATCCTGCCGCGGCTTCGTCAATAAGGGGGTGGGATGAGGAACTTGGACCGGGGACCAGAAGGGCGGCTACGGAGTGACTCAGTTACTGGTCCCCTTGTCCAAGCTCCTCATCCCACCTCCTTAGTTGATCTGTTGGTGATCCCGGTGAGACCGGACGACTCTCGGAGACGGGACCCGTAACTCAATCACTCCATAGCCGCACTTCGGGTCCCGGTCCGAGGGTCGTCCGGTCTCGCTCGCCGGTGATTACACTGGATGAACCTTTGAGATGCATTTCTTTTACGCCAGGATACCTATAGCGGCGGGGTCCGGGAGGAGGATCGACGACGACTTTGGAATGCATCGCCGTGCGCAACATATGACTTCCGCCGCTGAACGCGTCGCGTCTGTCCTCCGCCAGGCCGGCATCGACGCGCAGATTCTCGAATTTCCTCAGGGCACGCGTACGGCTCGAGATGCCGCGGCGGCCGTGGGCACGACCGTAGCGCAAATCGTGAAGTCCCTGGTCTTTCTGGCCGGCGGCCGTCCGGTGCTCGTGCTGGGGTCGGGCGCCAACCGCGTGGATGGGGCCAAACTGGCCGCCGCCGCAGACGTGGTGCGCGTGGCCAAGGCCGATGCCGAACTGGTCCGTGATGTCACGGGGTTTGCGATTGGCGGCGTGCCGCCGGTCGGGCACCGGAGCACGCTGCCGGTCTACCTCGACCGCGATCTGATGGCGTTCGACGTCGTCTATGCTTCGGGCGGGACGCCCAATACCGTCTTTCCGATCGCTCCGCGCGAGTTGGCGCGGCTGACGGCGGCCACGGTCGCCGATCTACGCGAGGATGCTTAGAGGACGATGGCCTCAGACGCCCTGGGCGTGAGAGGATACGCCACGTCCGTGACCACTACCATGGGGATGTGCTGCAGGGCGAGCTTGAAGATCACTGTGGTGTTCTGATGCAGAGCCTGCTCCACGAGGTTATCCATGAGAATCTGCGACAGGATGACATGGATGAAGGTGTTCGGATGTTCAGCCCGGAGCCGCTCCACATATGCTAGCGTACACCCTTCGCCCCGGCCTGCGTGTTCATGATATGCTGGTGGCCGGAATGAACAGGTTCGTGATTTGCGCACTCATCGCGGCAGTAGTAGGCATGACGGCGCTGACTCCTGTCGCTCCTACGGAGGCGCAGACCGTCGCGTTGCTCGGCGCCGGCGCGACGTTTGCCTTCCCCCTGTACGTGAAGTGGTCGCAGGCCTATGCGCTCGAACGCGGCGTGCGCGTGACCTACCAGCCGGTCGGTTCCGGAGAAGGCAGCCAGGCCAGCGGCCAGGTGCTGTATCTGCCGATGGTCGCCGGATCCGTCGTCCCACTCTATAACATCAAAGATGTCGAGCCCAAGCCGGCGCCTCCCACCCCCGGCGTCCCCCCGCCGCCTCCGCCCAAAGCGATCGGCCCTGGGCTTGCGTTTACGGGGCCGGTCCTGGCCGACATCTTCCTGGGCAAGATCAAGAACTGGGATGACCTCAAGATCACGGAACTCAACCCGCAGGAGAAGATGCCGTCGACCCCGATTACGGTGATTCACCGCTCTGACGGCTCCGGGACGACGGCCATCTGGACGAATTACTTGAGCAAAGTCAGCCGGGAGTGGAAGGATAGCGTGGGCGAAGGGAGCTCTGTGAAGTGGCCCGCCGGCCTGGAGGCCAGAGGGAACCAGGGCGTCGCCGACCTGGTGAAGCGCACGGCGAATTCCATAGGGTACGTGGAACTCGCCTACGCGGTGACGAACCGGATGACGCTCGGCAGCGTCCGCAACAAGGCCGGACAACTGCTCGCGCCCTCCCTCACCACCACGACGAAGGCCCTGGACGCGGCGCTGCCCGGCATCCCGGACGACTATCTGACGTTGATGACCAACCCGGATACCCCCGACGCCTATCCCATCGTGGGCCTCACATACCTCATGGTCTATAACGAGCAGAGAGATTCGGTGAAAGGTCCGGTGCTCGCCCAGTTCCTCTGGTGGGCCATCCATGATGGCCAGAAGCATGCCCCGCCGTTGCTGTATGCTCCGTTGCCGAGAAACCTGGTGGTGAGGCTGGAGCGAACGGTGAAGGGCATCACCGTGAATGGTCAGCCCGCGCTTCCGTAGCGCACACGATGACGACTGATCCCCGCCAGTTGCCATTGCCGTCTGCCGATCGTCCGGCGCCAGCCCCGGCCGGGCAGGACGTGGAGTTGCTCGAAGAGATGGGCAAGACGATCCTCCAGGCTGCGGAGGCGCTGGTCGAGGCTCTGGCCGGTCGGACGCCGATCGCCGAGGTGTGGCAGACCATCCGCGATCTGGAGCACAAGGGCGATGCGGTGGCCCGCGACATGTTCGAGATGCTGATGACGCCGCAGCCCACCCTGGTCGATCGGGATGCGCTGAAGGCGCTCACAGGGTACTTGGATGACATCCTCGACGCCATCGAGGCCGCCGCCGCGCGCCTGGCCATCCACCGCGTCCGCCGGGCGATTCCGGCCGCGCGCGAACTGGGCCAGATCGTCCTGGAATCGGCGCGCGAGTTGACGCAGGTCCTGCGGTTGCGTGAAATGCGCGACCTGTTCCCACACACCCGAGCGTTGCACCGGTTGGAGAATCGAGGCGATGACGTCCTGCGGGACGCGATTGGGTCGCTGTTCTCCGGCCGCCTCGGCGCCAGGGACATCGTGAAGTGGAAAGATATCTGCGAGATCCTCGAGGCCAGCACGGATCGCTGCGAGGACGTGGCGAATGTGCTGGAGACCATCCTGGTGCAGACCGGCGCCGAGGACCGGCTGGGGGTGGGCTGGCTGATGATGGACGTGAGCCGCCACGAAGTCATGGTCGCCGGCGAGGCCGTCCCCTTGTCAGCGAAAGAGTTCGATCTGCTCCGTCTGCTGTTGCGTCATCAGGGAAAGGTCGTTCGCCGCGAGCGCCTGCTCACCGAAGTGTGGGGCGAGGATTACTTCGGCGACACCCGTACGCTCGACACACATGTGGGCTGGTTGCGCAAGAAGGTTGAACGAAGCGGCGGCGTGCGCATCGTCGCCGTCCGTGGAATCGGCTACCGCCTGGATCTTTGGTGAGTAGCCCGGCACTCGCTCTGCCTCGACGGCCCTAGAAGGCTTGATGCACCCTTCACATAGGCTTCACGCACGCTTCGCACAGCCCTTTCTTGCCTCTTGTTACTCTGAGGGCGGTAACTGAGTCGCACACCTCGGGAGGCAGGACATGGGACAGTGGTGGTATCGCGGAGGGGCCACCCTCCTTATCCTTAACGTGGCCCTCGGCACGGCGCTGGTTGCGTTGGCCCAGACGGTCACGCTGGTCGGCGCGGGCGCCACCTTTCCGTTCCCGCTGTATTCCAAGTGGTCAGAGGTGTACGCGGCGGAACGCGGCGTGCAGATCAACTATCAATCCATCGGCTCAGGGGGCGGCATCCGCCAGTTCATCGCCAAGACGGTGGACTTCGGCGCCAGCGACGGCCCCATGACGGACGATCAGATCGCGCAGGCGGGAGGACGTGTGCTCCACATCCCGATGGTGGCCGGCGCGGTGGTCCCAGTCTACAACGTACCCGGCGTGGGACCGGGGCTACACTTCACCCCGGACGTACTGGCTGATATCTTTCTCGGCAAGGTCACGAAGTGGAATGATCCGCAGATCGTGCAGGCCAATCCGAAGGCGGCGCTGCCGTCCGCCGACATCGTCGTAGTGCACCGGTCCGACGGGTCGGGCACGACTGCGATCTGGGTGAACTACCTCAGCAAGGTGAGCGCGGAGTGGAAGCAGAAAGTCGGCGAGGGCACTTCGGTCAACTGGCCCACCGGGCTGGGCGGCAAGGGCAACGAAGGCGTGGCCGGGCTGGTCAGGCAGACGCCGAACACGCTGGGCTATGTCGAACTGGCCTACGCACTGACCAACAAGATGACACCTGGGTACGTGCGGAACAAGGCCGGCCAGTTCATCCCGCCCTCGCTGTCCAGCACGACCAAGGCGATGGAGGGGGCGCTGGCCTCGATCCCCGCTGACTTCCGGGTCTTCTTCACCAATCCGGACGGGAAGGACGCCTACCCCATCGCCGGGTTCACCTGGATTCTCATCTACGGAGATCAGGCTGATCCTGTGAAGGGCAAGGCGCTGGTCGAATTCCTGTGGTGGGCCACCCATGAGGGCCAGAAGTATGCGCCCACGCTGCTCTACGCGTCATTGCCGAAGAGCCTGGTGACCCGCATCGAGCAAACGCTGCGGACGGTGACGTCCCGGGGCGCCGCGGTCTTGCCGTGATGCGATGAGGTTGCCGCGCGAGGTGTGATCGCCACTCGGCCCGCCCCGGGTCCCGTCGAGGAGCCGTCTGCGCGGACGGGCGACCGGCAGTTCCGCGTCCTGTTGGCGACGATGGCGGCCGCCGTGCCTGTCGTCATTGGCGCCATTCTGGTCGCCCTGATCTCGGCCGCGTGGCCGGCGATTCATCGCTTCGGCGCGCACTTCTTTGTCACCTCAACCTGGGATCCGGTCGCCGGCACCTTCGGCGTCCTGCCGTTCATCTATGGCACGCTGGTGTCATCGGCGCTGGCGCTACTCCTCGCTATCCCGCTCGGACTCGGCGTGGCCATCTTTCTCTCTGAACTCACGCCGGGGTGGCTGCGCACGCCGGTCGGTTTCTTTGTGGAACTGCTTGCCGCCATTCCCAGCGTGGTCATCGGCCTGTGGGGCATCTTCGTGCTCGTGCCCTGGGTGCGCACTACGCTCGAACCGGTCCTGAAATCGGCGCTGGGATTCCTGCCGCTCTTCAGCGGACCACCGCTGGGCATCGGGATGCTCGCCGCCGGTCTCATCCTATCCGTGATGGTTGTGCCGTTTATCGTCGCCGTCAGCACTGAGGTCATGCGCGCCGTTCCCTCCGGCCAGCGAGAGGCGGCTCGCGCCCTGGGCGCCACAGGCTGGGAGACCACCCGCACGGCCGTGCTGCCTTACGCCAGGTCGGGTATCATTGGCGCCATCTTTCTCGCGCTGGCCCGAGCGCTTGGAGAGACGATGGCGGTGACGATGGTCATCGGCAACGTGCCGCAGATCAAAGCATCGCTGTTTGCCCCCGCGTACACGATCCCCGCGGTGATCGCCAACGAGTTCACGGAGGCCACCGACGATCTCTACGTCGCCGCGCTCATCTACGCCGGTCTGGTCCTCTTCATTGTCACGGTGGCCGTGAATGCGCTGGCCCGTCTGCTCGTGAACCGTGCCGCCCGCGGCCCATCGGTGATCAGGGAGTGACACTGGACCGCCGCTACCGGATCCGGCGGTGGAGGGACAGGGCCATGGCCGTGATCACGTGCGGCTGCACGCTGCTGGTGCTCGCGCCGCTCTTCTTCGTCCTGGTGTTTCTGGTCGGGACCGGGTGGTCCGCCCTGAACTGGGATTTCTTCACCAGACTGCCGGGTGCGGCGGGTGAAACCGGCGGCGGGATGACCAATGCCATCGCCGGGACGCTGCTGCTGATCTCGCTGGCCGGGGTGGTCGGTATCCCGATCGGCGTGTTGGGGGGGACATTCCTGGCCGAGTATCCTGCCGCGCGCCTGAGTCAGGTGACGAGATTTGCGGCCGATGTCATGAACGGCATCCCCAGCATTGTGATGGGGTTGTTTGCGTATGTCTTGATCGTCCTGCCGATGCGTCACTTCAGTGCGCTGGCCGGCGGGGTGGCGCTGGGGGTGATGCTGATCCCCACCGTCATGCGCACCACCGAAGAGATCGTCCGGCTCGTGCCCCACAGTGTCCGGGAGGCGTCGCTGGCGCTGGGGATCCCGCAATGGAAGACGACGCTGCGGGTGGTGATACCGACGGCCGCGGCGGGGATCGTCACCGGGATCATGGTCGGTCTGGCCCGCATCGCGGGGGAAACGGCGCCGCTGCTGTTCACCGCGTTTGGGAATCGGTTCTGGAACTGGAACGTCCTGCGGCCGACCGCCGCCCTGCCGCTGCAGATTTTCGCGTACGCCATCTCTCCGTTTGACGACTGGCACCGCCAGGCGTGGGCGGGCGCGCTGACGTTGGTGTCGATCGTGTTGATGGTCAACATCGTGGCGCGGTATGCGGCCAGCCGGCAGGTGAAGTCGCGGTAAGTGGAGGATGGAGTGCAGCAGATGATGGAGCGACCTGTCGTGGAGCGGCGCGCGGCCGCGCTGATTGATCACACCACGGCGATCCAGGCTGAAAATGTCCACGCCTGGTTCGACCGGCTGCACGCGCTTCGCGGCATCACGATGACAATCCCTGAGCGCAAGGTGACCGCCGTGATTGGGCCGTCGGGCTGCGGGAAGTCCACGTTCCTGCGCTGCCTGAACCGGATGCACGAACTCGTTCCCGGCGCCAGAGTCAGCGGCGCCGTCCTGATGGACGGTCGGGATATTTACACCCCGGGGGTCGACCCGGTGCAGGTGCGGCGGCGGGTCGGCATGGTCTTCCAGAAACCCAATCCGTTCCCCACCATGACCATCTATGAGAATGTGGCCGCCGGACTGACGCTGGCGGGGGAGGGGAGCCGGAAGACGCTTGACGAGATCGTGGAACAAAGCCTGCGGGCTGCGGCGCTGTGGGACGAGGTGAAAGACCGCCTGCGCAAGCCGGGGACCAGTCTCTCCGGCGGCCAGCAGCAGCGGCTGTGCATCGCCCGGGCGCTGGCCGTCTCGCCCGAGGTCCTGCTGATGGACGAACCCGCCTCCGCCCTGGATCCGGCCAGCACGCTGCGCATCGAAGAACTGGCCCGCGATCTGGCGAAAGACATCACCATTGTCATTGTCACCCACAACATGCAGCAGGCGGCGCGGGTTTCTGACTTCACGGCCTTCCTGCTTGATGGCGAGCTTGTGGAGTACGGCCCGACGAACGATCTGTTTACGAAGCCGAGGGAACGGCGGACTGAGGACTACATCACGGGGCGGTTCGGGTAGCTCGGCTCCCGCCGGTCAGCAGTCGAGGGTGTTGATGACGCGCGAAACGTTTGAGGGTGAGCTGCACCGGCTGAAAGATGACGTCGTGCAGATGGGTGTCCGCGCCGGGCAGGCGATCTCGCGCGCCGTGGAGGCACTCCGGACCCGCGACGTGGCGCTGGCCGAACAGGTCGTCGCTGCCGACGACGCCATCGATGCGATGCACCTGGAGCTGGAGCGGCGATGCATGCGGTTGCTCGCCACCCAGCAACCGATGGCCGGAGACCTGCGCACCATCGCATCGGTGTTCGCGATTACCATCGACCTGGAGCGCATGGCCGATCATGCGGAGGGTATCTCCCGGGCAACCAAGCGCCTTGGTCTGGAGCCTCTGGTGAAGCCGCTGGTGGACATTCCCGCCATGGAGGCGCGGATCCAGGAGATGCTGCGGGAGACCCTGGAGGCGTTCCGCGCCCAGGATGCCCGCCTCGCCGTCCAGGCCGCGGCGAAAGACGATCTCGTGGATGAGCTCCGGAACCGGGTCCTGCACGATCTCTTGGACGTCATGGTCAAGGATCCGCAGACGATCTCCCGCGCGCTGGAGCTGCTCATCGTGGCGCGCCATCTGGAGCGCGCCGCGGATCACATCACCAACATCTGCGAGCGCGTCGTCTACATGGCGACCGGCGAACTGCGCGAACTGAACGTCTGATCGCCTCGCGCAGACCTCCACGGGTTCTTGGCCCGTGCTGCGTTTAGAGCGTGGGGAGATGCCGGCGGCGCGGCCGTCCGGCGGGGAAGGCCTCGTCGATGCGTCGGATCTCCTCTTCGGTCAGCGGGAGGTCCCCGGCGCGGGCATTCTCCTCGACGTGATCCACACGCCCCGCCTTTGGAATCGTGAACACGCTGGGGTGGCGAACGAGAAACCGCAGCGCCACCTGCCGGGGCGTGGCCCCGCGGGCGCGCGCGATCTCCTCAAGCACGGGGTGGCTGCGAAAGCGGCCCTGTCCAAACGGGCTATACCCGACGATCGCGATCTGCTGGCGTTCGCAGATCGGAAGAATGTGGTGCTCGACGGTTCGCTCCTCCAAAAGGTAGAGGACCTGGTTGCAGGCGACGCGGTTCGGCCCCCCGATGCGCACGGCTTCTGCGACGCGGTCCTCGTTAAAATTGGAGACACCCCAGGTCTTAATTTTGCCATCCCGGACCAGCTGTTCGAACGCCGCGATCGTGTCGGCGAGACGATGCCGGCTGGGCCAGTGGAGCAGGTAGCAATCAAGGCAATCTGTGCGCAGGCGGCGCAGGCTGCGCTCGCAGGCGGTCATCGTTCCTTGTCGTGAGGCGTTGTCCGGCAGGACTTTCGAGACGAGGAACACCTCCTGCCGCCGTCCTGCGATGGCCTCCCCGACGATGTCCTCGACCTTCCCGTTCCCGTACATCTCGGCTGTGTCGATGTGCGTCATCCCCAGGTCGAGCCCGCGGCGAATCGCCGCGATGGACGAGGCGCGGTCACGCTCCATGTTCCAAGTGCCCTGGCCGATGACGGGGACTAGAGTTTCTGTCCAACCGAACATGCGTTTATCCATGGGGAACTTACGGGTTGCGATTTATCTGGTCCAATCCGTCATTGCGAGCCCGAAGGGCGAAGCAATCTCCCCTGCGCCCCTCGCAACAGGGGGAAATCGCCACGCCCCTGCGGGGCTCGCGATGACAGCGGCCGTCAATTCGCAAGTCACTCCTTCCGTTTGGATGCCAATCGCACGACGAGGTCATCAATGCTGACTCCTATCTAAGCTGTTTGGCGGTCGAGCAGTCGAGCGGTCCAGCGGTCGCGGAAGGGTCGGTTCCTCCTTGACCGCTCGATCGCCTGACCGCCCGATCGCGCGACGGCGCGATCGCGTCATCGGGCGAGTCCTGTCAGCCCTCGACCCACGAGGGACGCGAGCAGTGTTCCGACCACCAGCCCAACAAGATAGCCGTACGGGAGCCCGATGACACTCAGTCCTACGACGAGGACGATCGCGAAGTCGGCGGATGATGCCGCCATGTCCCCGACCAGCCGCATGAGCATCAACCCCTCGAACATCAAGATGACGCCGAGGATCGGCAGCGGAAACAGCTGGACGAGTTCGCCAAACGCCCCACTGAAAAAGAGACCGAGCGCAAGGTAGAGCGAACCGTAAATGACGACCGACCCGCCCGTGCGCGCGCCGAACGTGTAGTGTCCTACAACGCCGCCTGAGCCATGGCAGGTCGGTACTCCGCCCAGAAACGGATTGATGAGGTTCATCAGCGCATACGTCAGGCTGATCTTTCGCACACTAATGGCTCGACGAGGAAAGAGATCGGCGGTAACCTGCCGGGTGGCGAGGATGGAGTTCCCCAGCGAGAGCGGAAGCTGAGGCAAGGCCAGGACTACCAGCCCCGTCAGGATGTCGGGGATGTTGGGGACAGAGGCATGAGGCAGGGTGAAGCCGACGCCCCGCCCAAGCGCGCCGATGTCCAGCTTGAAGAGGACGGCGTATGCGACGCCGAGCAAAATGACCAACAACGCGGGCGGGTATTTCCTGTTCCCCAGCAGCGCCAGCGTGATGACGAAACTGGCGCCAGCCAGGGCGTATCCAGGGAGGCCGGCGGCCTGGACGTAATCCTTCAGCGCCAGCGACGCAAGTTGGAGTCCCAGCCCGAATTGAATGCCTCGCACCACGCTCTTCGGTACCGCCTTGGCCACCCAGTCGATGAGACCCGTGGTCGACAGCGCCAGCATCATGATGCCGATCGCCAGCCCGCCGCCATAGAGAATCCTGCCGCTGAGTTTCTGCGTGATCACGAGCACCGCCATCGCCTTCAATGGCTGCACGGGCATTGGCATTCTGTAGAACGCGCCTGTGAAGATCTGCATGAGGCCAAACATGATCAGGACGCCGGCCGTGTCGAGCTTGGCGATCAGGATCATGCTGACAATGAGAGGAAAATCCGTGCCGATATCTCCGAACGCCCCCGATAGCTCGTTGCGATCAAATCTCAAAGCGGGTCGCGCGTCTTGGGCTCCGAGGGGTGGGGCGATGGGATGATTCATAGGAATATGACGACTGGCCCGGCGCGCCCGCTGGTGGCCATCCTCACGATAGTAGCACTGGTGGTGCTTTTCCGGCCGGGCGCCTGAGCGCGCAAGAGTGACCGGTCTAGAGCTGGTGGAGGGGGGGCAGGAATTTGATACCCTGAGGCGAACACGGACGGGGATTTTTCCAGCACGTGCATGTGCCACCCTTCCTGACATCCTCGGAGAGCTCGACAACACGGGTGAATGATGCGACGAAGAGCGCGGCAATACTGGGGTGGATTGCTCGTAGTCGGCCTCCTGATCATCCCGGCATACGGCTCCGATATCCCGGTGGGACCCTCGGCTGCGCCCGTTCGGTTCCTGGCCACCGCCGAGGTATTGAGTCGCGCGATCCACACTCTCTCTTCATTCGCCACCGAATCGCCAATCTTACTGCCGATCATGGGCGATCCCAAACCAACGGCACCCCAGACAGCCTTGCGCTCCGCCGTGCACGGCTCATCGGCCTCCCTGGTGACGTCCTCCTTTCAGCCGGCGTTCGTGATCGTACAGGATGGTCAGACGCTGTGGGAGATCGCCCAGACGTACGGTGTGTCCGTGGATTACCTCGTCGAAGCCAATGGGTTGTCCAGTGGAGACCTCATCCACCCTGGCCAGCGGCTGGCGATACCGGGCGGCGCGACCGACATCCCCATCCGGATGATGCTCTCCCGCGGACTCGGTTCGGCGATCAGCATTGCCCGTGGATTCCTCTGGCCGGCGCGCGGTCGCGTGACCTCGGGATTTGGATTTCGCCAGCACCCCATCTTCGGGACGCGGGAGATGCATACGGGCATCGATATCGGGGCTCCAACGGGCAGCCCCGTCCTCGCCGCCCGGGCCGGCCGCGTGACCGTGGCGGGA
>VBAP01000039.1 GCA_005882335.1 Candidatus Segetimicrobium genomatis
TAGGTTGTTGAACCGGGTCACCGAGGGGTTATCCGGCCCGATCGTCCACGCCTTGATGACCACCACCTGCTGCGCGCTCACCGGCGGCAGCATCAGGACCAGCAGCCCGATTGCAGTGAGCATGGCCCACAACGTGTGCTTCACTCCCATCACCCCCTCGAATCTCCCTGCGTTAGCCTTTTCGTCCGGCGCGGGCGATTCCTGTTCTGTTCATCGGCGGAACCCCATCGCTTCAATCCAGCCGAACGACGCCTCGGTCGGTCCCGAGGGCCGGTACTCGAGTCCGACGTAGCCTTCGTAGCCGGTCGCGTCCAGCTGCTTGAGCACGTACGGAAAGTTGATCTCGCCGGTGCCGGGCTCATGCCGGTCCGGGGAGTCGGCGACCTGCACGTGGCCGATACGTTCCCGCAAATGCGTCATGGTGTGGACCAGATTTCCCTCCATGCGCTGCATGTGGTAGACGTCGTACTGAATCCTGACGTTCGGCGCGCCGACATCGTCCAGTAACCGCACCGCCTGCGCCGAGGTCGCCAGGAAAAACCCGGCGATATCATAGGTGTTGATCGGCTCCACCAGCAGCGTGATGCCCTGCGCCCCCAGCTGTCCCGCCGCATAGCGGAGGTTGTCGACCAGGCACCGCCACTGTTCTTCATAGGCGACGCGCTCGTCCCGCTTGCCGACCAGGCAGTTCACCCGCCGGCAACGGTACCGCCGGGCCAGCTCCACTGCCTGCCCTACTCCCCGGCGGAACTCTTCCCGGCGGCCGGGCTCCACAGCCACTCCGCGATCTCCGGCCGCCCAGTCACCGGCCGGGAGGTTGAAGAGCACTTGTTCCAACTTCAGACGATCCAGCGCCCGCGCAATGCCGTCGGTGTCTTCCTGATAAGGGAACATGTACTCCACCGCGCGGAAGCCATTGCGGGCGGCGGCGTCAAACCGCTCCAGGAAGGGCAGGTCACCGAACAGCATCGTGAGATTGGCAGCGAATTTTGGCATGCACTCACCTTCAGATCGACGTCCGGGCAGCCGGCGCCAGTCGCGCGTACTGCGGCAGCGGGCCAACCAGCGGCCGGATATAGTCCACATACGCGGGGGTAACATCGTGACCGGACGGAGCGATGAACTCCTCCGGCACGCGGCGGATGTCCCCTACCACCCGGTCCAGCGGCACCGCGCCGGTCGTGCTCCGATAGACCAGACCCGGCTCGCGAACGAGCGTCATCATCGTGCCGCCGCGTCCGGCCAGCGCTTCGCGCACCGCCGCCTGCCCGACCTGGTAGGCTTCCTCAGCGTCAATCTCGGAGGCCAGGAGGCCAGACACGCGTTGCATTGTGCCGGGTTTGTCGAACCGCGCCTTGATCTTCAGATGCGTCATCACCAGCTCGCACAGCACCGCACCGGCGCCGCCGAACTGCGGCCGCCCCAGCGGATCGGCTTCCACGGGTCGCTGAGATGCCGCCAAGAACTGCCCGCGTTCGTCGGCCAGCCCTTCCGCGGCGGCAATGAGCACATGCCCGCGCTCGCGATGGACGCGTTCAACGTCGGCGAGGAATCGCTGCCTGACAAACGGACGCTCCGGCAGATAGATCAAGTGCGGCGCGTCACCCTCTCGCTGGCGCGCCAGCGCCGTACTGGCCGCCACCCACCCGGTGTGACGGCCCATCGTCTCGACCACCTTCACCGGATCGGCCGTGCCGATGGCTTCGGTGTCAAGCCCCGCTTCGCGGACCGATACCGCCAGCCATCGCGCCACGCTGGGATGCCCGGGGCAGTGATCAGTCTCGACCAGATCGTTGTCGATTGTTTTGGGAATCGCGATGACGCACAAGTTGTGGCGCAGGTCCGCCGCCCGGCGATGCAGCCTAAGTGCCGTCGCCGCAGACCCGTTCCCCCCGATATAGAGGAAGTACCGGATGCCGCGCGCCTGGAAGAATCGCATGATCCGTTCCACGTCGTCATCGGCCAGACCCGTCCGGGAGGTCCCTAAAGCCGCCGACGGGGTGCGGCGCAGTTCCTCCAGCATTTCGGAGGACACGCGGCGCAGGTCGACCAGGTCTTCCCGGAGGAGTCCCAGCACTCCGAACCGCATGCCGTAGATCTCGCCGATCGCGTCGTGACGCAGGGCTTCCTGGATTACGGCCACCAGGCTGGCATTGACCACGGCGGTGGGACCGCCGGATTGACCGACAATAAGGTTCCCGCGCATCACGCGCTCAACAGCGGACGCAGGTGCGCAATCGTCTGCCGGGCCGCACTTACCGGATCCGGACGCGGCAGGATTTCTGCCGACAGGTACCCCGTATATCCGAACTCTCTCAACACGCGGACCAGCGCAGGGAAATCCAGGTGTCCCCACCCGGGCGCCTGCCGGTTACTGTCTGCGACGTGCACGTGGCGGAGGCGCGGCCGGGCGCGGCGGAGACTGCCCTCTATCGACGCCTCTTCGATGTTCATGTGAAAGGTGTCCGCCAGGATCCCCAACGCTGGCGAGGCCAGCCGGTTGATGAGATCGAGCGCCTCGTCCATGGTGACGAGGAAGTCGGTCTCGTACCGGTTCACTGGCTCGAACAAAACAGGAATCTTTTCCCGCTCGGCGAGGGGAAGGATCCGGCGCAGGGCACCGCTCAGCCGTGCGTCCGTCGCAGCGCGGTCTCCGGTAATCCGCCCACGTAGCAGGCCTACGATCACCGCCGCGCCAAATACCGCCGCCATGCGAATGTGCGTCTCCATTCGTTCGATGGCGCGCGCACGGATGCCTTCGTCGGAGTGTGAGAGACTCAAGCCATCTTTGAGATACGCCTGGCCCGTTCCGATGGCCGGGACCGCGAGCCCCGCGTCGCGCACCGTCCGCAGCACCGCCTCGGCATTGACCTCCGAGGGATCGCGCACGGCCAGCTCGACCCCGTCATAGCCTAGGTCCGCCGCCGTGCGCACGGCCTCTCGCCATGATCCGCGCATCGCCACCGCGTCGAAACCGGTCTCTTCGACAGAAACGACGAGGCTCAGTTTCATGGAAAGCTACGCCACTAGAGCACCAGGGAACCAGGGGACCATGCCTGCGTGTGATTCTGGCACGCTGGTACCTTGGTCCCCGGGTCCCTTGGTCCCGCCGTTGTCTTCAATCAAGGTGGCCACCCCAAACTGTAGAGGCTCTTGCCGCCGCGGGCGGGTCCCTTCAGGACGGCCTCCAGTTCTTCCTTGTCACGCTCGGTGACCAGCTCCATCGGCGGCAGCTTCCCCGGCGGGAACGTTTTGATGATGTCGGTGACGAGCCGCTCGATGTAGTCCAGCAAAGCCTCCACCCCGGGCAGCGCTTTCTCGGCCTTCGCCAGCGACGGCTTGCCAACCACGCCTTCGATGTACGCCTTGACCTCGATAGGGCCGGCTCCGATGTGGCCGTACCAGTTGATGGGGCGGCGAAGCAGGTTGCCGGCTTTGTCCACATGGCCCTCCGGCAGGAAACCGAACGGGTTGTTGTCCACGGCCCACTCCTGTTTCATCAGCTCGGGGAACAACGCCAGGCACCAGGAGGTCTCGACCTCATCGGCATGGATGAACGGCGTCTCATACGGGCCACCCTGGGCCTTCAGTTTGAAGTGATCCGGAACGGCATGGTACCAGTTCAGGTTGATGACCAGTGCCGGCACCCGGTAGCGCTTGCCAAACTGATGGATGGCGGTGGGAATCACGTACTCCTGTCCGTGACCATTCAGTAGGATCTGCTTCCGGAAGCCCATGTTCCAGAATCCGGCGATCATGGCCCGCAGGAAGCCCGTGAAGACCTCCTCCGGGATCACCACCGTGCTCGGCATGCCGAGATGATGATACGGATGCGATCCCCACCACAGCGGTTCGGAGACGGTACATCCCGTGCGCTCCGCCACCGCCTCCGCCATCCGCGTCACCAGGAAGATATCCTCACCAATCGGCGCGTTGGGCCCATGCGCCTCCGTGGCGCCCAGGGGGACGATCAGGACGTCGTTGGTTTTCAGACGTTCCTCGATATCGCGCATCGTCATCGTTTGCAGATAGACGCCGGTGCGCTTGTCCATGTGACCGCCCTTCGGCGGCAGACTCCACTTGCCGGGCATATTCCGCCTCCCTGTGTCAGTAGTAACCAGCATGCAGTAGGCAGTAGCCAGTCAACTGCCCTGTTCCCGCAGGTCACTGGCTACTGGCGACTGGTTACTGGCTACTTCTGATCCTCACTTTCACGCAACACATGCACTCGATCGGGCTGTATCTCTAGAAAGACCTCTCCCCCGTAGACCGTCTCGCCGGGGGACGGCACATCGACCACCCAGGTGATCCCTCCCGCCTGCACCCAATAGCGGGCGAGCGTGCCCAGGAAACTGGCGGTGGTGATCCGTCCTGGAAAGACGTTATCCATCTGTGGCGGCGCCCGGTGGAGCCGGATCGCCTCCGGCCGGAGCACCAGCGTGACCCGGTCTCCGGCGGCACCACCCCGCCCCATCTCGTGCGCTGTCCGGTTCAGCGGAACGCGCAACGTCACGCCGCCGATCCGCACCACGTCGGGACCGGCCACATCTGCCTCGACGAAATTGGCCAGGCCCACGAAATCGGCCACGAAGCGGTTTGCCGGATGGTGGTAGATTTCTACCGGCGTACCGATCTGCTGCACCCGGCCGCGGTCCATCACCGCGATACGGTCGGACACCGCGAGCGCCTCTTCCTGATCGTGCGTCACATAGAGCACGGTCTTGCCCAGCTGTCGCTGCAGCAGGCGGATCTCGGTCCGGACCCGCACGCGGAGCTTGGCGTCCAGATTCGAGAGAGGCTCATCCAGGAGAAGGACTTCGGGCTCGACGACCAGCGCGCGCGCCAGGGCGACACGCTGCTGCTGTCCGCCGGACAGCCGGGCGGGAAAGGTCCGCTCGACTCCGCTTAGTCCAACCAGGCTCAGCGCCGCCGCCACACGGCGCACGACATCTCGCTCGCCCACGCGGCGCATGCGCAATCCATAGGCCACGTTTTCAAACACAGTCATGTGAGGAAAGAGGGCGTATTCTTGAAAGACCATCGCCGTCTGGCGGAGGTGCGGGGGCAGATCGTTCACGCGCCTGGCCCCGATGAACACGTCCCCGCGGTCAGGCGGGTAGAACCCGGCTACAATGCGCAGCGTCGTCGTCTTCCCGCAGCCGCTTGGCCCCAGCAGCGTATAGAAGCTCCCCTCCGGCACATCCAGCGATACGCGGTCGACGGCGGGAAGTGAGCCAAACCGCTTAGACACCTCGACCAGCCGTACTTCAGCCATGGCCCATCCCAAGAATTCGCTTCATCCCACCGGCAGCCCGCGCAACCCGCGGGCAATGGCCAGCCGCGCTCCCCCCACGGCCACGAAGGTGATGCCGAGGAGCGCCGTCGTCAGCGCAGCTGCCGCCCCCCAGAATCCGCCGCTGATCATGGACAGGATCGAGTAGGTGGCGACCAGGTTGCGGGGGGTGACCAGGAACACGACGATGCTGAGGTTCGTCACCGCACGGATGAACGATGTAACAAACGACGCCGTGAACGGTCCACGCAGCAGCGGCAGGTAGATGTCGATCAGGACGCGCAGCCCACTCGCACCGAGATCGGCTGCCGCCTCCTCAATGGAACGGTCGATCTGCTTGAGCCCGGCGACGGCGGCCTGGTAACCAAACGGGATATGCCAGAACGTCAACGCCAGGATGAGGATCCAGGGCGTGCCGCCCAGCACGAGGGGCGGTTGGTTGAACGCCAGCAGGAAGCCGATCCCGATGAAGACGCCCGGCATCGCCGCGGGCAGTACGGCAAGTAAATCAAGCGCACGCTCCACACGGTACTGCCTGCGGGAGGTGAGGAACGCGGCGACGAGCGCAATCGCGCTGGTCAGCAACGCGCTGCCCGTGCCGACTTTCACACTGTTCACCAGCTGCCCGCCGCCCTGCGCCATGGCCAGCCGCCAGTGGTCCAGGGTGAGCGTCCAGTTGTATCCCCAGGTGCGGGCGAATGCGCCGGCCAGCACCGCCGCGTACACCAGGAGGACGAACAGCGCCACGACCGTGCAGATCGCGGTCAACGGCCAGAGGAAGTACCAGGGCGTGGCCGGGCGGGCCAGCCGCGACCCACGGCCGGTGATGGCCGTATACAGGCGCCGGCTCACCCACACTCGCTCCAGGATGAACAAGCCGGCCGTCGGTACCAGGAGCAGGCTCACCACCACCGCCGCTCCGCTCAGGTCGGCCAGACCCTCAATGCGAAACCACGCTTCCGTCGCCAGGAGAGGGAGGTTGCCGGCGATGACGATGGCGTTGCCGAAGTCGGCCAGCACCGTAATCGCGACAATGAGCATGGCCGCGGCCAGACCAGGGCGGGCCAGGGGCGCCGTGACCGTGCGGAAGAGCGTCCATTCACCGGCGCCGAGGTCGCGGGCTGCATACTCGAGGGTTGGGTTGATCGCGTCCAGTACCTGACCGATGATCAGCGCGGCATACGGGAAAAACGCCACCGTCTGGACCAGCCACAACCCCTGCCACCCGAAGATGTTTACATCCAGGCCCAGCAGAGTCTTCGTGATCAGCCCTTGCCGTCCAAACATCAAGATGTAGGCAAACGCCACCATGAACGGCGGCGCGAACAGGGGAAGGAGGGAGAGCATCTGGAACGCCCTCCTCCCCGGGAGATCTCCGCGGCTGGTCGCATACGCGTACAGAAACCCCACCAGGGTCGCGGACGCCGTGGAGAGCAGCATCATCATCAGGCTGTTGCGCGTGGCGGCAATCCAGCGGGCGTTGTGGGGTACGGCCACGTAGTCCGCCAGCGCCGGATAGCTGATCACGCGCAGCGTCGGATACAGCACAAACCCCAACAGGACTGCGCCGACGGCGATGAACGCAGCGAGCAGCCCGGGATCACCCATCCGCAGGGTGAATCGTGATTCGTGATTCGTGATTCGCACCTGTGCTCCGATCCGTGCGCGAGAGCGCGCCTACGCGACTGCTCGACCGTGCGACCGCCTCACTTCCCGATTTCCTTCTGCCATCGTTCCCGGAGCCGTTGCATGTTTTCAATCGCCCACTGCCGATTGTAGTTGACGAACTTCAGTGTCCCGAGCACCGGCATGCCTAGCGGCGCGGGTGCATCGGTGCGGGTGGGGTAGCGCAGTCCATACTTGGCGTTGATATCCTGCGGAACCCGTCCGAGCATGAAGTCCACGAATCGCCGCGCGCCTTCGGGGTTCGGGCCGCCTTTCACAATCGACACAGCGCCGATCTCGGTGGCCGTCTCTGATGGAAAGACGAGTTCCACAGGGAACCCCTGGTTCACGGCCATGGCGCGGATGTCATGGCCCCAGTTCATGCCGACCAGCGCTTCCCCGCGCGCGACCAGCGTGATCCCCGCCGGGGCGGTCGGCGTAAACATCGCGTTCTGTGCCAGTCGCTTCAACCAGTCGAACGCCCGGTCTTCGCTGCCCAGCCGGAAGATCTGCGTCGCCATGAAGATGAATCCGCCGCCGGTGGTCACGGGACTGGGCAGCACCACCTGCCCTTTGAACGCCGGATTCAGTAAGTCGTCCCAGGCCGCCGGTGGTTTCACCCCCTGCGGCGTCATCTCTCGCTCAAACCGGTCACGGTTGTACATGATGGCCAGGGCACCGATGTACCACCCGTACCAGTATCCGTCCGCGTTGTAGAACTCCCGGGCCAGCTTCGCCTCGGCGAGGCGCGGCGAGGCGTATGCGTCCAGCAGGCCTTCTCTGGCCAGCGGCGCGTGAAAGTCCGCCGACCCACCCATGAAGATGTCGGCCTGCGGCCGCACTTTCTCCGCGCGGATCCGCGTGGCCAGCGTGCCGGCCGCCGCCAATGTGAGCGCCTCCGTTTTCAGGCCGGACGCCCGCTCAAACGCCTTCAGCACCTCGCTGGTCACCGTCGCATCCAGCGCCGAGTAGACGACCACCGTACCGCCCTGCGCGCTGGCCCCACCACCAACGCTCAGGGTCGCCGCAAGGATCAGGATCAGTAATGCTGAGAGTCTTCGCATGCTTATCCCCCTCTCGGAGTCAACTGCGTCTACCAGGTCTACCAAGTCTTCTAGGTCTTCCAGGCCTACTGACGTTACCTATTGGCCCTAAGACATGGAAGACCCGGTAGACTTGGAAGACCTGGAAGACGCCGTCGGATCTAGAATGAACCTCTCGATCACTTCGGCCAGCCCCTCCTCATCGTTTGACGCCGTCACGTGACCGGCGTGCGCTTTGAGTTCCGCCGGCGCATTGCCCATCGCCACACCCAGGCCGGCCGCGCGGATCATCTCCAGATCGTTGAGGTTGTCGCCGACGGCAACAATCTCGGACAGGGGGATTCCCAAGTGCTGCGCCACGAACTCCAGCGCCGCGCCTTTGGAGCTCCCTCGCGGCAAGATTTCCAGAAACGTGTCCTCGGAGAAGACGGCATTGATCGAAACGGGCAACTGGGCGATCCGGTCCCGCAACTTGAGGAGATCGGACCGGCTTCCAATCACCAGAATTTTCATCGGCTCACGCGGCAGGAAGGCGACGAGGTCGCCCACCTCTTCGACCTTGAGGCTGTCCTTCCGCTGATAGCGCTGCGTGTCCTGGCTCCGGCGTCCGGTGTAGACCCGGTCGCCGACGTAGAGGTGTGGCTGCACCGTGGGAAACTCCCGCAACAGCTCCAGCACCGCTCGGGCCTCCTCGTAGTCCAGCGGGACCCGGCGGAGGACCGTATCGGTGCGAAAGTCATACACTAACCCCCCGTTGTACAAGATGGCCGGAGGATCCGCGCCCAGTTGCTGAAAGTACGGCTGGGCCGACGGCCAGATACGCCCGGTGGCCAGGCACACCCGCACGCCCTTTCCCTGCGCCCCGCGGACGGCGTCCCGCACCCGCGGCGTAATCTTACGATCGGACGTCACGAGGGTTCCGTCGATATCCGCAACCAAGAGCCGATAGCGCATGAACCGGTATCCACCTCAGTGATTCGTGATTTGTGATTCGTGATTCGGATCAACTCTCATCATTGACCCCAAGGTCGTTGCGAATCACTAATCACCAATCACGCAGTTTTCGGTTCCGCCAGCGGCAGCGTCACCAGTCGTTCCGTTTTCACCGCCTGATAGCATGCTTCGACCAATTCTGTTGCTTTGTATCCGTCATCTGCCGTCACCGCCGGCGGCCGCTCGCCCAGGCACGCATCAATGAAGAAGCGATCTTCCATCGCGTAGCCCCATTTCTGCTCAAAGGGCATCTGGAAGCAGTCCACGGCCTCGACCTGATCCCGCATGCCGGGAGAGAACCAGGCGCGCTCAAGCTCTTCGGTCACCACGGTCTTATGTGCACCGTAGATCTCGACGCGCTCATACGGAAACAGCCAGCTGGTGTGGGCCACGCTGGTCAGCGAGGCGACCGCGCCGCCCGCACAGCGCAGCAGCACCACGAATCCATCCAGTTCCTGGTAGACGCTGCGCCGCGCCCAGCCCTGGAGTTCGACCACGTCACCCAATAGGAAGCGGCTCATGTCAAAAAGATGCACGGGCGTTTCATACAGGTAGCCGCCGGTGACCGACGGATCGGCCGTCCAGGGCGGCTGCTTCAGTTCCCCCCGGTTGTGCTTCAGCTGGGCCAGCAGCGGCGTAATACGCCCTTCGTCGATCATCTGCTTGGCAAACCGGTACACGTTGGCGAAACGCCGGTTGAATCCCAGCTGGTAAATCCTCCGCCCGCGCCTGGCGGCTTCCCGGATCTTCCAGGCGTCGGCCAGCGACGTCGCCATCGGCTTCTCGGAGAAGACGTGAACGCCGGCCGCCAGCCCCCGCAGGACGGGCTCGAGGTGGAGCGTATTGGGCGTGCATACATACAGCGCCTCGATGCCCGCGTCGAGCAGCGCCTCCAGCGACGGCAGAGGTTTCGTATTCACCTCTGTCGCCAGCCGCTGTGCCGCCTGCGGTAGTGTGTCGGCGACGCCCACCAGGGCGACGCGCGAGTCGGACTTCACATCCAGCGCGTGGATGCGCCCGATGAAACCGCAGCCTAGAATGCCAACCTTGACTGCCACCTCGTCTCTCCTCAGAGTGACTGGTGATTGGTGACTGGTGACTGGCCCCGGCAGTTCCCAGTCACTAGTCACTAGTCACTAGTCACTAGTCACCAGTCACTAGTCACCACTTATGCTTTCTCCCTCACAGCGCCAAATGTCAGCGCCACGAGGACGTAGCGCCTGGCGAACAGCAGCAGTAAGATGGGCACCACGGCGGCGATCGTCCCCACGGCCGCCATCTCGTTCCAGATGATCTCGAACTGCGTCACCAGGCTGGCCACGCCGATGGGGAACGTCTGCGACCGCGGCGTGGCGCTCAGGATGAACGCGAACATGAACTCGCTCCAGGCCAGCGAAAATGTGATCACGCCGGTCGCCAGCAGCGCCGGGGCAAGCTGCGGGAGCAGGATCTTGAAGAACGCGTAAAAACGGCCCGCGCCGTCCACCAGCGCCGCCTCCTCGATTTCCATCGGCACTTCCAGCAGGAAGCCCCGCAACATCCACGTGGCCAGCGGCAGGCTGAACACCGTATACAACAGCACCAGCGACAGCAGGCTGTCATACAGTCCCAGCTTTCGCACGATATCGAAGAATGGAATGACCACGACGATGGGCGGCAGGAAACGCAGGCTGAGGATCCAGTTCATCAGCCCCCGGCGGAAGGCGAGCGGGACCGGGAACCGGGTCACCGGGTAGGCGATCAGCATTGCCACGACCATCCCGGTGGCGACGGCCGTCAGGCAGGCCACCAGACTGTTGCGCAGCAGCACCAGGTATCCTCGCGCGAACAGGACTGAGAGGAACGGCTCCACCGTCGCGTGGACGGGCAGCAGCGTGGGCGGGAACCGATAGAACTCCACCAGCGGTTTCAACGCCGTGACGACCATCCAGTAGAACGGGAAGAGGTACAACACGGTCAACACAACCAGCACCGCCACGGCGGCAACCTGCCAGGGCGACACGCGCCGCCTCATTCGCTCACCTCGCGGCCCAGGTAGCGGCTGAGCACCGAGAACGCCACCGAGGTCACGAAGAGGACGAACAGGGACAGCGCCGCCGCATAACTCAGGTTGAAGAACTTGAACGCGATCAGGTAGAGGTACAGACTCAAGAACTCGGTCGTCGCCCCGGGTCCGCCGCCGGTCAGGACCTGCACGTGATCGAAGACGCGGAAGGTATCGGTGAATCGGAACACCATGACCAGCAGCAGCAACGAGCGCAGATAAGGGTACTCAATGTGGCGGAACAGCCGCCATCCGCCGGCCCCGTCGACGCGGGCCGCCTCGGCGGTATCGATCGGCACGGCCTGCAACCCGGCAAAGCAGACGAGGAACACGAACGGCATCCACTGCCACACATCGACGCTGATCACGGCGAACATGGCGGTGAGCGGTTCCGACAGCCACAGAATGTCCGTACGAATCAATCCCACGCGCTCCAGCAGCACGTTCAGCACGCCGTAGGTCGGCGTGTAGATGAGCCGGGCGATCACCCCGGCCGCGATCGGAGGCGTCACCATCGGAATAAGGAACAGCAGATAGACCAGCGTGCGCGCCCACCCGCTGCGGATCGTGCGATGCACAAGCAGGGCCAGCGCCAGGCCGCCGACGACCTCGATCACCAGCGTCCCGGACACGTAGACGGCCGTCGCCCGCAGCGACGCAAAGAACTGCGGGTCATCAAGGGCCCGCGCAAAGTTGTGCAGCCCGACGAACTCGCCCGTGCGGTAATTGCGCAGGCTGAGGCTGACGTTGTACAGGAGCGGATAGATGACCAGTGACGCCAGCACCAACACCGGTGGCGCCACCAGCAGATACGGTGTCCAATGCCGCATCACGCGGGCAGGAAGAGGCCCGGGAGCCGCAAGCCCCCGGGCCCCAACCTCAGCGATAGTAGCCGGCCTCCTTCATGTGCTGCTCAATCTCTCGCGCCGCCTTGGTAATGGCCTCGTCTGGCGTCTCCACGCCCGCCAGTGCGGCGTTGACGTGCGTACCCAGGATGGCCTCCACCGCAAACCACTCCGACGTCCGCGGGCGCCACTCCGGCGGTGCGGCGAGCGAGTCCGCCATCGCCTTGAAGAACGGGAACGTCTTGTTCATCTGCGCGTCCAGCAGCACCGACTTGCGGAAGGGGATGCCGCCGCCCATGGCATAGGGCTTTTGCATCCTCGCGCTGGTGGCCCACAGGATGAACTCGTACGCCCATCGCTGGTTCTTGCTGCCCTTAGGGATGGCCAGCAGCCAGTTCCCGATCAGCGGCGCGTGCTTGCCGCCGGGACCCGCGGGCGCCAGCGTGTAGCCCAATTTCCCAACGACCTGTGACACCGACGGGTTCTCGACGATATCGGTGATCTCGGCCGGCCAGATAAATCCCTGGGCCGCGCGGCCGGTGGCAATTTCTCGCGCACGCTCCGCGGCGTCATAGTTGGCGACCCCCGGCGGCGCGTACGACTTGAGCGTCTTGGTGAAGAACGTGAGCGCGTCGATGGCGGCTTTGGAGTTCAGGACGACGCGCCAGTTATTGTCGAAGATCCGCGCGCCGAACGAAAGGAGCACCGGTGTGAACTCCGAGATGACCGGATTGCCCTTCGCGCCGCGGATCACAAACCCGTAGAATGGCTTGCTGGGCTCGTTGACCTTCTTCGCGTTCGCCACGACATCGCCCCAGGTGTTGGGGGCGGAAACGAGATCTTTACGGTACATGAAGAACTCCACGTTGCCGACCAGGGTGATGGCGTACAGGTGGCGGGCCTTGCTGCCTTCACCCGGCGGCACGGGTCCCCGCGGCGGCGGCCAGGAGCCCAGGTCGTAGACCACGGGGAAGATGTCGTTGTCGCGCTTGTAACCGAAGGTCGAGTCCAGCGGGACCAACCACGCTTCCGAGCCAAACTTCGGCATCCATGGATCGTCGGCGATCAGGAGATCGAAGGTGGACGCGTTGGCCTGGAAGGCCGTCACGAGTTTCTCATACAGCGTAGGATAGGGGAACTCAACGAGCTCGACCTTCACCCCCATCTCGCGCTCCCACATCGGGAGGATGGCCTTCAGCCCCTTGGTCTCGCCGCCGGCCACGACAGCCATGGTCAACTTGGCCGGCTTGGGCGGAAGCCCAGGCCCCGCGATCGCGGTGGAGGTCAGGATCAGGATACCGAGCATCAGTACGGCTAGCTTTGCCCTGCCGGTCTTCATGCGCTTGCCTCCTTAGGATGCACCCGGATTGCTACTTCGCATACTGTGCCGCGTTCTTCTTGGTGACCAAGACCGTTCCGGTGTCGATCCGCTTGGCCACGCTCTTTTTCGTCAGGGCCTTCAGCGCGTTCTGGACCCCGAACTTCCCCATGTTGTATGGGCTCTGGGCAACACTCGCCGCCATCGTGCCGCTGAGGATGGCTTGCGCCGCTTCGGGAATGGCATCGAACCCGACGATCAAGACTTTGCCGGTCCTCCCGCGCGAGGTCACCGCCTCGGCCGCGCCCAGCGCCATAAGGTCGTTCGCCGCGAAGATACCCTTCACCGTGGGCTTGGACGTAAGGATGTCCTCCATGACCTGCTGTCCCAACGCCCGGTCGCTGTTGGCGGGGAGTTCCGCGACCACGCGCAGGCCGCAGCTCTTCATGGCGGCGCGCGCCCCTTCCACACGAGAGCGGATGCTCTGCGTGGTCATGACGCCGGTGATGATGGCGACGTCGCCCTTCCCCTTGAACGCTCCGCAGAGGAACTTGCCTCCCAGTACGCCTCCGGCCCGGTTGTCGGTGCCGATGAACGTGAGTTTGTATCGCCACGTACCATCGGTGTCGACGAAGAGTACGGGAATCTTCTGAGCGCGCGCCTTGTCGAATGTTGTGTTGAGCGCACTCACATCGGTCGGCGCGACCACAATCGCGCTGACCCGCTTCGCGATCTGATCTTCAATCTGGCCGATCTGCGCCTGCACATCGGTCTCAGCCGGAGGCGCCAGGACGACCAGGTTCACCCCCAGCGCCGTGGCGGTGTCTCGCGCTCCCCGCTCCACAGCCGCCCAGAACGGGTTCCCCGAACCGGGTCCCTTCATGCTCAGCAAGATCGTGTACTTGGCCGCGCCTTCGCTGACGCCCGGTCCGAGCAACGCGAGTGTGAGCAGCACTGTTCCGACGATGCCTATAATCCTACGTACCATCATGGTTCTGGCCTCCTCTGTGTGCCGTACGGACCTCTCGATCTTGGTACAAGAAGGTCTCACCCCTTTCGCCACGCCCAGATCGCGCCACTAACCCTCTAACCGCATCGCCCGACGGCGCAACACGTCGAGGTACACCGCCAGCAGGATGATGAACCCCAGCAGCACTTGCTGCCAGAACACGGAGACATTCATCAGGTTCAACCCGTTTCGCAGCAACCCCATGATGACCGCGCCGATGAACACCCCACCGGCGGTACCCCGGCCGCCGAAGAAGCTCGCGCCCCCGATGATCACTGCCGCAATGGCATCGAGCTCGGCTCCCGTCCCCGCGGTCGGATATCCAGAGTTCACGCGCCCGGCCAGCAAGACCCCCGCGACGCCGGCCAGGCCGCCGGAGAGGGCGTAGACGAGCGTCAGGTTGCGGGGGATGTTGATGCCGGCGTATTGGGCGGCCTTGGGACTGCCGCCGATGGCGTAGACGTGCCGGCCCGTCCTCGTTTTCGTGAGAAACACCCACACGGCGAGGTAGAGGGCAATCACGATGAGAAACGAGATCGGAAAATCAATGGGAAATGATGTGCCCCCGAACAGTGTGATGTCCTCGGCTCCCCACAACCGCACCGCCCTGGGGAGGCCGGAGATGGGGACCCCGCCGGACAGCAGGTAGGTCGCCCCCCGGGCGATGTTCAAGGTGGCCAGGGTGGCGATGAACGGGTGAGGCAGATGGAGACGGGTGAGCGCGAGCCCGTTGATCAATCCCACCCCCAGCCCCGCGAGCAATGCGGCGAGTGCGGCCAGCCCCGCGGCCCACTCCGCATGCACCGCGAGCGCCAGCACAATCATCGACAGCCCCATCACGGAACCCACGGAGAGATCGATGCCGGCGGTGACGATGACCGCGAATTCGCCGAGTGCCAGGATGGCGTTGCTGCTGATCTGCCGCGCGATGTTCGTCAGGTTCTCGCGGGTCAGGAAATAGGCCGGCTGCAGGATGGTCAGGATCGCCATCATCAACGCCATCACCAGGATCAACCCAAAGCGTCCCACCGCGGCGTGGGACGGCGCCAGGCGCCGGACGATGGCCGCCTTGGCCGACGGCGCCCCCTCCAGCTGCATCATGCGCTTTTCCCGACGATCAATCCCACGACATCCTCCATCGTCGTGTCCTGCCGGCGCAGATCACCGACCTTGCTCCCCCGATTGAGCACCACGATGCGGTCGGACACGTCGAACACGTCCTGCAGCCTATGGCTGATCAGCACGACCGAGACCCCCTGCTCTCGCAGGCGCTTAATGAGCGCCAACACCTTGGTCGCTTCTGTGACGGCGAGGCTCGCCGCCGGTTCGTCCATAATGACCAGCTGCGCCCGGAACGCCGTCGCCCGGGCAATGGCCACCGATTGCCGCTGCCCGCCGGACAGGCGCTCCACGGGGAGGAAGACGGAGGGCAGAGAAATCTGCAGCCCGTTGAGGTGCCCCCGGCCCTGGCGTTCCATCTCGCCTTCGCTCAGGAGCCGCAGCCCGCCGGTGCGATGGGTGACTTCGCGTCCCAGGAAGATGTTGGCAATAGCATTCAGGTTTTCGGCCAGGCCGAGGTCCTGATACACCATCTCGATGCCGTTGCGCCGCGACTCCAGCGGGGAATGAAAGCGCACACGCGTTCCAGCGAGCCAGACCTCCCCCGCGTCCGGCTGGTGCACACCGGTCAGGATCTTCATCAGCGTCGACTTCCCAGCTCCGTTGTCCCCGACCAGGCCCACGACTTCGTCGCTGTGTACGGTGAAATCGACGCCGTTCAACGCCACCACTGGGCCGAAGGTCTTGGCAATCTGCCGCATCTCCACCAGGGCAGGCACGATCATGCCTCCGGGAACACCGCGACTTTCACTGCCTCGCCGCGGCGCAAGAGGTCGATACCGTGGTGGATGTCACGCAGCGGTACGCGGTGGGTCACCAGCCGGCCGAAGTCCAGCCGGCCGGCCTCGAGGAGCCGGACGGCCTGGGGAAACGTCCCCCGCGCAATGTACGTGCCGAGAATCTGAAGCTCATGCTTGGTCACGTCGTACTGCTTCACTGTGGGCCGGGCGTGCTCGTGCATGCCGAAGAGCAGGACCCGACCACCCTTGCGCACGCAGCGCAGTCCATCTTCCAGCAGGGACCCGACCGCGTCGACGACGATGTCGGCGCCCAGGCGCGTTTCCCCACGGACCACTGCGGCGAGGTCCTCTTGGCGGGGATTGATGATCAGATCGGCCCCGCAGGCGCGCGCCTGCGCCGCGCGAAAACCGGCGACCTCAGCCACCAGGAGCGGACTCACCCCGGCCGCCCGCAGGAGCAGCGTGAACAGCAACCCGATCGGACCAGCCCCCAATACGAGCGCCGATTCACCGGGGACCACTGCCAGCTTTCGGACCCCGCTTAAAACGTCCGCGAGGGGTTCGGCCAGGGCTGCGATTTCTGACGGCACGTTGGCGGAAATCCGGTACACCGCGCGGGCCGGCACGACGCTGAGGGGCGCGAATCCCCCATGCCGGAAGATCCCGATGCCCGTCATGCGATCGCACAGATTTGTCAGGCCCATCTGGCAGTAGGGACAGCTCCCACACCAGATGCTGGGATCCACCACGACCCGGTCACCGGGTGCGACATGATCGACGCGGGCTCCTATCGCAGCGACATCCGCCGCATATTCGTGTCCCATGATGACGCCGGGGGTTGCCGGGTGCCCCGGAGGCACGGCCAGGATGTGGACGTCGGTCCCGCAGATCCCCGCCGCCCGCACCGCCAGCAGGACGTCGTCAGGGGCGCCCAGTTCCGGCGGCTCGACGTCCCGGACGACCAGCCGGCCTTCGCCTTCGAACACCGCGGCCTGCATTTACAACTACACCCCTAGTCTTCCCGGTCCACCCAGTCTTCCTAGTCTCACTAATTTATCCACTGCGGTCGACCGGGGAGACCGGGAAGATTGGGAAGACCGGGTAGACTGTTTCTTGGTCAAGAACGGATCATGATCTTGCCGTCTTCGCGCTTGGTCGCCTTCTTGATGGCCTCCACACTGTCGGTCAAGCCGAAGCGGCTGGTAATGATGGGGGTGAGATCGATTCGGCCCGCGGCCATGAGCTTGATGACGTTGGGAAAGTTGCCATAGCCGGAGTGACCCTGTGCGCCGTAGATTTGCGCAGCGTGTGTCTGGAAGTGCTCCAGGTAGATCGGCGTACGCTCGGCAGCCCGGCCGATGATCACGATCTTGCCGCCTACGGCCAGGGACTCTTCCATTTCGGGCACCGTCTTCGTCGGAGCGCCGGCCGCCTCGACGTGCATCGCGGCGCCCTCCCCTTCGGTCAGCTCCATGATCGACGCCCGCGCCGGGGAGCCCTTTTGCTGCAGTTCGACGGGATTGAGGACGATATCCGCCCCGACCTTTCTGGCCAGCTCCGCCCGCATTGGAGAAACTTCAAACGCGATGATCTTAGCCGCCCCGGCTGCGCGCGCCAGCGCGATTGACGCGAAGCCGATCGGGCCGGTGCCGAAGACGGTCACATGGCCCCCAGGCCGGAAGCCTCCGGCGCGCGTGAACATGGCGTTGTAGGCGACGCTGGTTGGCTCACAGAGCGCCCCGGCCTCGTAGGCCCACTCCACGCTGCCGTAGCGATCCGCCAGCGCGTTGATCTTCCAGCAGTATTTGGCATCGACGGCGATCAGGTCGGCCTGGGCGCCGTTGATGGTGAAGCCGATCTCCTCTAATCGCTGGCACTGGTTGGGGTACCCGTCGCGGCAGGGGGTGCATTCGCCGCACCAGATCATCTCCTCGCAGGTCACCATATCCCCGCGCCGCAAATCCCGCACGTCCTTCCCCACCTCCGTCACTTCGCCGGAGAACTCGTGGCCAATCACGACCGGGAAGCGGGTGAGGCCGGGATAGAGCATGTACCCTTCCTTGTCCGTCTCGTAGAAGTGCACGTCCGAGCCGCATACACCGCACGCCCGCGGCCGGATGAGCACTTCGCGAGGCCCCAGTTTCGGGTCGGGCACTGTTTCTATGGCGACGCGCGGCTTGCGCCACACGCTGCTGCCCGTGATCGCCTTCCGGGTTGTACGCTCCCAGTCCGTGATTGTGTAATTAGGACGCGGATCCCACTCTGCGTTCAGCACAAGACCCTTCATACCGATGCACCCCTGATGGTTCCTCAGTTTGACCCAACAGCCAGGACCCTGACAGGTTTCCATTGCCGACACTGGTCTTCCTGGTCTACTTGAACCAAAGAAACGCGGCTGCAGGACCTAGACGCGATCCTGCAGGATTCTCACCAGGGAGTTGTGCCATGAATCAGCGGAAACGCTCAGCCGATAGTACCATTTCAATGGAGGCGCTGCGGTCCGCGTTAAAGAGCCAGTATCACGCCTCCCTTTCGATGCTGCGGACAGCTATTCGGCGGTGTCCTGACAATCTGTGGACCAGCAGAGGCGGTCATGCCAATCAATTCTGGCGGATCGCCTACCACACGCTCTACTATACACATCTGTATCTCCAGGCGAATAACCGGATCTTTTCTCCTTGGGAACACCACCAGCCGGGAATCCACCACATGGACAAACCCATGAGGGGGAGCAGGCGACCGTATACCAAGGCGGAGGTGCTGGCCTATTGGAGCCTCTGCAGGTCAATGGTTGACGATGCGGTTGACGCGCTCGACCTGACCAATCCACAAAGCGGGTTCAGCTGGTACAAGGTTCCCAAGATGGAGCACCAGATCGTCAACATTCGCCACATTCAGTATCACCAGGCGCAGCTCGCCGACCGGCTCCGGGTGGCAACCGGCGCCGGTGTCGGTTGGGCGGATGCGCGCCGGAGTGTACATGCGCGCGCGACCGGTCAGCGACAGTGAAAGACCTCTTCGGCGCATACACGTGCGCAATTATGTAGACTACGTAGACGTTTTTGAGATTGGTCTTATCAAGCAGATGGGTGAGAAATCGCGAGGGCGCTAGCAAAGGCGAGGGCGCGGGTGTGGGAGAGCGAAACGTGGACTGCGGCGATTCCCTGCCGTTCTGCCGCCCGCTGCGCGCCCCCACGCAGCGTGACGGTAGGTTTGCCCAGCGGGTCGTTAAGGATCTCGATTTCGCGCCAGCCCATCGCCCGCCAGCCCAGGCCCAGCGCTTTCATGACGGCTTCCTTGGCCGCAAAGCGGGCGGCCAGCCGGGCGCTTCGGGCGTGGGGGGGCTTCGCCCGTTCATCTTCTGCTGTTGTAAAGATGCGGGTCACGAACGCGTCACCCCACCGGTCGAGCGCCTGCTCGATCCGCCGCACCTCCACAATGTCGATCCCCACCCCTTTTATGCTTGTCACGAGTGTCGTTGGCTATTCACCACCCACTATTCACCATTCACTATTCACTATTCACTTTGTCGGTAACTCCGCCTCGTCGATGAGCATCACCGGGATCCCGTCTCGGACCGGATAGCGGCGCCCGCACCGGCTGCAAACTATCCGATCGCCCTCTAACGCAACCGGAGCCTTATCTAATGGACACGCGAGGATTTTAAGCAGCTCCTCGTCGATCACATCGATCACTCAACTGCGTCTACCAGGTCTTCAAAGTCTACAAGGTCCACTAGGTCTACCCACTGACCAATCCTGAGACATTGTAGACCTTGTAGACATAGTAGACGTTGTAGACGTTATTCGACCGTGACACTCTTCGCCAGATTTCGCGGTTGGTCGATGTCATTCCCCCGTGCGCGCGCGACATAGTAGGCGAACAACTGCAGCGGGATGATCGAGAGCACCGGAGCGAGATCGTCATCCGTGTCGGGGATGCGCAGCACGACCTCGGCATGCTTCGTGATCTCGGTATCGCTGTCGTAGGCCACCGCGATGACCAGCCCGCCGCGCGCCTTCACCTCCTGGATGTTGGACAGGGTCTTCTCGTAGACGTGCCGCTGGGTCACCAGGGCGAATACCGGTACTCCCGGGGTGACCAGCGCCAGCGTCCCGTGCTTGAGCTCGCCGGCTGCCAGCGCCTCAGAGTGGAGGTACGAGATCTCTTTCAGCTTGAGCGATCCCTCCTGCGCCACGGCGTAGTCCAACCCGCGTCCGATAAAGAACATGTGGTCCCGGTCGGCCAGGCGGCCGGCCAGTGACTCCACCTCGCCTTCCCGGAGCAGCACCTCCTGCGCCTTGCCGGGCAGCGCCTTGAGCGCAGAGATGATCTGCGCTGCCCGCGCCGGGGCCATGGCGCCGCGGCGCAGACCGAGGTCCAGAGCCAGCATCTGCAGCGCCACCAGCATCGTAATGTACGCTTTGCTGCTGGCGACGGCGATCTCCGGGCCGGCGCGCACATACAAGACGTCGTCGGCCTCGCGGCTGAGCGTGCTGCCGACCACATTGGTGATCGCCGCAAGCCGCGCCCCACGCTTCCGCGCCTCGCGCGCGGCAGCGAGAGTGTCCGCGGTCTCTCCAGACTGGCTGATCGCGACTGCCATCGCGTTGGGGTCGATCAGCGGATGGCGATAGCGCAGCTCCGACGCCAGCTCCGGCTCTACGGGAATCTGGGCCCAGTGTTCGATGACCCAGCGGCCCACCAGCCCCGCGTGATATGCCGTGCCACACGCTGTGATCCAAAGTTTCCGCAGGCCACGGACAAACTCTGACGTGTACGAAACGCCGTCGAGTTCAGGCGCTCGCGGCACGTCCAGACGCCCCATCATCGTCTCCTGCAGGGCGCGGGGCTGTTCATGAATCTCCTTCAGCATGAAGTGGGGGTAGCCGCCCTTCTCAGCCATCTCAGCGTCCCAGGTAATGCGCATCGGCTCCTTCGCCACCGCCGCGCCGTCCAGCCGCTGCACCGTTGCGCCCCTGGCGGTGATCACCGCCATCTCTCCGTCCTCAATGATAAGCACGTCCCGGGTGTACGACAGCAACGCGGGAATGTCCGACGCCAGAAGAGTCTCCCCCTCGCCCAGTCCAATGATCAACGGACTGATCTGCCGGACTGCCACGATTCGATCCGGCTGGTCACTGCAGAGCACAACAATCGCGTAAGCCCCCCGCGTGTGCTGCAGGGCCCGGCGCACAGCCTCTTCCAGCGGGACCATCGTGATTCGTGATTCGTGATTCGTGATTCGTAACGACCCGCTCGGTCGCGCTTCCGCGTTTCCGTGTTTCCGCGTTTCCGGCCCTTGCAGTTCTTCTTCAATGAGGTGGGCAATGACTTCCGTATCGGTGTCCGACCGAAACGTGTGACCCCGTGCCTGCAGATCTTCCCTCAGCGACAGGAAGTTCTCTATGATCCCGTTGTGGATAACCACAACATGGCCGTCGCAATCACTGTGAGGATGGGCATTCGCGTCGGTCGGCAGGCCATGAGTCGCCCACCGGGTGTGCCCGATCCCAGCAGTGCCGCTCAGCAACTCCGGCGTGCCGGTGATCGCTGTCAGTTGCGCAAGTTTGCCCGCGGTCTTGCGCACCTCGATGTGACCATCGTTCAGCACCGCGACCCCCGCAGAGTCGTAGCCGCGGTATTCAAGCCGTCGCAGCCCATCGAGCAGAATGGGCAGTGCGCTGCGATGCCCCACGTAGCCCATGATCCCGCACATCTTGGCCCCCCTATCACGCCTATGCGTGAACCCTAGCCTGATGGAGATCTTGAAATTCTTGAGAAGTCAACCTGCGCGACCTACACAACCACCTGCGACCGCTGCAGTGAGTCGTGTGGATTGTGTGGTTTGTGTAGATTGTGTAGGTTGCGTTTGTCCTGGCAGCTTTCTGGACCGGAGTCACCTCCGGGGTTTGTCAGCTGCCTTGACTCCGACTGGCGTCGGAGCGGTGCAGGCCCGGATCTGGGCCTAGGGTCACCCGCCGATGTTTCGAGATCCCCTTCCTCGTCCCCCACATCGCGGAATCGCGCTGTCGCGGGATCGCGGGAGCGCGAAACTACTGAACTGCATGTTCCCGCGTTCCCCCGTTCCCTGTTCCCGTGATTTGGGGCAGGCGCTGTAGCACCTAGTCTAAGAGATCACCACCTCCGTTCATTCATCGCCCTGACCACTTGCTGTCAGAATTTTCTCAATTTTAGTAAACTATACCTTAATATCATTGGTTATCCTGTTCTGTTCCACTCTTCTTTTACCCTTTCCATGATCGCGAGCACGATGACCAGCGGCAGGCTCATTGCCACCCTCCACCGGCGCGGTTCTTGCATCAGTCTGTACGCCCACTCCAGCCCCATGCGTTGCACAAGTCGTGGCGCCCTGCGGACTCGACCGGCCAACACATCCAGGGTCCCCCCGACCCCCATGCACACCGGCACCCCCAGACGTTCGCGGTGCGAGGCAATCCACAGCTCCTGCCGGGGGAAGCCCAACGCCACAAATAACACGTCGGGCCGCGCCTGGCGGATCGCTTCGATCGCCACCGAATCATCCCTAAAGAACCCGTCCACGACACCAACCACTTGGAGCCCGAGATACCGCTTCCGGAGGACCTCAGCCGCCGCTGCGGCGACTCCAGGAGCCGCGCCCAGCAGAAAGACACGCCATTTCTCAGCCGCCGCCAGTGCGCAAACCTCTTGGGCCAGTTCTACCCCCGGCACCCGCGGGAAGGCGGGTCTACCGAGGATTCGCGCTGCCAGCACCACTCCAATCCCATCCGCAATAGCCAGGGAGGCGTTGTTGAGCGCGTGCCGGACCCGCTCATCCCGAGCGGCGCGGACCAGCATCGCCCCGTTGGCGGTGACGATTTGGTGCACGCCTCCGTCCTGGAGCATGCGGCGCACTGCCTGCACAGCCTGCGCCATCGTCGCATGATGCACGCGCACGCCAAGGACCGGTGATGCCGCGATGTGCGTCAAGGACCCGGGGCTCGGCACCGTGGAGGTCAGGCGCGCCGGCCTCTCAGTTCGCGGGCAATGAGGTCAGCCAGGTGGCCCGCCAGCGACTCTGCCTCGCTCTGGTCTTGGGCCTCCACCATCACGCGCACCAGGGGCTCTGTCCCGGAAGGTCGCACCAGGACTCGGCCGCGGAGGCCGAGGGTTCGCTCCGCGTCGGCGACGGCGGCCCCGATCGCCGGATGGCCGGCCAGGGTCCCGCGATCGGCGACCGTCACGTTGAGTAGGATCTGTGGGAACCGTTCGATCGGCGCGGCGAGTTCCGAGAGCCGCTTCCCGGTCTCCAACATGACATTGACCACCTGCACCGCCGTCAGCGCGCCGTCGCCGGTGGTGGCCTGGTCGAGAAAGATGACGTGCCCGCTCTGCTCGCCGCCCAATGTGGCGCCGAGCTCGCGCATGCGCTCCAGGACATATCGGTCGCCGACCTTCGTACGTTCCAGCGCGATGCCCGCGCTGCGCAGGGCGACTTCCAGGCCAAGGTTGGACATCACGGTGGCGACCACGGTGCTGCGGGCGAGCTTGCCGTGCGCGTGCAGGTGCATCGCGCACACTCCCATGATCGCATCGCCGTCGATGATGCGGCCGGTCTCGTCGACTGCGACCACGCGGTCGGCGTCACCGTCGTGGGCAAATCCGACGTCGGCGCCGTGCTGCAGGACGGCCTGCCGAATAACCTCCGGGTTTGTGGAGCCGCAGCGGACGTTAATCCGCGCACCGTCGGGCTCGTCGTTGACCGCAATGAGGGTCGCCCCCAGCTGCTCCCACAGCATCGAGGCCGTACGGCAGGCGGCGCCGTAAGCGCAATCCACCACGACCCGCATCCCGGCGAGCGATCCGATTGCGAGCGAGGCGACATGATCGACGTAGATATCGGCGGCGTCGGGGAGATCTTCGGCGCGGCCGACTTGCAGGCCGACGGCGCGCGGCAGGTCATGCCGGTCCAGCACGGCTTCGATGGCGTCCTCAACCGCATCGGGCAGCTTGTAGCCGTCCTTTGCGAAGAATTTGATCCCGTTGTCCTCGATGGGATTGTGCGAGGCCGAGATCACGACCCCCGCGGACGCAGCCAGGTGGCGGGTCAGGTAGGCGACGGCAGGCGTGGGCAGGATGTCGCCGCTGAGCACGGTTCCCCCGGCCGAGCACACGGCTGCTGTGAGCGCGGCCTCCAGCATCGGTCCAGAGAGACGGGTGTCCCGGCCGAGCAAGAATCGCGTGCTGCCGTGGGTCGCCAGCACGTGCACAGCCGCGCGGCCGAGCCGGAAAACCAGTTCAGGCGTGAGGTCGACGTTTGCGACGCCGCGGACGCCGTCTGTCCCGAACAGCTGGCCCATGCTAACTCCCTTTGCGCATCACGACGATGAGCACGGCCGCCGGCTTGATGGTCAGCACCGTGACTTCCGGCGGTGTCTGCACCTTGATCGTCACACGGCGCCGGCCCGTGGAGAGAGCGGTCCCGTCCACGCGGGCCAGAAGATCTTCGGGACGGATCTTGTTGATGATGGAAACCGGGCCCTGCACCTGCACGTCGACCGTAGCCGGCTCTACCCGGGCGACCAATCCCGCCGGCGCGTTTTGGACCTGGACCCTCACACCTCGCACCGTTGTCGCCGCGATGGCGGGTGCGATCTGCACGGCCACGCGCACCCTGGTCGAGCGCGCAAGCTCCGGAGAGACCACCAGTCCCACATCGCGCACGACGTCTTGCGTCCCGCCGGTGATCATGACGGGTTCAGTCCGCACCGTCTCGATCTCGGCGAGTTGCTCCGGCAGGCCTGTAATTGTGACGGTAGGCGGCGTAACTCGCACGCCCAGGACACTGTAGCCATAGGCCGGCTCTCCGGTGATATCCGGAATCACGGCCACGACCTTGAACGTTGTGCGTGGGAATCTCGGGTTCTGGGTGGTGACGACGTAGTACCATGAGGTCACCGCGATGAGGAAAGACAGCAGCAGCAGGAGATTCTGCTCGCTGAACAGGCGGCGCGACCTCATGCCCGGCGGAACGTCCGCCACCACCGCCATGGCGCAGGGGCGGGCGGTTCGGCGGCACACAACTCCAGGAGTGCGGCTTTCAGTTCCTCTTCCGACATGCCGCGGATGAGCTCCCCTTCGCGGGCCAGCGTCACGGTCCCCGTCTCCTCCGACACGATGATCGCCACCGCATCGGTCTGCTCTGCGATCCCCAGGCCGGCGCGGTGGCGCGTCCCCAGCGTCCTGCTCACCGCCGGGTTCTCGGACAGCGGCAGCAGGCAGCCCGCGGCAATGACGCGGTTGCCGCGGATGATCGCCGCCCCGTCGTGCAGCGGGGAGTTAGGAAAGAACAGGCTAATCAGCAGCTGCACGGTGACGACGGCATCGACTTTGATGCCGGTCTCGATGAAATCCGCAAGCCCGGTGCGGCGTTCCAGCACGATCAAGGCGCCGATCTTGCGCAGTCCGAGGATGCGCGCCGCGCGCGAGACATCGTTGACCAGGCGGATGATCTCCTCCCGGCCCAGCGCGTGGGGCGCGAACCCGCTCATCAGCACTCCACCGCGGCCCAGCTGCTCCAGCATCCGCCGGAGTTCAGGCTGGAAGATGACCAGCAACGCAATGGGAATCACGACGCTCAGATACTGCAGGACGAACTGCAACGTGTACAGCCCGACCGCGCGGCTGATGGCGTAGGCAAGGATGAGGATCACTACACCCGTGACCAGCTGCACCGCCCGGGTACCGCGGATGAGCAACAACAATTGATAGATAAGCACTGTGACGATGAGGATATCAATGATGTCAAGAAGCCTGACGCTAGGCATGCTCAAACCTCTGAACTGCGTCTACCAAGTCTCCCGGGTCTTCCGAGTCTTCCGAGTCTACAGGCTTAACGGCCTCCGGCCCGAACTTCCGTAGACTTGGGAGACGTCTTTTATCTCAAAGTATCAATGACAGCAGCGCCTTTTGTGCATGGAGGCGGTTTTCTGCTTGATCAAGCACAAGGGACTGCGGGCCGTCCAGCACTTCATCGGAAATCTCCTCGCCCCGGTGGGCCGGCAGGCAGTGCAGGACCACCGCCCGGGAGGCGGCCTGCGACACCAGCGCGGCGTTCACCTGAAAATCGCTGAACGCTTTGATCTTTGCATCGCGCTCGGCCTCCTGGCCCATACTGACCCACACGTCGGTGTAAATCACATCTGCGCCCCGTGCGGCCGCCCGCGCATCGGTTCCCACCTCGATCCGGCCGCCAGCTGCAGAGGCAATCTCGCGGGCCCGGGCCACAATCGCCGGTTCGGGCGCGTATCGCGGCGGCGTGGCGACGGCCACGTGCATTCCAACTTTAGCGGCTCCGAGGAGCAGGGAGTGGCACACGTTATTGCCGTCGCCGACCCACGCCGCCCGCAGACCATCGAGGTGGCCAAACCGCTCCCGGATGGTCAACAGATCGCCCAGGGTCTGGCAGGGATGCTCTATGTCCGACAGCCCGTTGATGACGGGAACATGCGCATACTCGGCCAGCAACTGAACGGTACGGTGCGCGAAGGTACGAGCCATAATCCCCTGGACCCATCGCTCCAGGTTTCTGGCAACATCCGGGACGCTTTCCCGCGCGCCCAGTTGAATGTCCTGCGGCGCCAGGTAAATGGCGTGGCCGCCCAGCTCCCACATCCCGGTCTCAAACGTCACGCGGGTCCGCAGCGATGGCTTCTCAAAGATCATGGCCAGAACTCTGCCGGCCAGCAGCGGCGGCCGGTCGCCGGCCTTCGAGCGGCGCTTCAAGTCCGTCGCCACGTCGAGGACGTGGCGGAGCTCCTCTGGAGAGAGGTCGTCTACGGACAAGAAATCGCGTCCCTTAAGAGTCATGGTCGCTCCGACCGGAGTGAATTCACTATTCACTATTCACTTCTGTTTCGCACTCCACTCCCGCAATACGTCCTCCAGATCTGGCTTGGTGATCTCCTGTAGTTCATATCGCACCCGGACGGCGGGTTTGCGGATGGTGATGACACGCCGGAGATCCACGGGCGTCCCCAGCACGACGACGTCACAATCGGAGGCCGCGATCGTCTCCTGCAGCTCCCTGGTCTGCTGCCCCCCATAACCCATCGCAGGCAGCACGGAACCGAGATGGGGATACGCGGCGAACACCTGGCGGATGGAACCCACCGCATACGGCCGTGGGTCGACAATCTCCTTGACGCCGTACTTCCGCGCTGCGATCACACCGGCCCCGAACGCCATCCCCCCGTGCGTAACCGTCGGACCGTCTTCGACCACCAGCGCGCGGCGGCCGGGCAGCAAGGATGGATCGTCCACCTGCACCGGTGATGCCGCCTCAATGATCACGGCTTTGGGATTTACCCGAGCCACATTGGCGCGTACCCTGGCCACATCCTGCGGCTGGGCGGTATCCACCTTGTTGATCACGACGACATCCGCCATCCGCACGTTCGTCTCGCCGGGATGATACGTCAGTTCGTGACCGGGCCGGTGCGGATCGGCGATGACGATGTGCAGATTGGACCGTAGGAATGGAAAGTCGTTGTTGCCGCCGTCCCACACGATGACGTCCGCTTCCCGCTGCGCCTGGCGAACCACCTCGCGGTAATCCACGCCAGCATAGACCGCGGTGCCGGCCGCAATGTGAGGTTCGTATTCCTCGCGTTCCTCGATGGTGACGTCGTACCGGTCGAGGTCTTCAAACGTGGCAAAGCGCTGCGCGCGCTGCCGCACCAGATCGCCGTACGCCATGGGGTGCCGGATCACTGCAATTCGCCGGCCGAAAGCCTTCAAGATCCCGGTCACGCGCCGTGTCGTCTGGGACTTGCCTGCCCCCGTGCGCACCGCGCCGATGCTGACGACCGGAACGCGGGCCACGAGCGTCGTCGCGCCCGGGCCCAGCAGCACGAAACTGGCGCCGGCCGCCATGGCGATGGAGCCCACATGCATGACGTGTTCGTGCGAGACGTCGCTGTAGGCGAAGACCACCTGGTCGGCGCGAAGCCGGCGGACGAGCGGAGCGAGTTCCTCTTCCGCGTAGATAGGAATGCCTTCGGGATACAGCGGACCCGCCAGGAGGGGAGGGTACATCCGTCCCTCCAGGTCGGGAATCTGGGTGGCGGTGAATGCCACTACCTGATACTCTGGACGTTCCCGGAAATAAACGTTGAAGTTATGGAAGTCGCGGCCGCCGGCACCGAGGATGATGACCCGGGTGCGAGACCTCGGCCGCCCCCGCCGCGCGAGCTGGCGGGCGTGCCGCGCGCCGCGCTGACGAGCTCTGATCTTCGCCATCGACGACACCGTAACGCAAGACTACCTGCCTGGGATGACGGCTCACCACTTCTGTACGTCTGCAGCCAAACCCTTGACTAGTCTTCCCTGCCCTCCCAGTTACTGAGTCTCCCCGGTCTTCCCAGTCTACCCAGTCTTCCCAGTCAAGAACTCAGATAGAGTCTCCCGGGTCGGCAGGCAGACCGGGAAGACAGGGGAGACCGGGTAGACTCTTCATTTAGGGGACCGGAGCCGGCTCGACCAGCCTGCGCGCTCCCACATAGCGGGCCGTGTAGTATCCCTCGTCCAGCGACGAGACTGCCACTGCACTGGCGCTACTGGACGCGTGTAGGAACCGGTGGTCACCGACGTAGATGCCTACGTGCGAGGCACCCGGCGCGTAGGTTGTAAAGAACACCAGGTCGCCCGGCTGCAGTTCTGACTGGGTGACCGGGATTCCCATCCGGAAGTAGTCGTACGAGGCCATCCGCAGCAGGTCGGGAGCGAACGCGGAGAAGACGACGTAGATGAAACCGGAGCAATCCAGCCCCTGATTGGACACCCCACCCCAGACGTAGCGGACGCCCAGATACTGCATCGCTTCGCGAACGACCATGTCGCCGGTTGCCGGGTGACTTTTGTCCCGCGGCCGGGAGATCGGGGCCTCTCGCAGGTCCTCCTGCCGGACCCACCCCGGATCGCCGCCGGGGAGTTGCACCTCGTACCATCCTTCTGATGTCGACGTCACCAGCAGCTGCGTCTGCGGGGCTACAAGCGCCAGCGTGGTGAAGTAGGAACCTGGGCCGCGGCGCACACGCAACGGCCGCAGCACGGTCACCGTGTCGCCAACGTTCACAATGGTCGGAGGAGATTCGGCAGGTGCAGGCTGCGAAGGCGCATCATCCGCCTGCGGAACCTTCATTTGAATCGTGGGACCGGGAGGCGGGATTCGAATGCTGACCTTCGCGCCGGGGATGAGCAACCGCTGGCCCGGATGAATCAGGTCGGAAGTCAGCCCATTCGCCTGCTTTAATACCGTCACGGTGATTCCAAAACGTCGGGCGATTAGGAACAATGTGTCACCACGGCTGACGACGTATCGGTACGTCACTTTGCGGATGACGACGGTACCCTTTGTCGCCTGCTGAGCAGATCCCGGCGTAGGAATCCTCAAGACCTGCCCGGGATGGATGAGCGTCGGATCGGTCAGGCCGTTGTAAGCGGCCAGCGCGCCGACAGTGACGCCATAGTGCCGAGCAATGCGGTAGAGGGTCTCGCCTGGCTGGACTATGTGGGTGCTGCCGGCCTCGACCCGCCCGGACGTAGCCAGCACAATGAGTCCGATGGCGGCAAGTGTGATGGCAGCTGT
>VBAP01000082.1 GCA_005882335.1 Candidatus Segetimicrobium genomatis
TGATCGCGTTCCTGCGCGCGCTGCCCCCGCTGCACCGCGCCATCCCCACGCCGCGACCACCGGCGGCGGATGACTGTGAGGTCTACACGTTCTGGGTCGACCGGAGCACGACGCCCGGTTGTCGGTGACGAGGCCAGGGGACGGCGGGGCGACCCGCCGGGAAGGGCGATCCCCCCCCGTATCGTCATCGCCCCAGCAATCCGCAGCCGGTCACCATTCACCTCGCCGGGGGAAGTGCGAGGCTGGCGCGCTGGGCAGGATTGAGCTCCGGCGTTACCTCAGAATGGGGCGAGAGACGAGCCGAGCTTGCGGGATGTCGAAGGACATCTGATGCGCTTGGACGTGCTCTAGCCCGTGCGTGAGCAGCGCGAGGAGGTCTGCGCGATCCTCGTCGGGACAGTTCGGCCCAACGTAGATGGCCGTAAGCTCGCGCGGGTGGAATCCGTAGTCGCCGAACAACTCGCTGTCGTCGGGGCGCCGCCCGGGCGCAGGGATCCGCCACTCCTTCTCGTAGGACCACGCGCAGGTCTTCACGTACAGGTACTCAGTGAACAGGTCTCGGTAATTCTTCTCCCCCCCCCTCTCCGAGCATACAACTCACCCACTCGGTGGCCGTTCCCTGCTTTCCTCCCGTTTGTCCAATCACAATCCAGGTCATTTAGATTTTCCTTCAAATTCTTTTAATTTTTTCTGGCATTGGTTCAAAAAGTTTTGAATCGCTGTCTTCTCATCGCGGGTCCAGCCAATCGGTTCTCCATCAGGTTTCGATTTTAGTTGGTTTTCGAGGCACGCTATTGTTCCTGTGTAGGCTTTTGTCTCACTCTTCGCGACTGTTCGCTTATCTCCCACTATTCTGCGCGCACCCGTTACGTTTTTGCAGATGTCACGGGGTAGGTCGGCCTCATGCGATGTCTCATGTTGCCTAGCACATACTCTTGTAGGAGTGAATTTTAGCATTTCTGGTCTGATTACTTGTTCCACAGTACCGTTCTTGCATATTATCGTACCACCCTCACCTTCATCAAACGTGCCGCCCCATGTTCCGCCAACAGACCATCCCTCCAATCCCTGCTGATCAATAAAATTCACAGGATCGTTTAGAGCGTACGCATAAAGATTCGCCTGACCACCCGCAAACAATATCGGATCCTTCGTCGCCCAACGACCCGTCTCCACATCATAATCTCGTGATCCAAAACGAACGAGGTTTGTGTCGCGGTCGTAGAGGCCGCCCGCAAAGCCAAAGGGCTGGAAGCCGGGGTTGGTATCGTTCACCAATTGTCCAAACTCGTCGTAGTCTAGTCGCTGCACCACAGCGCCTGTAGCAACATCCACCACAAGCCGAGGGCTGCCGAGCGGGTCGGTAATGATCCGGTAGGTCACCCCGCCCTTGATTATGTAGTCGGGGACGTTGCCGCGAGTCGCGTAAACAAGGCGAGACACCACAGTATTGCTGCCGTCCAGTTCGGCGATAGGCCTAAGCCCATCCTGGTACAGGAAGCTTTGGGTCGTCTTCCCATCGACCTGCTTGCCGATGCGGCGATCGTTGCCGTCTACCAAGTAGGTAATCTGCGTGCCGCTCGGCAGCGTTACAGCCATAAGATTGCCCAAGGGGTCGTATTGGTAGGTGGTCGTCTGGCCGCTGACGGTCTTGCTCTGAAGCTCGCCGTTGGCCGTGTAGGCATAAGTCGTGCCGCCGTACTGGATCAGGCGGTCCTGGTCGTCGTAGCTGCCGATAATCGTGCTGCCGTCGCGCGTGACGCTTAACCGATTGTCGTTGCTGTCGTACGTGTAGCTGGCGGTCGGCGCTCCGTTCCGCGTGACGTCTGTGAGCCGTCCTGCCAAGTCGTAGCTGTAGCCGTAATTATTGGTCACTCCACCAATCGTCTCGGTTTTCCGGGTGATGCGGCTTAGCTTGTCTCGCGTGTACTGCTGAGCGAATAAGGCAGCGCCTCCATAAGCAGCGCTGTAGCTGGTCAGCTCGCCGAAGCCGTTGTAGTTCAACGTATCCGTCACACCGCCGAGCATGGTGCCGGTCAATAGGTCGTTTTGCGTACTGCGGCTCAAGGTGAGAGATCCCGCTTGGCTGAGCAGGCCGTCGTTGTCGTAGGCGAAGGCGATAGATGTCCCGCCGACGGCCAACGCGGCCACGCGGAAATTGTTATCGTACGTGCGACTGACGCTGCCCGAGACCGGCCCGGTCCAGGTGCTGCTGGTACGCAACATGCCATCATAGGTGTAGGCGATGCCGATCCCGCCGGGGGCGCTGATCGTCGCCAGGTTGCCGGTAGTTGGATCGTAGGTGTAACTGACCGTGCCGCGCGGGATGGTCAGGGCGGTCAGCCGGCCTGCAGTGTCGTAGCCAAGGTCGATGCTCTGACCGTCCGGGCGGCTTACGAGCGCCAGTTGCCCATCGGCGTTGTACGTGTAAAGGGTCTGGTTGGTTCCAGCGCCCAAGTCCGGCGGGGTGTAGGCTGAAGTGAGATCTGCGGGTGTGAATGAAAAGCTATGGGCTGGCCGCCCCGGCGGGGTGATCGCGGCGAGATTGCCGTTGGCATCGTAGACAGCGCTGATCAGCCGACCGTCGGTCAGCGTCTGCGTGTTTACGCGTCCGGCCGCGTCATACGCAAAGCCATTCGTGCGACCAAGGGGGTCCGTGATGGTTTGGAGGTAGCCGCCGCTGTTGTAGCTGCGCGTCACGGTACGGGCATCGACTCCGCTGCCCGCGGTCTCCGTCGCTACGCGACCGCGAGCGTCGTACGTACTCGTGACGGGTTCCAGCCCGGCCACCTGGAGTCGAACATGGCGGCCGAGGGCGTCGACCGTGGCAGTAAATTGTCGGCCTTCCGGCGTGGTGTCGGTGAACGTCCGGCTCGCGCCAGAGTAGGCGCTCGTGTAGGCGCGGCCGTTGATCGTGACACTTCTTTCCTGCGCGCTCAGACTGAGCGGATTGTTGGGATCGGTCAGCGTTGCTGTGCGCGTGGTTGAGACGGACTCGAGTAACCCGGCCGGCGTTCTGATAGTTGCTGGACTCGTGGTCGGTGCCAGCATACCCCAGCGCGGGTCGGGTCCCTTGATCAGTGTGGCCACTGTCCCGTCCGGATAGGTCGTGTTTCGGCTTCCGTCAGTGCCGATCAAGATCTCGGTCTGTGCGCCGCTCGGGTCGACGATCGTGCGCTTGATTCCGCCAGTGGACAGGCGCTCTACACCGTACGTGGTGGTGCGACCCAGGGCTGTTGTCACCGCCAACGTGTAGCCGTTGGCAGTCTCGGTGCGTGTGACTGTCTTGAAGCCGCCCGCGGCATCGTCGGCCCGAATGAGCCGACCCAGCGTGTCGTATGTGTACCGTGAGATGTTGCCGCGGGGGTCGGTGAAACTGGTGAGCGAGCCGCCGGCCGTGTACGCCATCTGCACCGGCTCGCCGGCCGGATTTGTGAGGCGGCCTAGGTATCCGTTGGCATCAGTGGTCAGGGTCGTGCGCTGGCCGAAGGGTGAGGCAAGGGCCGTGGGGTTGCCGTCGGTATCGCGCTCGATGGTGGTGATGTTGCCGTCGCTGTCTGTGACTGTTGCGAGGTGGCCGGCACTGTCGTAGCGGAACTCGTAGAGCGTCGCGCCAGTGAGGGCATGGACCGTGCGGAGGTGGCGCCCGGCGTTGTCGAAGACATACACCTCGCTACCGTCCTCGGCCGCGAGGACGAGGTCGCCGACCGTGAAGCCCGGCAGAACCGGCGCCACGCGCCGTACCCGCCGGCTGTTCGAGCCCCAGATGTAGAGGCCGCCGTCTGGTCCCAGCAAGGCGTGGTCAGGCGTGAATATCCGCGCCTGCGTCGCGGGGCCGCCGTCGCCGGCAGAGAGTCCAGGCCCGCTGCCCGCGACCGTCGTGATGATGCCGTCCGGCCCGACCCGGCGGATGCGCCCGTTGTTCTGGTCCGCGATGTACAGACTGCCGTCCGGTCCAACGGAGACGCTCGTCGGTACGTTGAACAGTGCATCGCGGGCCGGGCCGCCATCGCCCTCAAACCCGTTCGGCCCGATGATGTCAGTACCGATCCTGCCGGCTACCCTGCTAATCCGGCCATCAGTGGCGATTCGACGGATGCGGCTGGCCCCGCCGTCCACGAAGTAGATGCTGCCGTCCGGCCCCAGCGCCACGCCCCGCGGACCAAAGAGCTGCGCCTGGGCCGCGGGGCCACCGTCGCCGCAGGCCGTGCTCGCATCGCATCGCTGGAACGGGCCAAGCCCGGCCAGCGTCGTGATGATGCCGTCGGGACTCACCTTGCGGATGCGCGTGTAGGTCGGATCCGAGACGTAGAGGCTGCCATCCGGCCCCACGGCGACCCACTGGGGCTGATCGACTTGCGCCTGGATGGCCGGTCCGCCATCTCCTGGCGGTATGGCGAAGGGCGGGGTTCCGAAAAATCCGCCCACGCCATTTCCGGCGACGGTCGTAATGACGCCGTCTGGCGTGACCCGCCGGATTCGATGGTTGCCGGTGTCGGCGATATAGAAACTTCCGTCCCGGCCGACGGCGACTCCATGGGGTCCGGCAAGGAGCGCAGAAGTCGCCGGCCCCCCGTCGCCACTGAAACCACGACTACCGCGGGCTCCAGCGACGGTCGTGATGATCCCGTTGGGCGCAACCCGTCGGATCGTGCTGCCGTCTCGGTCCGGGATGTAGACACTGCCGTCGGGTCCCAGCGCGATCATGGCCGCTACGGACAGTCCCGCCTTGGTCGCGGGCCCTCCGTCGCCGCACGGACCCACAGAGCAGAAGTTCCCGTCTCCGGCCGCGGTCGTGATGACGTCGGAGAGACTGCGGGCACTGCGTCGTTCCCCGTCTCCCAGATGGAGGATCCTGCCCGCGGGGTCATAGGCGTGATGCACGCTCATCGTCCAGCCCCCCAAGCCCGCTGCCCGCGCGTCCCACGGACCGATCGAGCCCCGCCACTCCTGCCAGAGGGTGACCTCGAGGCGCGGGATGCTGGCGCTAATGGGCAGCCCCGAAGCAGAAAGGATCGCAAAGCTCCGCTCCGCCGCCTGGCTCCCCTGGAGGTAGACAGCCCCGTAGACATAGCCGATGCGCACGATCACCGGTCGTTCTCCCTGGACGGGACGTCCGTACGCGTCCAAGCCGTCCCAGGTGAACGTGGTGCGCTGGTTCGTCGCCGCCGGGAACGATTGCGTGAGCTGCCGGCCCGCGACGCTCACGATCAGCTCGATACGCCTTAGGCTTGCGGGCACGCTGGCCCCACTGAGCGGGATCTGCAGTGTGTAGGCGGCCTTGCGGCCGGGCACCCGGTCGCTTTCGTAATGCAGGCGCATCGGGGTTCCAACAATAGCGACGGCCTCCCCCAGCGTCTGACGCTCGCAGCCGATGACTGAACCGCCCTCCTCGCATTGATCGTCGGGGTCCGGAGAGTCAGGGTTAGGTTGATTAGGTGACGTCGCATCAGACGGCGGCCCGTACGGCCAGTTGATGTCGCCGGGGCTGAAGTGCGTCGTCGGCACCCGCCACAGGCTCTGTCCGGCCGGGTAGAGCGCTGCGAGCTGCTGGCGCTCACTGTCAGTGACCCCCAGGGCGGCTCCGTTGTCCACCGTGCCATCACCGTCGGTGTCCAGGTTCGCCAGGCCCGCCGTGATACCGAGGATCTTGATGACGCGCCCGTTTGGCGCGCCGATCCACTTCCCTTGCTGGCGGTCATAGAACCCCACGGGTGCTAGCTCACCCACCGGGAAGCCCAGGAAGTTCTCGAGGTGGAAGATAACCGGCTGGCTGAACTGCACGGTCACCGCGCCCGCCGCACTGGCCTCGTCCGCGGTGAGCTCGAGATAGTAGGTGTAGCCCGAGGTGGGTGGGAGCTCTGAGGGCATAGTCAACGGCCCCAGCGGTCCCACCGTGTATTCGGTGGCGCGGACGGAGAGCGTGGTCGCAGGCTGGGTGCTGCCGTCGGCAAAGACCAGCGACGCCTGCGTTCCTTGCGGGAAGAAAAGCGTGGGCTGCCGTGTGCCGTCGCCATCGGTGACGACGCGACCGCGCGCCACCTGCATTGGCACATTCAGCGTCAGGTCGATGGTGGTCATCTCTGGATCGACGGGGATCAGGACCACGTCAGGCAGGAAAACGAAGTCCTGCCAGGGGATATCTCGCAACCGCTGCGCAGTGAGAAAACCGGCCTTCTGGTAGTTGACGATGAGCGGCCCACCGCCGTTGATCGCCATGTCGAACATGCCGTCAGCGCGGCTCAGCGTCTGGCCGAACTCGGGACGGTTGAGGATAGTGAGCGTGACTCCGGGCAAGGGAGCGCCGTCGCGGGTCATCACCCTCCCGCGTAGCACCGCCGCGCGCCTCGGCTCGATCGTGCCCGGCGCCATCCCCGTCTGGATCGGACTCGCTCCCGAGTAGACGAACTCGGTGGCGCGCGCCATCCCAGTCGCGACAGTCGAATCTAGGGGTGGGGCGACCGTCCTCGGATCCGGCGGCAGGCCGCTGTCGCTCGCCGGATTTACCGTCACTCTCACGTCGGCGCTGGATGAGAGGGCGCCGTCGCTCGCCGTCAGGCGCAGGACGTACTGCCCGCTGGTGGAGAACGTCGCAGTCGTGGACGCGGCGTTCGGGTTCGCGAAGGTCGCCGTGCCCGGGCCGCTCACAGTGCTCCAGGCGACCGTGAGGGTCGAGCCGGGCGGCAGCCCGTCGTCGGTCACCGTGCCGTTGAGGGTGGCGGCGGCGGGCAGCGTGATCGTCTGATCGGGCCCGGCATCGACGCTCGGCGCCTGATTGGCGGGGTTGACCGTCACCATCACGTCGTCGCTCGAGGAGAACTCGCCGTCGCTGGCGGTCAGGCGCAACACGTACACGCCGGCCTGGGAGAAGGCCGCGGTCGTCTGCGTTGCGCTCGGGTTCGCGAACGTCACCGAGCCGGGACCGCTCACCTTGCTCCATGCGATGGCCAGCACCGAGCCGAGCGGCAGCCCGTCGTCGCTCACGTTGCCGTTGAGCGTTGCGGTGCCGGGCAGCGTGATCGTTTGGTCGGGTCCCGCATTCACGCTTGGCGGCTGATTGGGTTGGCTGGCGTTGGCCGTGACCACGACGGTATCCGGCTCGCCGTCGACCGTGCCGTCGTTGACGATGAGCTGCACGACGTACATGCCGACCACGTCCGCGACGAACGTCGGATTGACGGCGGTGGCGTCGGAGAGTGTGGCCGTGCTGCCGGCCGGTCTCGACGCGAACGACCACCGGAAGCTGAGCGGGTCATGATCGACATCGGACGATCCGCTTCCATCCAACTCGACGGTCGCGCCCACGAGGACGGTCTGATCTGGTCCCGCGTCCGCGATTGGACGGGAATTCCGAGTATCGATCGTTACGGTGTCCGGGCGACTGTCCACGGTGCCGTCGTTGACGATGAGCTGGATGACGTACCGCCCGGCGAGGTCCGCCACGAATGACGGACTGGGGGCGGTGGCATCCGTCAGGGTCGCGTTGCTGCCGGCGGGCCTGGAGACGAATGACCACCGGAAGCCCAGGAGATCGCCGTCGACATCTGAGGAGCCACTACCGTCGAGCTGGACGGTCGCGCCCACGGCCACGGTTTGATCGGGCCCCGCGTTCGCGACCGGAGGTGAATTCTGCGTGTCGATGAGCACCGTGTCCGGGGAGCTGTCGTCGAAGCCGTCGTTGACGATGAGCTGGATCGTATAGCGCCCGGGCAGATCAACCACAAAGGTGGGGCGGACCGCCGAGGGATCGCTCAGGAGCGCGTTGCTGCCATTCGGGCGTGAGAGGAAGGACCAGTGGAAGGTGAGCTGATCGCCGTCGGCGTCCGTGGAGGCGGCGCCGTCCAGCTGGACGGTGGTCGCAACGAACACCGTCTGATCGGGCCCGGCGCTGGCCCGCGGGACGCGGTTGACCACCGTGAACCCGATGCTGCCCGAGTGACCGCCCGGGTTGGTCGCCACGACCGTCGTTGCGCCCGGCCGCACGCCGAACGGCACGCGAAAGGTAGCACTGCTGCCAGTTGCCGCAAGAACTTCGGCGACGACGCCTTCCAAGGAGATCTGCACATTGCCGGCTCCAAAGCCAATGCCGGTGATTGTCACCCGTTCGCCGCGGGCGGCGGAGGCGGGCGTGACGCTATCGATGCGCACCGCCAGCGGAGAGGCCCCGGCAAGGATGAGCGCCGCCACCGCAAGGACTACGCCTCTAGCAGCACGCGGCCGTTGAGCAATCCGGTACGGCAGCATCAGGGGCTCCTGCCTGAAGCCCAGATGAGAAGGAGGAAGAGCAGGATAAGCGGGCCCAGTCGCAGAGGCCTCTGTGCTGCAGTGTGGGTAACGGCGGGCGAAAAGCGTTCAGAAATCCGGTTCAGGGGCATTGCCCCTCCCTCTAGAGGGCCGGACGGCTTTGGTACAGAAGACAGGCCGCAATCTAGGCGTCGAGGAGAAGGGTGTCAAGAACAAAAGGGGGCGCCGTCACTCCATCGTCCGCGGGCCTGGGCCGCCGAATCGCGGCACGGGCAATGACGCCCGTGGCGATCTAGGTCGCGTTCCTTCAGGCGACTGGCAGACTCGCGAGCTTACCAGAAATTATTAATGGTGGAGGGTAAGGGATTCTACCTCTCCACCTCGCGCAATTCCGCGAATTTCGCAGGTGTGGCCTTGCCTCAGACGGCCCAAAACGGCCCAGAGAGCGGTTTCGCGTCAATCGGCGTCAACGGTTTTCGGCGTAGCGAAACAGTAAGCGATCGGCGCGCGACGAGGCTGCGCCGGGCTGTCAGGACCCCCTGGCCGTCCCAGCATCCGCCAGGGAGCCTCCGTTCTGCCCCTCGCGAGACGATGTGCAACGGCTCAGGTGAGACATCTACTGACCGATCCCGAGTTGAACGCCTACGTCCGCCGCATCGTCCGCCGCCTCACGGGTTCCCACTGCGGCGACGTGCGCGTCTACATCGTCCAGACAACGCCCCGTTGGCCCCCGTCGTCGAGCAGCGGCCAGATCATGTGCTCGCTACATCAGCGGCCCGAACCATCTTGACGCGTGTCTCCGGACTCGGCTAGGATCAAATATGCCCAAGAGTCAGACAATCAGGCGATCACGAACGGAGACGAGCCGGGTCGGCAAGCGTGGCGCCGTCGTCGTGCCCGCCCGGCTGCGACGGAAGTTCGGCATAGTGGAAGGCGCGCTCGTCATCGCTGAGGAGCGCGAGGATGGCGTCCTCATCCGGCCCGCCGTTGCGCTGCCAGTCGAGGTCTACACGCCCGCGCGAACCGCGGAGTTTCTCCTCTCCAACGCCGTCAGCGCTCGGGACTATCAGGCCGCCCGGCGCGAGGTCCGGAAGCTGGGTCTCGATCCCGACGCCATCGGCCATCATCGTCCGCGACGGCGTGCCTAGAGAGCGCATCGGTCGCGGATGGATCGCGTCTTTCTTGATGCGAACGTGTTGTTCTCGGCAGCCTATCGGGCTGACTCCGGCCTCGTCGCGCTGTGGCGGCTCACGACCTCGCAGCTCCTGACGTCCGCGTACGCGCTGAGTGAGGCCGAGCGAAACCTCACGCGCGAGGACCAGCGGCGGCGTCTGGCCGCGCTGGTTCGATCGTGTGAGATCGTTCCCACGCCGTCACTGGAGAGGCTGCCATCCCGAGTGATCCTCCCCGACAACGACCAACCCATTCTTCTCGCGGCCGTGGCCGCGGAAGCCACGCATCTGCTCACCGGCGACAGGACTCACTTTGGCCGCTACTACGGCCAGAGGCTCGCGGGGGTGCTCGTGCTCCCACCGGCCGAGTACCTGCAGCAGCAGCCCAGCGATCACGAGCCCAGTTGCCGGGACCGCCGCCGCAGAACTGCCGGTGCGTCAGGCCGCCCGCCCGCGGCGCTCAGTGCCCGCTCGCCGGAGTCGCCGCTCCCTTCTCCCCGCGGAAGACCTCCGGGTTGTCACGGCGAAGATAGTCAGCGCGCGAAATCATCGTCACCACGGCCCGATCAAGGCCGGGGCGGCTGCGGCTGGTGCGGCTTCGGGCCGAAGGCTCTCGGCGTGTCGCGCTGGGGTCGATTCGTCCGGGAGCGCTCGCGCTGGCGCGCCAGCTCCTTGCTCCCCTGCGCCTTGTAGTCCGCGCTCGTGAGCGACGCGAGAAACGCCACCACGTCGTCGATGTCGTCCTCGGTCAGCGCGAGGGGCTGGATGTCCTCGTCCAGATAGGGATCCTGTAAGCCGTCGCCCTTGTTGTAGTGGTCCATCACGTCCCACAGCGTCTCCTGCGAGCCGTCGTGGAAGTAGGGCCCCGTCACCAGCACCTTTTTATTAGCACCTATAATGCTAAATAA
>VBAP01000040.1 GCA_005882335.1 Candidatus Segetimicrobium genomatis
GATTTCTTCTTGGCCCTAGTGGAGCAGGCTCGGCCCGATCTCCTCACGCCGAGGGAAACAGAGTGGTTCGAACGGTTCGAAGGGGAACACGATAACCTCCGGGCCGCGCTGGACTGGTCGCTGGAGACTGGAGAGCCGGAGGCGGTTCTGCGGATGGGTGGGGAGTTGTGGTTCTTCTGGGAGACCCACGGGTACTGGCGTGAAGGGCGCACGCGCCTTGAAGCGGCACTAAACATGACCAGGGGGGCCCAAACCACCGCGCGCGCGGACGCATTACATGGGGCGGGGCGACTCGCATGGTGTCAAGCCGATTTCGCTGGTGGTTCGCCTCTGCTCGAAGAAGCATTGGATCTGTCCAGGAAGCTACAGTTTAAACACGGGGTGACGAAAGCGCTCTTCACCCTGGCACTCCACATGGCCCGTCATGGAGACCTTGCTCAGGCCACCACGCTACTCGAAGAAGCGGTAGTCGTAGCCCGGGAACTGGGAATATCCCCAATGATCGCTAACCGGCTCGCCTGGCTCTGGCCCCTGGTGTACCAACGGGGAGATTTTGCGCGGGCTGTCAACCTTGCAGAGGAGTGCGCAACCGTAGCGCGGGCCTGTGGCTATTTTGGTTCGGCGGCCTTTGGGCGGCGTGCGGAGGCGTGGCTGGCGCACCGGACAGGCAACTACGATGAAGCCACAGCACTGTCCAAAGAGGCTCTGGCGATCCACCGGACGGAGGGCGGCGGTAGAAGCAAGGCATCATTGGCCATCCCATGGATGCTCGCTGAGTTGGGCGAGTTGGCACTGGAACAGGGGAACTATCAGCAGGCGACCGCAATCTACGAAGAGAGTCTGGCCCTATCCCGTGAACTAGGAAGCAAGGACTATGTCGCCATATCTCTCAACGGGTTGGCGAATTTGGCTCGGGACTTGGGAGATTTCGCCAGATCGACGGCACTGCACCAGGAGAGTCTGGACCTTGGAAAAGAGATTGAATCCCGGCCGCTCGTGGCCTCGTGTGCTTACGGCCTCGGGCTCGTTGAACGATACCGAGGCGGTCTTGACCGGGCCGCGTCGTGGCTTGACGAGAGCCTTAGCTTGTATGAAGCCATGGGCAACGTCGCGGGCGCGGCCGACGCCTTGCACGCCCTCAGCATTGTCGCGTGTGACCTCGGCGACTACGAACGCGCGGCGGCGCTGATCCAGGAGAGTGCGCGCTTGCTCAAAGGGGGAGCTGGCAGGTTGACTCAGGCCCGATGCCTTGAAGCGTTGGCTGCCGTCGGCTCTGGCCGTGGGAACATGGATCAGGCAACGCGCCTGCTCGCCTCGGCTTCAGCAGCGCGCGAGGTGATGGGAACGCCTCTCCCGCCCTATGATCGGGCTGACCAGGACCAAAGGCTGGCCACCCTGCGTGCCGGCCTGGGGAAAGTCTTTTCGGCGACCTGGACCGCAGGCCGCGGGTTGCCCGTGGAACAGGCCATCGGAGAAGCCCTCGGGCGGTAGTTCGTAATGCAGAGAGCAACCACAGGAGAAGCCGGTCCGCGTGGTCGCTGTCCCTTGGTAGCACCTCCGTCAGCCTTGTGCTGAAAACCAGTCCAAGACACGCAGAGCACGGAGTGTATTCCAGTGGCTCGCCGTTCCTCTTCCACCCTCCATGTCGAAGTGGACCTTGCCGGCGTGGGGGTTATCGAGCGGCCATCGTCCGTTCTGGTGTTGCTTCCCGGCCACCAGGTCGATGGCCTCAGCCGCTCGTTCATCGGGACCGACCCCGGCTTTCCGCAAGTAGTCCAGACCCCAAAGGACGTCGTAGTGCCAGCGAGTGGGAAACGCGAATTCTCTCCAGTCGCGATCACTTTTCCGGTCGCGATCGATCACTTTTCCGGTTGACAGGGACCTGAACAGCTTCCGTTCCAGCAGATAATCCTGGCCTCGGAGGCGAGCATCCTTTACTGCGCTGGTAGCGCCTTTCGCCTTCTCGTATTCCAGCAGTCCTTCCAGGACGCAGATCGTGGAATTGAAGGAGGACCGCTTGCTCGGTGGAGCTTCGCAGTTCCAGCCGCCATCCTGTAACTGTTCGCTGAGAAGCCGGTCGACCAGCCGATCGCTTGCCTCGCCGAAGTACGCGCCGCAGGCGAGGACCCTGCCGTTGATACAGGGTTCAACCTCGCCCTCGAAGAAGGGCGAATGGCCATGGTACGGCCCCCAGTCGCTCTTGCCACGGACCAGGCCGATCGCCTTCCGGGCTTGCGGGCTGGCCGGGTCCAGCCCCAGTTCCCTCAGCAACATCAGGGTTTCCAAGGTGGAGGCCCAGCTCTGAAAAACCCATGGGCCACCCCCCCAGTTCCCATCAGGCTCCTGGAGGCTGAGCAACCGGGCGCCCCAGCCTTCGACAGCGACACGAGACCGCTCGGCGGCGACAACCTCTTCGGGCTGGCCTGTGAGGTCACGTTCCACCTGCCATCGAATCGAAGGGTCCGAATCAAGAAGCCAACGTATGACCGCCTTCTTTGGCTTTGTGATTTCTCGTTTGACTGATGCCACCTGCTGGCTCCTCTTCACTACCGTAATGCAATGGTCAACTCTGGGAGAACATCTTGCCCTATGCTAATGCCCGCGCCTCGGGGTCGGGGGTTCAAATCACCGATCGCAGCTTAATCGGCGAATCGTGAATCGAAGATGAGTTGGTGGAGACGAGGGGATTTGAACCCGTGCCCCGCCGGTCGCTCCGCTCCCTCCTCCGGGGGACTGTTCCCCCGGATCGCTCGCGACGGTATTCGATACCGTGCCGTGTTGATCTTCGCGCTCGCTGCCCCCTTTACCAACCTGGGGGAGTACCTCCCCCGCACCCCCCTCGGGTCGCGGGTTCAAATCAACTCAATAACTGATCTTGGTGGAGACGGCGGGATTTGAACCCGCGACCCCCTGCGTGCAAAGCAGGTGCTCTCCCGCTGAGCTACGTCCCCACGGATGACCATTATATAGGCTCCTTGACCAACAGCGCTATCTCACAGGTTTGCGCCCAGGTCTGGGTTTCAGCAGCATCGAGAACATCATGATGTGCGTGACCAGCAACGCAGGTACGGCATACGTGGGAATGTACCAGGCGGCGCCCAGCGGAGTATTGGCAACATTGAGGCGTATCCCTTGAGCAAGCGCGTTGAGTAGGTCGGCGAATCCCTCGATGTTGAAGATCCATACGAGCGCGATGGCGTAGCTCGCGCGGGCGCGCAGGGCAGCAATGGAGACCAGCGCCAGCACCGCTGCGACCAGGTCTCCATAGGCCACCTGGAGGGCAAACGCCCGTGGAACCCCAGGGCCGACGACGGCGCTGACCAGCAGCGTCATGCCCACGGTGCGGGTGGCGTGGTGCAGCAGCAATGGCTGGAGTGCTGCACTCAACGGCATAGTCGCAAGCCGTGGCGCAACGTACCACCGCGCGATGAGAGCGTATACTAGGAGACTCCCAGCGAACTGCAAACCAAAGATCTCGAAATTTCCCATTCGAATCCCCCTTTCAGATCGCAGTTAACAGGTCTCGAACTGCGCTGCGGTCAAGTAGCCTAGGCGGTGCCTCCTTCATCTTTCTCGCGTAGCTTTCTCCTCCTTTGGTCCGTCACATTCCTGGCTTACTTCAGCTTTCAACTAACGACGGCGAGTCTTCCCCTCTACGCCGTCTCGTTAGGGGCCGACGACGCCGCCATCGGGCTGCTGACAGGGGTCATCGCTCTGGGCTCACTCGTCTCCCGGCCATGGGTGGGACAGTGGCTCGATCGCGGCGGGGCGCGGTGGAGCATGCCGGCGGCGGGGAGTTTGTTCGCCGTGTCGGCCGTGGGCTTCTTGGTGTCGCACGCCGTCACAGACCTGATCGCATTCCGCGTCCTGTCGGGCGTCGCCATCGCGCTGCTCGCGACCTCATCCCAGGTCCTGACCATCGGTATGGCGCCGGAGCAACGGCGGGGCGAGGCGCTGAGCTTGTTGAGTCTGGCGCTCGGCATCGGGCAGGGCGCCGGCCCGGGGGTGGGGATCGCGGTCGCGCGCAGCATAAGTTACCAGGGGTTGTTCGCCACTTGCGCCGTACTAGGGGTCTGCAGTACAGGCCTGGCGCTGTCGCTCCGACCCGTTCCCCCGCAACCATCTCCGCCACGGACCGCCCGGTTCATCCATCCCGCTGTCGTGATCCCGGGACTGGTCCTTGTCGCCGTAATGATCACCTTTGGAGTAAACTTCGCGCTGCTCGCGGTTCATGCCAGCCGCCGGAGTCTCGCCAATCCCGGCTTGGTTTTCGCCGCATATGCGGTTGGACAGATCTCTACGCAGGCACTGCTGCGCCGCGTCTCTGACCGGTTCGGCCGTGGTGCAGCCATCGGGCCGGGGCTTGTGCTGACGGGACTGGGGATGTGGACGCTCGGACTCGTCTCGGGATGGTGGCTGCTACTGGGTGCGTTGCTGTCAGGCGCGGGACAGGGAATGACACAGCCGGCGATTTATGCGCTGGGGTCGGACCTCGTCGCGGCCAATGAACGCGGCATCGCGATGGGCACTCTCGGGGTCTTCCTTGAGATCGGCATCGCGGCAGGCGCGATCGGCGGTGGTGTAGTCGGGAGGGCGGTTGGGCTCGGAACAACGTTTTTGCTCGCCGGAAGCATCGCCGGAATCGCGGGGGCGCTACAGCGATTCATCCTCGACCCCAGGCAACTCCGGCGGCGCGCGAGCCGTCTACAGCCGAAGCAATAAGGGCACAACTGATTTTGCGGGAACCCCGTTCTCCCGGAAATCGTATGAAAACAACGGAGTCTGCTGCACCCCAGGAGGCGTAGCCCATGCGGATTAGCAGAGTGATCGCGATGACGATCGTGCTTGTATTGGCGATCACCTCGTTCTGGCCAGCCCTGCCCGCTGAGGCCAAACCGGCGAAGCCCGCCAAGGTCAAGAATTACAAGGCCGGGGAGGTGTTCTGTCCCGCGGGGCTGTTGGTCTTCGGCAACATCGTGATCCAGTCGGGGCGGTGCTACCTACTCTTCGTGCTGCGAGATGACCGGGGGACGTTCCTGGCGTTCGCCGCGCCGGACACGAAGATTCCTCCGGGACAGCTGGTCCGGCTGCACACTCCGGCCGGCGCGAAGCTGAAGGGCCGCATCTTCTACCTGGTGCCGATTCGGACGAGCGCAGCCGTCGTCCCGATGGACTCAGTGATGCTGATTGCAGTCAGGGCGGACGACTTCGGGCCGCAGCTGTCACTGACGATTGTGGGCACGCCGGCGCCCAACCTGACTGTGATCTTTAACGTGAGATTCTAGGCGTTCGTCGGGTCCGGTGAAAGCTCGAGGCCACTTTGTGGTGGCCTCGAGTCATTTCCAACCCATGCGTCGTTGCGAGCCCGTAGGGCGAAGCAATCCCCCGTTGCGAGGGGCGAAGCCCCGTGGCAATCTCCACCCGGGAGGAGATCGCTTCGCTGCGCTCGCGATGACGGCGTAAAGTAAGGAGATCCCCACGTCGCTTCGCTCCTCGCGATGACAAATTGGAACCGCCTCGCCTTGATAAAACGGAACGCGCCTCGCGACGACAAACACTTCATGCTCGCTTGGTTTCGCGAAGCGCTGCCAGCAACTTCTGGGGCGTAATGGGCAGCGAGTAGGGGTGAACCCCGGTGGCGTCGGCGATGGCGTTGGCGATGGCCGCGGCGCCGGGTATCACGGGTGGCTCTCCGACTCCCTTGGCACCGAACGGTCCAGAGTCCGACGGCACCTGGACCATGACGGTCTCCATCTGCGGAACGTCCATCGCCCTTGGCAGGGGATATTCTGCAAACGTGCTGTGGAGCAGGTTACCCTGTTCGTCGTACGCCATCGCCTCCAGCAGCCCCCACCCAAGTCCCTGGGCGGCGCCGCCTCGCATCTGGCCTTCGACCGCTGCCGGGTTGATGGGGAAGCCGACATCTTGAATGACGACGCAGTCAAGCAGCTGCACGAGTCCGGTCTCCTGGTCCACGCGCACCTTGGCCAGATGCGCTGCGAATCCGGGAGACGCTTTCGGGGACGGGATCGAGCCGTTGCCGAAAACTGGCGCGTACCGCGCGCCAAAGGCCATGCTCTTCTTGAGGATCTCCGCGAGCGGCAGCGCCCGCTGCGGCGTTCCCTTGACGCGCACGGTGCCGTCCACGATCTCCAGGTCGTCGCCTCGCGCCTCCATCTCGGATGCGGCAATCGCCAGGATCTGCTTACGCGCATCCTCGGCCGCGAGCTTCACCGCCGTGCCGACGGTGTACGTCGTCTTGCTGCCCCCCGACATCCCGGCGTAGGGCGCCTGGTCCGTGTCTGCGGTGACGACACGGATCAGGCCTGGATCCACCCCCAGTATCTCTGCCGCGATCAGCCGCATGGAGGTGGCCACGCCGGTGATATCCACCGCACCCACGATTACGTGAAACGTTCCATCGGTGTTGGCCCGCACGCAGGCTGCCGCCGACTCCACTCCGCCGGGCCAGCCGCCGACGGCCACCCCGTACCCGATGCCGTCGCCCTTGACTCGGTTCCTCCACTTCGGGTGCTCCTGCAGCGTCTGGAGCACCTGCCGCAGCCCCTGCTTCTGCCACGGCCGGCCGTTGGGCATGGGGTCGCCTGTGTCCGACGCGTTGCGCAGCCGAAACTCGACCGGATCCAGGCGGAGCTTCTCTGCCATGACGCTCATTTGAGATTCGATCGCGAAGGTGGCCTGCGGCGCGCCGGGTGCGCGGTACGCGCCGTTGGGCGGTTTGTGCGTGAGCACCTCCAGCGATTCGATATCCAGATGGGGCACTTTGTAGTAGCCGCCGAGCAGGATCGCGGCGATGGACGCCGGTGCGCCGGGTGACGCGCCGGAGTCGAATACCATGCGGGCCTGCAGCGCGGTCAATGTCCCGTCTCGCCTGGCGCCGCTCTTCAGCCGGATCTCGCATTCCGGCCCGGGGTTTCCCAGCAGGAAATCGTCCCGGCGGCTGAGGACCAGCCGCACGGGTCGCCTGTGCATCAATGCCAGCGCCGCCGCCAGAGGCTCTAGCAGCACGATCTTCCCGCCGAACCCACCGCCCACCGTCATGGGGACGATGCGCACGTCCTGTTGTGGAAACCCCAGCGCTTCTGCCGTCTCGCTGCGCACATAGAACTGCCCCTGGGTCGACGTGTAGACTGTCACCGCCCGGCCGGCGGGATCCGGCACGGCGATCGAGGCGTGCGGTTCCATGTAAGCCTGGTGCAACCGCGCCGTGGTGTAGGTCTGCTCCACGACCACATCGGCGTCGCGGAATCCTTGAGCCACATCTCCTCGCGTGAAGTGAAAACGGTTCGACACGTTGCTCGGCGTCCGCTCTTGCGTCTGCTGCGCGGCGACGGCCGCGTGGCCCTGCGCTTCCTCGTCCTCCTCCGCGTCCGGCGCAACGAGTGGCGCACCGTCGCGCATCGCTTCGTCAGGCGTCAGCACGGCACGGAGCACTTCGTACTCGACCGCTGTACCGAGACGGTCGGCACCGTCCACCGCCGCGGCTTCACTCTCTGCCAGAACGGCCGCCACCGGCTGGCCGGTGTACCGCACCTCCTCATTGGCCAGCAACTGGCTGGAGACGCCATCGGGAAGATCCGCCTCGGTCACGACCGCCACGACGCCGGGGACCGCCAGGGTGATCTCGCGAGGGACCCTTACCATACGGGCGTGCGGGTGCGGACTGAGGACCAGGCGGGCGTGGAGCATGCCCGGCAGATAGAGGTCTTCCGTGTAGCGGGCCGCGCCGGTGACCTTCTCGAGCCCCTCGATGCGCTTGGTCGGCCTACCGACAACCCGCGACTGGTGACTGGTGACTGGCGACTGGCTACTCAAGGTGTGGTTCCTCCTCCAAATCCAAACTCATACGTCTCAAACAGCCGGTTGTATAGATCGAGCGCAGAACGGTCGGTCAGCCCGGATACAAAGTCACACACCACGCGGTGCCGGTCGGTACCGTCCAGACGCTCCTGGATTGGCCGCGGCAGCAACCGGGGTTCGTCCACGAACGCGTCGAACAACCCGCGAATGATGCGCCTCGCTTTCTGCTCCATCACCAGCTTCTCTGGATGATAGTAGACTTCTTCTCGCAGGTAGGTCGCTAGTTGCTGGAGCTGATGCGTGAGCAGCTCGCTCATCGCCACCAGGCGGTGGGGATGCCGCGGGGCCATGCCGGCCGACGTGATGCGGTTCCGTTGAATCTGCGCGTCGGATGTCCCGATCACGTCTTCCACGAGGCGCCCGATCATCCACCGGATCGATTCGCGGATGCGGACATCACGGCGCTTCCAAGAGTCCAGCGGCAGCGGGTCGCGGGGTACTTCACCCCGCACCTCCTCCAGGGTCAGCTCCACCTGTGTCTCTGCGGTGTCGCGCCGGGCCAGCACGTGGTCCGCGTGCTGCAGCGCCTCGATCCACAACTCGATGCCACGCGCGGCCAGGCGGTGCTCGTCCGCGAGCCCGATGTGCAGGGCATCGTCGAGATCGTGCGTGCTGTAGGCAATCATGTCTGCCACATCAACGACCTGGCCCTCCAACGATGCGTGCGGAAACTCCGAGAATTCGGCGGGAACCTTCGGCGCGTCGTAAATCGTGGCATGCATGGCGACGCCCTGTCGCACGTCCCAGCTAAGGTTCAAACCTGGGTACATCGCATAGCGAACTTCCAGCTCGTCGACCACACGGAGCGACTGCAGGTTGTGCTCGAATCCTCCGTGCTCGCGCATCAGCAGGTGCAGCTCCTGCTCCCCGGCATGGCCGAACGGAGGATGCCCCAGGTCGTGCGCGAGAGCAATCGCTTCCACAAGATCGCTGTTCAACATGAGTGCAGACGCAATGCTTCGCGCAATCTGCGCCACCTCAAGCGTGTGCGTCAGGCGGGTGCGGTACAGATCGCCCTCCGTGACAACGAATACCTGCGTTTTGTGCTGCAGCCGGCGAAACGCCGTGGAGTGCAGCACGCGGTCTCGGTCGCGCTGGAACTCAGTCCGGTACGCGTCGGGCCGCTCGTGATAGCGGCGCCGCGTGGAGGCGCTGCGCACCGCGTACGGAGCCAGCGCAGACGCCTCGAGTGTTTCGCGTGCCGCACGTTCAAATGGCATCATGAACCTCAGGGAAATCTCGTGCTGATTTCCGTCCCGCGCAGACCATCTCCTGTTTCATCACGATGCGTGGACAAGGCACCCTATGCACATCGTCCAGCGATCACATCACATCGTGTTATACTAAAGGCGCCCGCGCGTAAATGTGCGGTGATTCGATGGGACGTAACCAAACCTTCATGGAGCTCGTGATCCGCCTGTTTGACCAGCCGGGTGAGTTCGCGCTGCGCGGACGGTCGACCAAGACGGTCGTCGCCGCATTGCTGCGAGGCGCCGCGGTCCACGGTCCGTGGCTGCGTCAGGTGGCGCGGTGGGTGGAAGAACTGGCGCGCGACGGCTGGCGCTATCGTGGCTATACAGGCGACACGCTGGTCTTCCGATCCACCAAACCCCTCGACGAGTCCGCAGCCGCCGCGTACGTACGACGCCGGCTGGGCCAGGAGGCGCTGGAACGCGTTTCGGTGCGCGAGGGCACCGCGCCGCTGACGCGGGACGGCCGGCCGCCGAAACTGCCCAAGGCAGACGACGAACTCACGCGGGAACTGCGCCGGCTCATCGGGCCCGAGCAGCATCAGGCCGAACTCTATCTTGGCCATCCCACCGAAGAACTCAGCGAGTTGTTGCTGGACATGAGCTTTTTATCCCAAGAAGCGCTCGAGGACTCGGAGATCTCCGGCATTATCGAGTCGCTGCGTGAGGAGCACGAGCACGACGCACAATACCGGGATCTGCACTCACGGTACCTCACCCTGATGGAGCGCGCCGGTCCGGGCGATCCTGCCGCGGAAGAAGCCTACTGGGATCTGTTCTCGTATATGTCGCGGAAACTGTCGAAGCTGGTACCGGCGCTGCGGCAGTTTCTGGAGCGGCGGGGATTCTCCGACCTGTGCGAGCATGAAGCCACGGCCTTCCTCACCTCGGCGCTCTCACAGGCCCTCTCGTTCATCGAGGAACACAACGAGGAGTAATTCCAGGCCACGTAGGCTGCCGTCATTCATCCGGTCTGAAACGCCGCACGATCTCGCCCACGACCACCTGCAACGCCGCCGCCACCGGCACCCCCAGCAGCGCACCCACGATGCCCAGCAGTTTGCCGCCGATCACGAGTGCCAGAATCGTCAGCAGCGGGGATAGCCCGACGGCGCTGCGCATCACGCGCGGTACGACAAAGTTCGATTCAGCCTGCTGGATTGCCGCATAGCCTACGATGACGAAGAGAATCTTCACCGGCGGCTGGAACAGAGCCAGGAAGACCGCCGGAATCGCCCCCAGCGTGGGGCCGATCATCGGAACGAGCTCGGTGATGCCGGCCACGATCCCGAGCAGCACCGGGTAGGGCAGGCCGATCAACGAGGTCAACAGCCAGGCCGCCAAGCCGATGATAAAGCCCAAGAGCAGCTGTCCACGCAGCCAGCCGCCGAACTTCGCCCCGATCTGATCGAGGACGTCTTCCATCTTGGCACGCTCCCGGCGGGGGAAGAGCGCAGCGAATCCCGACCGGATAGCCGGCCCCTCGACCAGCATGTAGAAGGCCATGAACAGCACCGTGATCACCGTGGCCACCCCGCCAAGGAAGCGGAACGCCACGCCGGCGGCAGGGGCGAAGAACCGGGACAGGTTGCTGAGTTCCTGAGGCAGCCGCTGGACAAACACGGCCAGATCAGGCAACCATGGATACTTCGTGTGCAGACCCTCCAACTGAGTTTGCAGCTGGGTGGTGCGCTCCGGAAAGTTGGCAATGAACTGCTGAGTCTCGATGACCAGCGGCGTAACCAGCAGGGCGCCGACGGCCAGCAGTACGAGGATGATCGCCAGAAACACCAGCACGATCGCCGCGATGCGAGACAGCTGCCAGCCGCGTCGCGTCCACCGGATCTTCTGGAGTCTGGACACGAGCGGCGCGACGCCTGCGGCGAGGATAGCGGCGATGAGAATGGCCAGCAGGATTTCCTCGATCTGAATGAGTAGCCAGGCCAGCCCCGCGATGACCAGGACGGTGATGACGACCAGCGCGGTGCGGAGGACGAGGTCGGTACGCGGCGACATTAGGTGTAACGATTCAGGGCGATGCGGGAATGCTCCTGCGGTTATGCTCAAGTTCATCGGCGCCCGGCACCGATGAACTGAAGAGCAGAGGCCCCTTCACCGGCCCTGAAGCCGCAGCCTTATGGCGGGATTTCTCAGTTCTCTCAACGCATCGGCGGCGATCCATCTGGCCGCGGTCGAGTCGATCCGTGCAATCTCTTTCGCCACGGCGATGGCCCGCCGGTTCAGTCGCCTGTTCCGCTTGCCGATGCCGCGGAGGGCCCAGTTCACGGCCTTTTTCACGAAGTTCCGACCGTCAGTCGATCCTCGTTTGATGAGTCGAAGGAAGGGCTCATACCGTCCATCACCGGCCGCCTTGTCGTGCACGGCCAGACCGGCGATCATGGCAAACGCCGCCCGTTTGACAAACTCCCGATCGCTCGCCGCCCACTGCCGGATCTTCTTCCGGGCACAAGGCATCTGCTCGAACACGGCCGCCACCTGGTCGCACACATCCCAGGAGTCGAAGTCGTTCACCCATCGTTCCGCCTGCGCAGGAGTAAGCTGCGCCGGATCAGCCACGAAGCCGGCAAGGATACGGGCTTCGTGAAAACCTGATTTCCACAACCGCAGCGCCAGGCCGTGATCGCGGCCGATCTCTCGGGCGAGTCTGCGGAGGTTGGTGATGGAGATCCCCAGCGTGCCTTTCGGGCTGATCCCGAAGCGCGCCATCCCGGCGACGTTTCTCGCGTTGGCCATTTTCTTTAGCCGGGCGATGACCCGTAAGTAACTCATGCCTTCACCTAAAATACCATGAAGGCGCTTCAATGCGTGGAGAGGTGAACGTCATGCAGGCGGACATTCTTCCAGTCCGGTCGCGTGCAGGGCGAGACCGGACGCCTCCCGGATCGGGACCCGGAGTGCGGCTATGGGGTGACTCAGTTACGGGTCCCGCACCGAGAGGCGTCCGGTCTCGCCCCGAAAGGTCCTCATCCCGCCCTCACGCTGCACACCCAGAGCACCGGGCACAGTTCGTCATCGGTGCCAGGCACCGATGATCTACAAATAGCCTGAACGGGTCATGGCCCCATGACTCAAACGGACCAAATTTCATAGCGCGGTGCGGGCCAGCTAGCGGTGGGCGGGCTTCGGAACTTCCACGGTGCCTGGCACCGTGGAATGGGCGGATCTCGAAGGTTTGGGCTGAATTTGCTACTTGATAGGGGTCGAAGCGGGAACGGCTGAACTACGTCAGAGGTTAACCAGCCTCTCGTCCCACACCTATCGGCGCGACCAGTGTCGACGCCCGCCTGAGCGTCTCCTCGGCCTCGGAGATTAAGCGGTGGATGATCTCGCGCACCGGCAACACCTCGTGAATGAGGCCGGCACTCTGACCCGCAAAGGGCATGTACTCATGGAATCGTCCCTCCGACTGGGCCGCCTGGATCTCATTGCGCAGCTCCTCGACCTTCTGCATCACTTCTGCCCGTCGCTGCGCCCACCGATCGTGGAAAGGAGTGCGCAGGGCCCGCGGCACCGTGCCATAGCCTGCCCGGCCTGTGGGTGACCTTGTGATGTCATTCCAAAATTCGACTTTCACCGCGTCCTCGGACCGGGCTGCGATAATCGCCCTTTTCCATCCATCTGCGATAGGCGATTCTGCTGACGCGAGGAAGCGCGTGCCCATGTTCACGCCCTCTGCGCCGAGCAGCAGGGCCGCCGCCATGCCACGACCGTCACCAATCCCTCCGGCGGCCGCGACGGGCAACGGTTGGACGGCATCCACCACCTGTGGAATGAGCGGCAGCGTGCCCACGAACTGCCCATAGCCCCCGGCCTCGCCTCCCTGGGCAATCAATGCATCCACTCCCCGTCCGGCAGCCTGAGTAGCCTGTGCGACGGTGTGTACTTGATGCACGACTAGCGCGCCGGCGGCATGGGCCCGCCGCACCAGATCGCCAGGATCGCCGAGCGCGAAGGAAATCACCGCTGGCCGAGCTTCCAGAGCTGCGGCGAGGGTTTCCTCGTCGAAGTTGGAGACGAGAAAGTTAACCGCAAAGGGACGACTCGTGCGTTCTCGGATCAGCGCGATCTGTTCACGCAGTTCGGATGGCGACCGACCGGTGGCACCGAGGCTGCCGAGGCCTCCTGCATTGGAGACGGCGGCAACCAGTGCGTGGGCGGGGTGGACGATGCCCATGCCCGCCTGGATGATAGGATGCTCGATCCCGAGCAGCTCGCAGAGTCGCGTCCGCACCGCGCTCCCCCCTCGGGTGGTAGGTTCGCCCACCGAATGAGCCAGGAGCGCTGCCCCATGGTGACAGAAACCAAAATGGGGCGGCGCTCCTGGCTCCGCGGGTAGGATTCGAACCTACAACCCTCCGGTTAACAGCCGGACGCTCTACCATTGAGCTACCGCGGAACGGACAAGCATCCCTATTCTATCCTTTACCTCTCTCTGCGAACAAGAGGATGGCCACATCCAGGGCGAGATCATCGGTGTCAGGCACCGATGAAAAGGCGCTGATGGATCGAACCTACAACCCGAGGGGGCGGAATATCCTCACGATTACAATAAGGAGGCCGAGAGCCAACACCCACTTTCCGGCCTTATCCCATGCCTGTTGGACTGCGCGGTACTGATCGAAACTCTCGAACTTTCTGGTAGACTGCACGAGCCGCCTCACATTGAACACGTACCATAGGTAGACGCCGACATTTACCATGGGAATCATCGACCCTGTCAGGTTGGCCAGAAGGTGCCACCAGGCCCGATGAGCGATGAGATAAATGAACGGAAGCCCAGCATATCCCCAGGAGCCATTGCGGGCGTCGGCCTGCTGAGTCGCAGCGGTGGGAGCAGCCACATGGATGGCGGCACTCACGCCCATCGTGGCTTCGGCAAGAAAGGAATTATCCACAACCTTATAAGCGCGGCGGAAGGCATCGTATTCTGTGCGCAGATCGGGAGCGCTCAATACCCGATGGGCTTCATTAACGATCTTGGCCTTCTCTTCGTCTCCACCCAGATCGGGGTGCGCTTGAAGTTCCCGCATGATAGTTCGGTATGCGCTCTTGATTACGGCCACATCGGCGGTGGGATGAACCTGCAAAACTTCATAGTAGTTGACATCGGAGGGGAAGTTTCCTGACTTGCGTGTCTGTCGTGCCCTTGCTCGTGGAAGTTCGGGAGTTCTTCTCCGGCCACGCACGGCGCCCACAATGAACGCAGCTCCAATGACCACCAGTATCAGTAGCGTGGGTTGATATCCGAACGAAGAGAACAGCCACTTACCGACCCACACTGTTTGGCCGCCGGTGAGGACGGAGCTTGCGTTCTGCGTAAGCCGCCAGAAATCCGGATGGGTAGCCAGCGGGCCGCGCAGCGTGATCACAGCAAGAGTGACGGCGGAGCCCAGCGCTTCTTTGGTGGGGCCAAGTAGAAAGGCCAGGGCGTAAGCTACCAGCGCCATCGCGCTCGGAGGAATCGACCTGCCGCCTAGATCCCGGCACTCCAGATGAAGTCCTCGCCCAGGAGCTGGTGTGGCCTTCAGCGCAGCATTGCAGGCTTCAGCAGTCGAATAGTTTCCGTATGTCGTGTAGACCTTGTCGGATGCGTCAACGGCTACCAGGAACACCATGCCGGCTGGAGAAGCCGGTGGCGGAATTACGCCACTCAATGCCAGTATTGCCACACATGCAAGGAAGCCGACAAGGGCCGTTCTCATTTGCGCCCCCTCCGCAAGTGTCATGCCCAATTTCTCAAATCAGCCCCCGGTGGCGAAAATATAGCATCGGGTGATCGACTTGCCAAAGGCCGCCGCAAAACAGTGAGCGGGCAATTAATTGCCGTCCTGCGGGAAGCCCTCGACGGACCTCCAGAACGATGGAGCTACTTCACTGACAACCGTTCTGATGCGGGCCTGTTTGGCACCCTGGCCCGCTGAGCGTGGAGGAGGCCTCGCGCCCCGTGGCCGGGACGTCGGTGGCCGCTCACGTGCCCACGTGATGTGGGCCATGGGCGCAACGTCTACAGCAAGACGCTGTCAGAAGCACCGTTGACCGCTGCGCGTTGAGCGTGTAGTATGGTGCCGTAATGGAACCAATTTGGAGGTGACCCGTGCCCACCCTGACCATAAAAGGGCTGCCCCACGCCCTCTACCATCGTCTCAAAGAACGCGCTGAAGCCCACCGCCGCAGCCTCAATCGCGAGGTGATTGTTTGTCTTGAGCAGGCTACCACCCTGCCAGTAGTTGATCCTCAGACCTGGCTCGCAGACGCGGCTCAGTTGCGCGCCCGGCTGGCCCTGCCGCCTCTGACGGAGGCGCGGCTGCGCCGGGCGAAGACCGCTGGGCGGCCGTGATCGTCGCGGATACGAATCTCCTCGCCTATCTGTTGCTCGGGGGCACGGGCACACCGGCGGCGCAGGCAGTGTTCCTGCGCGATCCCGTGTGGACCGCTCCTCTCCTCTGGCGGAGCGAGTTTCGCAGCATCCTTGCCGGCTATCTTCGCCGGCGCGAACTCAGGATCGACGATGCTATCAAAGTGCAGCAGAAAGCCGAAGCGCTGCTCGCGGGCCGCGAGCATGTTGTTCCGTCCGAGCGGGTGCTCAAACTGGTGGCGTCCTCAACCTGCTCTGCCTACGATTGCGAGTTCGTGGCGCTGGCTGACCAGTTGAGCGTGCCGCTGGTGACTCTAGATCGCGCAGTGCTCAGGGAGTTCCCGGTGGTGGCTATCAGTCCATCCCGGTTTGCCCCGCGTGGCGTCTGAACGCAGACGCCACGGGGCGACCCGCCCCGAAGCGCGGTCGCATCAAGAACAGATACATCCCTCATTCCACCTCGTCAATGCACTTCTGGAAGGGAAACCGCCTACACTACCGGGGCCCTCGCTGCCGGTGCATCACGCCGGATAGCGCCTCCACCGATCGGATGAACTCCGTCTTGGCAAACGTATAGTCGATACTACCCTGATGCTGACCCGCAAGCCTTTTTTTCAGGTCCCCGTACTCGCGCGCCTTTTCCGGATGGGTCCGAAGGTAGTCCCGAAACGCCACATGGCGTCTCCAGAACGCGCTGTCGCGCAGGACGACATGAATGTGGTGAGTGTGCCTGCCCTCGGAATCCATCTTCGGAAAGTACCGCCGATTGGGCATGGACACTTCCCAATCAGGATCATATTCATAGCCAAGCCGCTTTATCCGCTCGATGCACCGGTCAAGGGCCTGCTCCGAATCCACGCCAACCATGATGTCAATAACGGGTTTCGCGGCGAGACTCGCAACCGCAGTGCTTCCGACATGCTCGACCGTCACGGCAAGATCACTGAGCGCCTGCGCGATCCGGAGGCGCTCCCGCTCAAATAGCTCGGGCCAATGCTCATCGTAGTCAACTATGACAATCCCCTGCCGACTTCCGCGGTGAGATGGCAGGATCTCAAGTTCAATCCTTACTTCGAACAGCCGGTGCCACGGCAGGGTCGCTCGACGGAGCACGAGCGGATGATGCGCGAAGGACCGTTGCAATGCGGGTACGGTCTCACCGCGCAGCTTCTCCAGGGCCATGGCCTCCAACGCAGTCTCGTGTTCACTGAGGTCCGACGGTTCGCCGCCGCGTTCTTCCAGCCAGCGCGTGAGTTGGGGACGAACGAGCGACTGGTAGCCCCAGTCATCCAGGATGCGCGTAAAGAACGCCGGGCGGTAGATCCTGTCGTTGCCGGGCACGGTGCCGGCGCGTAGATGATGGACCACGGTCGCCGATGCCATCACAGACCCGAGGCTATTCGAGCACGTGTTCCAACCGGCGTAGGCGACGATTCCACCAAACCTCGGCTCGGCCAGCAACTTTGCGAGCAGCGCCCGGTCCGCGCCGTTCGCAAACCGGACGTCGGCCAGTGCCACGACGCGCTCTCGACGCGCCGCCTCACGTACCGTATTCATGACGGCCTCAGTCGGGCCAACATCGAGTTCGCCCGTCTGGTCCACGGCTTCGCGCTGCTGGCCGGTGAAGTTGTGGACCCACAGCAAGACGTCCGAGTCATCTCCACGGAGATGGGCTCCGGCGCTGCGCACATGTTCCTCAACCGTCTGACGGAGGGGGAGGGCCTCGTACCGTGGGACCAAGTCGGTCGTCTCTGGATAGGTATACACGAGTTGAACCGACGGTGCAGCGCCGGTCAGGTCGTTCAGCCACCGGGCGAACAGTCGCGCGTTGAGCTCGTCGGTTCCACTGGTGAGCAGCGCGTTCGACGCGGACGACGCCGCAGCGTGCCGCTGGAGTGTCGCGCGGTCAGCCTCCGACGGGCTGCCCGGCGTTGTGTCGTCCTGTCCTATGAGTAAAGAATCGAGCACCCCTCGAGATGCCGCGGAGATTAAGTCGGCGTTCAATTGCAGGTGGCGGTTGCGATGCTGGAGCATCGCGGCCTGGTCCCCGGTCTTCCAATACGCCGCATCCTCATCCGTAGGCCGCTGTGGCGTGCGGGGGATGACCGCGGAGACATACGTGGGGAGCCGCGAGGCGATCTCGTAGAGGCGGTGGAGCCGCGGGACAATCTCCTCAAACTCTACCTCGCTCTTCCGCGACGCGACCAGGCCGCCGAAGCAAAGCGTTTCCACCGATGCAATGAGGGCTGCGCTGCCACCGGCGGCTTCGCGCTCCAACCACTCCCACACCCGGTCAACCTCTCCGAGGCGGAACCGGTCACTGAGCATCACACGGTCCGGGGTACGGACATCGACCCCGGCAGCCCGACCCAGATCGGCCACGATGTCCATGGTCACCGGCCGTCCGTCCAGCGGCACAAACACCAGCACGGGGGAGGCCATCTATTTGATGGCTCCTGCGATGAGACCGCGCATGAAGTACCGCTGGGTAAAGAGGAATACCACGATCACAGGCAGCGTGGCGATCACGATGCCTGCGGCGATGTACCGGGTGTTGTACGCGAACAGCCCGCGCAGGTAGAGCAGGCCCGCGGCGAGAGGGTATTTGTCGGGTGTCTTGAGGATGATGACCGGCCACAGGAAGCTGTTCCAAAACGCCACGAACTGGAAGATGGCCAGCGTGGCCAGGGCCGGCACGGTCAGCGGCAGCATGATTCGCCACCAGATCGTGAGGTCACCGGCTCCGTCGATCCGGGCGGCGTCTTCCAGTTCCTGCGGGATGGACAGGTAGGCCTGGCGGAGGAGGAAGATGCCGAAGATACTGGCGATGCTCGGCAAATACACCGAGGCGTAGGTGTCGACCAGCCGGAACCGCATCATCGTGATGAAGTTTACGATCAGGCCGATATGCTCCGGCAAGATCAACGTGCCGACGATCGCGTAGAAGACCACATTTTTCCCCCAGAACTGCATCCGGGCCAGCGGGTAAGCGGCAAGCGAGCAGATGACCAGCGTCAGGCTGACGCCCATGGCCGCGATGTACAGGCTATTCAGCGCATACCGCGGCAGCGGGAGCGTCTTCCACACGCCGGTGTAGTTCGCGATAGAGAGGCCGCTCAGGCTGAGGTCGGGTGGGATGGAGAAGATCGGCCCCCGCGTTTTCAACGACACGACGATCGTCCACAGAAACGGGAACGCCGTGAAGATCGCCAGCCCGATCAGGATGAGATACACTACGAACTTACGCGTCATGGCCGGTTGCTGTCATTGCGAGCGCAGCGAAGCAATCTCCTCTCGACTGAGATTGCTTCGTCGCTCCGCTCCTCGCAATGACAGAGCCTATTGGCATTCCCGCTCGTTAGTACCACTCAAGTCCTCCCCGGCGGAATACGCGGAAGTTGATCGCCGAGAGCACGAGGAGAATGGCGGCCAGCACCAACGCCAGCGCCGCCGCGTAGCCCATGTTGAGCTCCTCGAACGCCTTGTCAAAGATGTACATGAACATCGTGTAGGTGCTGAAGAACGGCCCGCCGCGCGTCATCACGTAGATCTCCTCAAACACCTTCACCGCCGCCATCGTGGAGAGCAGCGAGGCCAGCAGGACGTATGGCCGCAGCAGCGGGATGGTGACATGCCAGAACACCCTGCTGCGCGACGCGCCATCGATCATCGCCGCCTCCTCGTACTCGACCGGGATCGCCTGGAGACCGGACAGGTAAATCACCATGTACCAGCCGAGCCCCTTCCATAGGGTCACGAACATCACGGCGTACAGCGTGATGGTGGGGTGATTCAGCCAGGAGATGGGACGGGCGACGAGGTCCAACCCGCGCAGGACCCAATTCACAACCCCCTGCTGGTCGTACATCCAGGTCCACATGATGCCGACTACGGGCCAGGAGGTGATGACCGGGATATAGTAGGCGGCGCGAAACGCGCCCACGCCGCGCAACGGCCGGTTCACTAGCACCGCCAGCAGGATGGAGCAGAGCTGGATGACCGGCACGACCAGCACGTACTTCGCGGAGTTGGTGAGCGCGATCCAGAAGTAGCGGTCGGATAGCAGGCGCTGGAACTGCTGCAGCCCGACGTAGCGCGGCGGATTGATCACGTCGTACTCGAACAGGCTGAGGACCGTGCCAAAGATGACGGGATAGAAGGTGAAAATCGCCAGCAACGCCAGCGCGGGAAGCAAGAAGAGGTACGCAACGAGCGTGGTCCGCCGCCCTGAACCACGCGCTCCGCTTGGGTTCAGGGCATGCCCCAAACCACGCGCCGCACTCGGCTTGGGGGCCGGTCTCACGGGCATCGATCCAGCGCCGTGATAGCAAACACGACCGGGCTCGCGCGGCCGCCGCCGCTGGTTAGCTCAATCGATTGGATGGGGGTCTGCGGGGACGGGTTCGTCCAGCGCAGCATCTGCAGCTGAACGTCGTTCCCGGCCCGCGTGGAACCGGACCACGCTACCTCCTGCTCAATGGAGGCGATCCCCCTCTCCGCGTCCCACAGCCAGCTGCTGATGTCCCGGCCGTACCGCAGGTCGATCATCTCGTGCCGTTCACCTTCCAGCGTGATACGGTACTGACCGATCACGTCGCCGAAGTTGACGGCCCGGTCCAGCGCGGCGTGCAGGAAGACGAGACAGGCGGCCCGGCCCCGCCACGAGATCGTGACGCGCTGGGGCATCGCGGCGGCCACATCGCGTTCACCTCTGAGCATGACGATGCTCTTTCCATCATGGCGGCGGGGGTCCAGCACCTCGAACAGGACGCCGCCGAGGCGCTGCCGGCCGGTGTGCAACGCGCGCAGGTCGTAATCGGCTCCTTTGCCGAGCCATCCGGCGCCGTCATCGTCGATGTGCCGCTGCGTGGCAGCGCCGGAGAGATCCAGCAGCGTCCCGGAGATCGGCGCGGCTGGCTGCGTGCCCGCTTTCCACGCCTCGGCGAACCGGCGTGCCAGCTCGGCCTCCCGCGGTGCGCGATCCGGCTCCGGCCTGTCCGACGTCCAGAAGTAAGCCGCAGCGCTCAAGTACGTGTAAAGCTGCTGATACGCTCGGGTCAGGGCGGCCTGGCTCTGAAAATGCCCAGTCCAGGTGGTGCGCACCATCCCCAGAGCATTGGCCGCCTTTGCCGCGCGGCTGAACCAGTAGTTATTGTGCAGGCGGTACCACGTCGCCCCCAGCACCGGGAACCCCGCCCGGCGGAAGTAGGACAGTTCCGGATACTCCCGGATGTCTTCATACTTCCACGGGACGATCACGAGGTCGCGTGGCAACTCCCGGAACAGGGGCTCGGCGGCAGCTTCTGTCCGGCGCTCCCAGAGCACATCGCCCCACACCATCGGCCGCACCCCAGAGGATCGAAGAAATCGCGAGAGCGTGACGATGTCTCGCAGGTACAGGTCTATGTCGTAGCGCAGCCCCGACGGACCGCGGACTTCATCGTGGCCGAGGTGGACATAGGCCGGCCGGAACAGATCGATGGCCTCTTTCAGCATGGGAAAGATCAGGGCCTCGTTCAGCGTCGTGGGTGTACCGTTGATCGTAATCGTCCGCTCCGGATCGTAGACGGCGGGGTACACGCCGCGGGCGCGGTCGCAGGTCACCTGCGGCTTGCCTTCTTCGCGCAGATGTTTGGGGATGTACGCCACCTGAGCGCAGAGCGCCTCGTCGCGCAGCCCGGCGAAGACCCACTCGCTGTGCCCCAGCGTCGGGATGAGCGGAATGACCTGGATGTGATGCTGCCGGGCGACCTCGAGCAGCTTTTTGACCTGTGCCTTTGTGGCCCCCCGGGGGTCAGGACTCCACAACGACCTCCCGCTTTCCCACTGCACGTCCTCGGCTTCCACAAGCAGCGTATTGAACTTGTACGGGGCCAGGATACGGTCGATGAGCGCGGAGTGGAACTCGCCCGATGAGCCATCCAGCAGGAGATGCACCGCGCGCACGGCGTGATCGGGCCTGTCGCGGATGGTCACCACCCGGACATTGGCCACAGCTCCAGGCTGTGGCCCCGCGGTGGCCGGCGCAGGACGCAGCAACTGCCGCAGCGTCTGGACGCCGTAAAACGTACCGCGACGGTCCGACCCTGCGACGGTGATCTGCCCGCGCGTGACGCGCAGGACGTAGCCCTCGGGCCCCGGGGACGCTGCCGTGACCGAGATGCCGGCCTCCTCAAGCAACCGGCCAAGCAATGCGCTGGACGTGGGTTCGCCGATCACAATATGCCCGGCCGGATCGGCAACCTCGCGCTCCCGGACAACGTCCAGTTCCGTCCGGTAGCGGGCGCGCAGCTCTTCGTTCAGCTCGCGCGCCGCAAAGAGATCGTCGGCCCCGGCGTCATCGCCGACGATGATCCGTGTGGCGGGTGTGATGGAAAACTCGCCATCGCCCCACTGCACTTGCTTCGGGACGGGGAGCAAAGCGACCGATTGGGGAGCAGCCGTGAAGGCGTCAGGAACAGCCCCGCCGGCAACGCCTAACGCCGCCGGAGCCGCAGCGGCGGCCGGGAGGACCAGAAGCAGCAGGATGACCGGAAGCCTCATCCGCCCTCGATTCTACTCAGGGCGCCCTGAGCGGAGTCGAACAGGCGCACTCCGGGATCCGGTATCCGAAATCCGGCATCAGAGCCGGGCATTCCACTCCCGGACGGCCCAGTCCAGCGCTGCCTTCGCGCTCATTTTCCCGAAAAATGCGCCCTCGACGGCTTCCCGGAAGATCTTGAAGAGTTCGGTCTGATTGGGCACGACCACGGTGAGGTCGCGTCCGAACTTAAGTTCCCCAACGGCGATGGCCCGAGCCTGCCACTCCGGACCGGCTCCCTTTTGTCTAAAGTACGGATCGGCGGCCGCCTTCTTCGTCGACGGGAAGATCACCGTCAACTTCGAGAACGCGAGCTGATTCTCGTCGCTTGTCACGTAGAGCGCGAACCTGCCCGCCTCCTGGTGATTCTTGCTGGCCTTCGGCACCGCCAGCGCCATCAGCGGGGCATGGATCACCCTGCCTTTCCCCATGGGATACGGCGCGACGAACGTCTTCGCATACACTTCGGGGTTGCTTTCTTTGATGCGCAGCAGAAACTGCGGACCCACCAGCAGTATCCCGAGCTGGCCGGCGCTGTAGCGTTCCACCGCCCCGGTGAACCCCCGGCGCAGCGTGTCGTCTGGGAAGTAGTCCGCTTTGAACAGGTCCATGTACTTCTGCAGATAAGCCACGTGGGCGGGGGAGTTGAAGACGGCCAGCTTGCCGTTCTCACTGAGCACCGGCAATCCATTCTCGAGGAACAGGTACATCAAGCGTGTACCATCAAGGGGCGGCATGAACCCGTACACCCCCGCGCGATCCTTCACGCGCTTGGCCGCTCCGATCATGGCGTCTTCGGTGGCCGGTGGGGTCAGCACGTTCAGTCCCGCCTTCTTGAACAGTTCACCGTTGTAGATCAGGACCGGTGGGGCAATGTACCAGGGGATGCCGTAACTTCTTCCTTTAAACCGGCCCGAACTCCACAGGCCTTCAAAGTACTTTGCCCGATCGGCCGCCGGCACCGCGGCGTCCATGTCCACGAGCGCTCCGCGTTCGGCGATCCGGGACGTGAACTCCACGTTTAGATTCACGACATCGGGGGGGACACCGCCGGCGATGGCCGCCAGCAGTTTCTGCTCCACCGCTTGAAACTGCACGTCGACCCATTTGACCTGCACACCCGGATTCGCACGCCGATAGCCGGCGACCAGACCGTTCACGTAGTCGGTGAAGAACGGCTGCAACGAAATCGTCCAGAATTCCAGCGTGGTCTGCGGCGCGGTCACGCCGGACACTGCTGTGACCAGGACCAACGCAACAATCGCGGCGACACCCGCCGCCCACCGCTTCATACCTGACCCTCCATCGCCCGCATCACGGGCGCCCTTCTCCTCTTCACGAACATACCCTTTCTTGACTTTCCACGGCCTTTCGTAGTTCCGCATTCCCGCGTTCCCGTGTTCCCGCGTTCCCCCCGTTCCCGCGTTCCCGTGTTCCCGTGTTCCCGTTAGTATTCCTAGACCGCATGACCCCGGGGGTACAGTCCGGGCAGGGCGACCGGCAGACGTCCTGTCGGTTCAAGCCTTCCGCTGAGTACTCTCGCCGCGGCGCGCATGCTGGCCGGATCGGGACCGTACGCGGCAAGATACGTTTCCAGACTTGGGATTCGCAGGAGTTCATAGGGGTTACCCGCACCCACAACCACCAGCCGCTTCCCAAATTTCGAATACAGCGTCTGAAGCATCTGCGTGCCCTGCGAGGAGCTCCAGGACACGTTCACCGCGACGACATTGTCCCAAGACTGATTCACGATCTTGCCGAGATCGGTCGCGACCGTGACGTCTGACACAAGCTCCGCCAGCTCGCCGCCCAACCGCAGCGCCGAGGCCATCCGATCGCCGGACGTCGCGGCCTCGCCTTCATCCGCGGCTGTGCTGAGAACTGCCGTGCGTCCGGCAGGCAGGGGGATTCGCTCCGCCAGGTTGCGCACGAGGGTGATCGCGCGATCTGCAATCTCCTGCGCCTGCCGGCGGTGGCCCTCGGCGCCTGCGGCGTCACCCGGAGCGCCAACGGACGCGTAGCGCGTCCGGATCCTCGCGATCCGGTCCGCAGCGGCGCGCAGGCCGGCGGGATCCAGCGTACCGTCTTCGGCCGCGCGGCGCGCGGCTTCAATCGACTCCCATTGCGCGTCGTGCCGGCCGCACGCCAGCACAACGTCAACCCCAGCCTGGAGCGCAGCGACGGCGGCAGTCCCACGGGGCCAGTGATCGGCGATCGCTTTCATGGCCATCGAGTCCGTAAATGAAACGCCGCTGAAACCCAACTCGTGTCTGAGCAGGGCGGTCATGATCTGGGCCGAGAGCGAGGCGGGGCGCATGGCGTCAAGCGCAGGAAAGACGATATGGGTGGACATGATCCCGTCCGCCCCGGCGCGGATGGCCTCCGCAAACGGGAACACGTCCTCCCGCCGCAGGCGCTCTGGGTCCTTTGTGACGACTGGCAGGTCCAGATGCGAGTCCACAGGAGTGGCGCCGTGTCCGGGGAAATGCTTGGCCGTCGTCAGGACTCCCGCGCCCTGCGCGGCCCGAATGTACGCGACGCCGAGGCGGGCGACTTCTGCCGGATCGTCACCGAATGCGCGGATCCCGATGACCGGGTTCTCCGCGTTGCTGTTGACGTCCAGCACGGGGGCGTGGTTCACATTCACCCCGAGCGCGCGGAGCTCCACAGATGTGATCCGGCCGGCGGTCGCGGCGTCCTCGGCCCGCCCCGAGGCGCCGAGTGCCATCGCGCTGGGGAAGACGGTGAACCCGTCGATCAGCCGGTTGACGAGACCGCCTTCCTGGTCGATGGTAATCAGCAACGGGGGCAGACCGGCGTCCGCGGCCAGCCGCTGGAGATCTGCCGTCAGCGTGCGCACCTGAGAGACCGACCGGACATTTTTCACAAACAGGATCACGCCTCCCACGCGGCCTTCGCGGATCAGGCGCTCCAGGTCAGCCGTGACTTCTGAACCCGAGAAGTCAACGACAAACCGCTGACCGATGAGATCGGCAGTCGACATAGACATGCTTATGCTACATTCTACTTCGCTCTGGCGCCGGAGGAAGGTGGAGAGGAGGCGGGATGAGGACCTTGGACCGGGGACCAGGAGGGCGGCTAAGGAGTGACTCAGTTACTGGTCCCCTTCGTCCAAAGTCCTCATCCCGCCTCCTTGTTGGATCTACTGGTTCGGTCAGTGAGAGCGGGACGGCTCTCGGAGATGCATCCTGGAGAGGGCGGTACGGGGGACCGAGCGAAGGAGGCAGTTGGAACGCGGAGGTGAGCAATGAACACGTCCACGTGGAATCGACTAACGGTGGCGGCAGCCTCCCTCGCCGTGATTGCGGCATTCACGCCGATCCAGCCCGCCGCCGGGCAGATCCCGGTGTCCGGGGGACATTTCCGGCGGGCGCTCAGCAGCGACCCGGCGAACCTCGATCCCGCCCTGACCAACACGTCGCGGGCCATCGCGGTCAAGATGGCCATCTTCGACTCGCTGCTCCGCCAGAATCCAAAGACCCTGGCCATCGAGCCGGGAGCGGCCGAGGCATGGTCCGTTAGCGGCGATGGAAAGATCCTGACGTTCCGCCTGCACCGCGGGATCAAGTTTCACCACGGTCGTGAGATGACGTCGGATGACGTCAAGTACACGATCGAGCGCACCCTCACTCCACAGATGGCTTCACCGTTCATCCGCGCCTTTGACCGCATCGTGGGCGCGAGAGAATTCACGGCCGGGCAGACGCGGGAGGTCAGCGGCATCAGTGCGCTGGACCGCTATACCGTTCAAATCACCAACTCCGTCGTGGACAGCACGTTCCCCCTCGTCTTCACGGGGCTGTTCATCGTGCCCAAAGACGAGGCGGAGCGGCTGGGCCGCGACTTCGGCCAGCGCCCCATCGGGTCGGGTCCGTTCATTTTTGTGTCCTGGAGCCGCGACAGTTCCCTCCTGCTGAAGGAGAACCCAGACTACTGGGAGGGCCGGCCGTACATCAGCGCGCTGGAGTTTCGCATCATCCCCGACCCCGCCACCCTCCAGGCAGAATTCGAGACGGGGAGATTGGACTTCATACTCCTCGAAGACCCCACGTACCGGCGCTATGCAGACGATCCTCAGTGGAAACCCTACGTCGTCGAGGTCGCGGAACTCTTCACCCGCCACATGGGCATGAACACAACCAAACCTCCGCTGAACGACGTCCGCGTCCGCCAGGCCATCAACTTCGCGATCGACAAGGCGACGACCGTCCGCACCGTGTTGCAGGACAAGGCGTTCGTGGCCACCGGCGTCTTCCCGCCGAGCCTCGCCGCCTTTGATCCAAGCCTGCGCGGCTATGAGTACAATCCCCAACGGGCGCGGGAACTACTCGCCCAGGCCGGATTCACCAGCGGCTTCGAGATGGACTTGAACGGCTCGAGCACACCCGTGGCCGGCCGGTGGCTGGAGGTGCTGCAGCGCTATCTGGCCGACGTCGGCATCCGGGCGCGCATCGTCCAGCAGGACTTCGGCGTCATGCTGGACCGCGCGGGCAAGGGCGAGCTGATGACCTACGTGCTGTCCCACGGCGGTGGCTCGAACTGCGTGAACTACCTGGGGCCGTTCCGGTCCCGTAACTTCGGCATCGCGGGCAATCGCATGTTCTACAAGAATGAGCGGGTAGACGCGCTGATGGACGAAGCGGAGCGCACCTTCGACCCGCGCCGGCAGATCCAGCTCTGCCAGGAGGCGGAGCGGCTGGTCGTCGCGGATGCGCCGTGGTTCTTTTGGAACTATAACAAGGCCGCGCTGGTGCACCAGCCCAACGTGCACGGGATTGTCGGGAACCCTCTGGAACTGGATTGGATTCAGATGCACAAGGTCTGGATCCAGCCGCGGCGATGAACTGACGGGCGCAGGGATTCGGGCCCCGGACTTTGCAATGATTTGCGGTTTGTGACGGTTGAGGACAATGCCCAAGGGGATCACGTCTTTCATCGCCCGCCGGCTGCTGCTGGCCGTTCCGGTCTTCGTCGGGGTCACCCTGGTGACGTTCGTGCTGATGCAGATCGTCCCGGGCGACCCCGTGGCGCTCTTGATGGAAGAGAAGGTGGCGTCGGTCGATCCGGCCGCGGCCCGGATCATGCGCGCAAAGTGGGGGCTGGACGATCCGGTCCCGGTCCAGTATCTGAAGTTCCTGCGCAATGCCGTGCGGGGCGATCTCGGAATCTCCTACCGCACCGACCGCAACGTGCTGACCTCAATCCTCGAGCGCCTGCCCGCTACGGCGACGCTTGCCATCGCGGCTTTAGGCCTGGCGATCATCATCGGCGTGACGACGGGGATTACCGCCGCACTGCGGCAGAACACGGTGTTTGACTCGGCGTCCATCATACTCGCCACGATCGGCGTCTCCATCCCGAACTTTTGGCTCGGCCTGCTGTTGATCTACCTCCTGGCCGTACAGTGGCGGTGGCTGCCGCCGTCAGGCTATGGGCCGGCCTTTCCCTATCTCATCATGCCGGCGATTACGCTCGGCACGGGCCTGTCGGCGGTCATCGCCCGCCTGACCCGCTCGTCGATGCTGGACGTCATCCGGGCAGATTACATCCGCACGGCTCGCGCCAAAGGACTGGCCGGCCGCCGCGTATTCATGGTCCACGCCCTACGGAACGCCGCCATTCCCATCGTCACCGTGATCGGCGTGCAGATGAGCGGGCTGTTGAGCGGGGCGGTGATCACCGAGCGTGTGTTCTCCTGGCCGGGGATCGGCCGGCTTCTGGTCGATTCCATTGCGGTGCGCGATCTGCCCATGGTTCAGGGGTGCGTGCTGTTCATCGCCACCATCTTCATCGGACTCAACCTGCTCGTCGACCTCTCCTATGTGGCGCTGGACCCCCGCATCAAATACGAATGATGGTCCAGGCGCCAGTCATCACTGGACGGCGCGGGGGATGGCGGCGCGCCCGGAAGCTGCGCAACCTCACCATCGGCGGAGCCATCATCACCGCGCTGATCGGCGTGGCGATCTTCGCTCCGTGGATTGCGCCCCGGGACCCCATCCGCGACGCCGACCTCAACAACTACCTGCATCCGCCTGGCGGCCCGTACCTGATGGGCGCCGACCTCTTCGGCCGGGACGTGTTCAGCCGGATCGTGTACGGAGCGCGTGTCTCGCTGGGGGTCGGCGCGGCCGTGCAGGCATCCGCGCTCACCCTGGGGATCACGCTGGGACTGCTCTCGGGATTCTACGGCGGCTGGGTGGACAACCTCATCATGCGTCTGGCCGAGATCATCTTCGCGTTCCCCGGGCTGCTGTTCGCCATCGCGATCATGGCCGTGATCGGCCCGAGCCTGTACAACGTGTTCCTGGCGCTGGGACTCGTCAGCTGGACGGCGCTGGCCCGTCTCGTCCGGGGCCAGGTGCTCGTGATCAGGCAGCTGGAATATGTGGACGCCGCGCGCGCCCTCGGCGCCTCGAACGCCCGGATCATCTTCCGGCACATCCTACCCAACACCGTGGCGCCGGCCATCGTGCTCGTTACGCTCGGCGTCGGCAGCGCGATCCTGGCGGAAGCAAGCCTGTCGTTTCTCGGCCTGGGAGCGCAGCCTCCTACACCCTCGTGGGGCTCGATGCTCAGCACCGGACGCGACTATCTGCGGCAGGCTCCATGGCTCTCAATCTATCCAGGTCTGGCGATCTTTCTCACGGTGATGGGGTTCAATCTGCTGGGAGACGGCCTGCGGGACCTGCTCGACCCGCACATGCAGACCTGATACATTCATCTCTGATGGACCACGCACTGACCCTAGAGGTCAAGGCTTACGCGCACGGTCTCGGGTTCGACCTGGTCGGGATCACCACGGCAGACCCTTTGCCCGAGCACGGCGAGCGTATGGCGCAGTGGGTCGCCGCCGGCATGCACGGAGAGATGGAGTACGTATCGCGCCACGCGCCGAAAGCGGCGAATCCCGCATACACCGCAGCGGGCGCTCGGTCGGTTGTGGTCGTGGGTCTGGCGTATCGCTGGGACGCGCCTGCGCCTTCACCCGACAGCCTGTCCGGACGCATTTCGTCCTATGCCCGGGGGACTGACTACCACGAGGTAATGGAACACCGGCTGCGGGATCTGGCGGGATTCTTGAGTGAGCGCGGCGCCGGACTGGCGCGCTACTACGTGGATACCGGCCCTCTGCTCGACCGCGCTATCGCGCACCGCGCCGGGTTAGGCTGGTTTGGGAAGAACACGATGTTGATCACGAAGACCGGCCACGGATCATACGTCTTTCTGGGGGAAATTCTCACCGACCTGGAGCTGGAATCGGACCAGCCGGCCGAAGGTTCCTGCGGCCGCTGCCGCATCTGCCTGGACCAATGCCCCACCGGCGCCATCGTGGCGCCGTTCGTCGTCGACGCCCGGCGGTGTATCTCGTACCTCACCATCGAGCTGCGCGGGTGGATCCCCCGCGAGCTGCGGCCGTTGATGCAGACCTGGGTCTTCGGCTGTGATGTGTGCCAGGACGTGTGCCCGCATAACGCGCTGGTCCGGGAGGGAATCCACCAGGAGTTTGCGCCACGCAAAGACGTCGCCTTTCCAGACCTCGTTGAGCTGCTGCACATCGACGAGGCAGCGTACCAGGAGCGCTTCCGCCACAGCGCCATCAAGCGCGCCAAACGGCAGGGCCTGCGCCGCAACGCCGCGGTGGCGCTGGGGAATCTTCGAGATCCGCGCGCGGTTCCGGCGCTGGTGAGAGCGTTGGATGATGAGGATTCCATTGTCCGCGGCCACGCGGCGTGGGCCCTCGGTCGCATCGCACACCCCCAGGCCAGAGCCACCCTACGCGATCGCCTCGAACAAGAAAGCGACCCCCGGGTGCGGGAAGAAATCGAGTTTGCGCTGACCAGCCTCTCATAACCGCGGGTTCTCCACACGCGTCTACGGTTTTCGCCCGAAGCCCAGTCGTGTCTTTGTCTGTTGAATACGCCTAACCCACACGGACGGCTGGGAATGCGTATGAATGGTCGACACTTGCCATGAACAGAGCGTTCGTGCACCTGCGCGTCCGCATGCTGGTCTTTGTGCTGCTCGCCTTTGTCCCCGCGCTTCTGCTCACGCTGCTCACCTTCAAAGAGCAACGGCGCGAGGGGACAGACGAAGCCAAGGACGCTGCGCTGCGACTGGCTCGCGCCGCCGCCATCAGTTACGAGCGGCTGACCGTCCAGACGCAGAGCATGCTGGCCAGACTCGCCCAGTTGCCGGCGCTGCGCCAGACTGCCGGCGCTGCCTGTGACTGCCGGCGCTGCCTGTGACACTCTCATGGCGGCGCGAATCAGGGAAACCACATACTATGCAAACATCGGTGTCGCGGATCTCAACGGAAATCTCGTCTGCAGCGCCGTGCCGCTTTCCGGCCGGGTGAATGTCGCCGACCGGTCCTACTTCTGGCGGGCAGTGACGACGGCCGATTTCGCCGTGGGGGAGTACCTGGTCGACCGGGTGACCGGCAAGGGAGCGATCAACTTCGGCTACCCTGTCCTGGACGCCCAGGGCCATGTGACAGGGGTTGTCTATGCCGCACTCGACCTGGCCTGGCTGAACGACTTCGCCGCCAACGCAGACTTACCACCGGGGTCAACCATCACCGTCCTCGATCGTAAGGGGACGATCCTGGCGCGCTTCCCCGATCCTGACCGATGGGTGGGCAAGACCGAGCCCGAGGCGCCCATTGTCGCGGCAATCGTCAAGGGTGGGGAGGGGACAGCGGACGCGCCGGGGCTCGACGCTGTGCCGAGGCTCTTTGGCTTCGTGCCTCTGCGGACCGGACCGGGTGAGACCGCCCTCTTTCTCAGTGTCGGAATCCCCAGGGCTGCCGCCCTGGTCGAGGCCACACACCATCTGATCCGCAACGCGCTGCTTGTCACTCTCTTCGGCGCGCTTGCCCTGCTTGCCGCGTGGGCCGGTGGCAGCCATTTTCTATTCGATCCGGTGAACAGGCTCATCATGGCCGCCGAGCGACTCGGGCGCGGGGAACTCACCGTCCGCAGCGGCCTACCCCATGACGCCGGGGAATTCGGACGCCTGGCCAGCACGTTCGATCGCATGGCCACGGCCCTGGAGGGGCGCGAAGCTCAACTGGAACAGGCGCGGGAGGCCGAGCGCCAGGAGCGCGAACACGCAGAGCGGCGGCTGCGGCACACACAGGCGTTGCATGCGATAGACCAGGCCATCACCGGAAGTCTGGACCTCCGCCTCACACTCGCCGTCGTCTTGGATCAGGTCGTGGCCGAGCTCCACGCGGACGCGGCGGACGTATTGCTCGTTGATCCACATTCCCAGGAGCTGTATTACAGTGCGGGGCGAGGATTCCGGGGGAACACCATCATGGCGTACCGGTTGCGGTTCGGAGAGGGCGACGCCGGGCGCGCCGTGCTGGATCGCCGCACGGTCACCGTCGCCGATCTCACCAAGGCCGCGGATTTCGTCCGCCGGCACCTCGTGGAGGAAGAAGGATTCGTCACCGCATTCGTGACGCCGCTCATTGCGAAAGGGCAGGTGGCCGGAGTGCTCGAGATCTTCCAGCGCCGCCCGTTCCAGCCGACCGCGGAATGGCTCGAGTTTCTGGAGACGCTGGGCGGCCAGGCCGCCGTCGCCATCGACAACGCCGCGCTCTTCCAGGGGTTGCAGCGCGCGAATCTTGACCTGACGCTGGCATACGATACCACGCTGGAAGGCTGGTCGAAAGCGCTTGACCTCCGCGACAAAGAAACCGAAGGACACACTCAGCGGGTGACGGAGCTCACCGTGCGCCTGGCCCGCGGCGTAGGGCTGCGGGAAGAAGAAATCGTGCACCTGCGCCGCGGCGCACTGCTGCACGACATCGGCATGATGGGAATATCAGAGAGCATCCTCTTGAAACCAGGCCCGCTCACGGACGAAGAGTGGGGTATCATGAAAAAGCACCCGGTGTACGCCTTTGAGTTACTCGCGCCGGTGGCACACCTGCGTCCGGCCCTCGACATCCCCTATAGTCATCACGAGAAGTGGGACGGAACCGGATACCCCCGTGGGCTGCGGGGGAACCAGATCCCCCTGGCGGCCCGCGTCTTTGCCGTCGCAGACGTGTGGGATGCGCTGCGGTCCGACCGTCCCTATCGTGCGGCCTGGCCGCAGGAACGGGCCCTCGACTACATCAGGGAGCAGGCCGGGAGACATTTTGACCCGGCAATCGTCGAGGTATTCTTGCGGCTGGTCGAACACCCCGCGCAGGATTAGTCCCGCTGTCAAGACGAGACGGACGATCGCGTTGGTACGGAGTTAGTTCGAGCGAATGCGGGGCAGTGGTCCGGTGAGCCGCGGGCCGACGGGTAAACTCGATGCAGCAATTGCCAGGAACGGTTCTACCCACCGATTCAAGCCGTGCAACACGGCCTTGGCGACGGCTGCAACGCGGTCCCCTTGCAGCGACGCGGTGCCGGAGAGGAACACTTCGTTTCGCCCTCGGCCCATCGCCATGGTCACCACGATGATCGGGTGCCGGCCGGAGCCGACTTCGGCGACGGCATCCAGGGTCACGTCGAGGTTGCCATCGATGATCTCGCGCACGGCGCTCAGCGCAGCCTGCGCGACGACGTGACGCCAGATGCCCTCGGTCGTACGGGCACTGGCTGTCCCGGACGCGGAACGCCCGCGATGGCTGAGCCGGACCCGCGCCACGGTCACCTGCCCATCCACGGTGCAGTGCACATCTTCAAGCTTTAGTCTCGCCGACATCCGCTGCCACCTCACGAGCAATCTTGCTCCCACGGTGACTATTTAGCACGAACCGTGCCACAGCCGTGTCCTCCTAGGGGGCGCCGGCCGGTTCCACCGAGAATGTCACCGTGACCGGCAGGCCGTGCTGCGCCGAGCGGCCGTCCGGTTGCACCTCGTACTCCACCTGACGCACACCCTTGAGGCCCTTTAGGATGGGCGTCGCCGCGCCGAGCCGCTGCCAGGTCGCACGACCGGCGATCCTCCAGGCGACAACCGCGTTCGGGTCGGAGAGGTGTGCGACCAGCACCCAGGCGATGTTGCTCTTGATGACCAGCTGGCCCTGCTGCAGGGGAGCACGCGCCGGAACGAGGAGCGAGGTGGTACCTTCCATCTTCTGGACTGAGGGAACCGCGATGGTGACCGTCGTACTCGCGGCCTGCGCCGCAGCCGGCAGCGCACTTAGCGCCACCGTGACCACTATGAACAGCACGCTCCAAGACACCCGCACTCGACTGAACATGAAAACGTCCTCCTCCTTCGGCAACCCGGCTGACTCTACTGGGTAGAGTCCCGTGGCTTTGCGTCCCCGCCTCACAACGGGTTTGCCTTTATCGAGATGAGGACCGGGCCTCATCTTACTGCGGACTGCCGGGTACTTTCTTTTTCCCCGTTCTCACCCTCCGCCTATGGCGGATTTTGTGAACTAACTGCCTGGCCTCACGGCCTCAACGCCTGCTGAACATCCCTAATGAGCAACCCCCGTGCCATGCTCTTCTATGGATCTCCATCAAAGTTCCATTTTTATTCCAGGCTGACAGGCCCAGACCTCTGGACCTATCCAGTATGGTTACCGTCAACTTAGGCGCAACCATGACCCTGTTGCTTGACGGTTCTGTCGGCGCGGCAGTATCGTGAAGGGCGTGGCCATTGTCGACAGCCATCTGCATCTGATTACCGCCTCGATGCTGCGCCGGGGGCGGGAGCGAATGCCGGCCTACCGGCAGAAAGCCGTCGAGTCGGCCCGTATGCGGGGGAAGACCTACGAGGAACGGCTGGCCGAACTGGAAGGGCTCTCGCTGGAAGATCACGCCCGCTCCTGGCTGGTGGAGTTCGACAAGGCTGGGGTCGACACCGGGGCCTTTAGCGCCGTGGGCGAGGGAAATGACGAACTTTCGCGGTTCGTCGCCATCAACCCGCGCCGGTTTGCCGGCTGGGGGTCTCTGGTCGACCCCCGCGACTCTAACGCGGCACGGACAGTCGCGCAGTTCCGGACGCTCGGCCTCAGCGGCCTGAAGCTCTATCCGCCGATCCAGCGCTTCTACCCCAACGACCGGGCCCTCTATCCGGTCTACGAGGTGGCGGCCGAACAGCAGTTGCCGGTCCTGTTTCACTTCGGGATCACGGTCGGCTCATTCTACGATCTGACGTTTGCCAGTCCACTCCCGCTCTCAGCGCCGGTGAAGGAGTTTCCAGAAGTAACGTTCCTCATCGCGCACTTCGGGGCGGGGTTCTTCCGGGAAACGCTGTTCCTGGCCTACCATACCGAAAATGTGTGCGTGGACACCTCGGGGACCAACAACTGGCGGGAGTACTACCCGGGCGGGCCACCATTGGAACAGATCTTCCGCGATGCTCTGCGCGCGTTCGGCCCCAAGCGCATCCTCTTCGGCACTGACTCTACGGTGTGGGGCGGCTACCGGCACCACATCCTGAAAGAGCAGGTTGAGATCCTCGACCGTCTGGAGTTGCCCCCGCAGGATCGGGCGGCCATCCTGGGCGACAACGCCCGCCGCGTCCTACGGCTGCAGTAGGTCCGCCACCCTCCGGCGCCCTGTCCGTTTCCAAGATGCTATCATGGCTGCAACTCGGGGAGGTGGTGGCATGGCGGAGAAGATGGCGGGCCTGAAAGGAGACAAAGTCCGGCTGGTACCCCCGGACAAGCACGCGCACCTGGAGAACAGCATCCGCTGGCTCAATGATCCCGAGGTGACGCAATACCTGCTCATGACGATCGGTGTGACGCGTGGCATGGAGGAAGAGTGGTTCGACCGCGTTCAGAAACGGGACGTCGAGGTCGTGTGGGCGATCCTGGATGACCAGGACCGGCACATCGGCTTTACCGGCATCCACCGCATCAACTGGAAGCTGAGAATGGGCGGGACGGGCACCGTGATCGGTGAGAAATCGGCCTGGCGGAAAGGTTTCGGCAGCGACGCCATGCGGGTGCGGACGAAGTTCGCCTTCGAGACGCTGGGGCTGCACCGGCTGGAGTCGGAGGCGCGCATCGACAACGTCGGCAGCCAGCGAGCCCTGGAGAAATCCGGCTACCGCCGGGAGGGCGTTGCGCGAAAGAAAATGTTCTGGGGCGGGCAGTGGTACGATGCGGTGTTGTATGGGATGCTCGATGAGGACTATTTTGGTGGGAGGTCCTGAGTGTCCAGCCACTTCAGCTGCATCGGCTTTCCGGTTGACGACATGGACGCCTACTGGACCCTGGCGCGGCGCGCGGCCGCCGAAGGGATACGCTTTCCAGTCCCGGACGTCGGCGCGCTGGTGCGGTGGGCACCTGGCGAAGCTCCTGGCCCCCTCACCCTGCCCTCTCCCACATCGGGGAGAGGGGAGAGCGGTTGGGCGCATCCGCGCCCTCCATCAACTGGGCCGGAAATCTGGGCTCAGGTGAACCAGACAGGTGAGGTCACCGGCGCGACGCCGTTTTTCGCTACCGGTGAGCCTCATACCCTCGCCATCACCGGCATCGGCGAGGATCCTGAGGAACCCCTCGATGGATGGATCGACGGCTGGCTGGAGCCGTCCGAGCCCGACGAGCCGTACTCGGGCGCCTTCCCCATGCGGGTCGGCTTGGTGGATTTCGCACTGGCCCGCAGCCGGATCACCACGTTTCCCACCACGCGCCGAGTTGAAATCGCCGCCCTGACGCACGAAGCAGAACTCTACGAAAATGAAGCCGCCTATCGCACCGCGCCCGGGGAGATCTACCGGCCACCGCTGGAGTCATTCGCGTCGACTGCCCACGCCGGCATCGACGACGCCGTGGAGTTTGCGGAGGCCACCGCGCTTGTCAGCGGACGCGTCGCGCAGGCGAGGCTGCTCATCAATCCCGTGTCGGAGGCTGCGTACTGGTGGATGCAGGTCTCGCTGCGCGGCGTAACCCTGCACGTCTTTGCCGACCGCGAGACACTCGGCAAAGAACCACGGACCGGCAATATCCTGTCGGCCAGCTTCTGGCTGATAGGGAGAACGGCAGAACCAGGGGACCAGGGCACCAGGGGACCAAGCAAACCGTGAGTGATCGGCCAGGAGACCACGTAGCCAGGGAACCAGGCAAGCATTAGGCTTGGTCCCCTGGTACCCTGGAATCTTGGTTCCTGTTCTATCCAAACATCGCCCGCTCGTCGGCCCGTGAGTACTCGTGGAGTTCTTCCTTGCGGAACCACAGTGGAATCTCGAACGCCGCCTCCTCGATCGACCCGGAGGCGTGGATCAGGTTGCGCACGGGACGTTTCATGACGTTGGCGACCGTCGGAGAATCCACGGAGAGGTCGCCCCGGACGGTACCTGGGGCGGCCCGGTAGGGCAGCGTGTCACCGACAATCTTGCGCGCCGCGCTGATCGCATGAATCCCTTCCAATACGAACGCGACCACCGGACCCGATGAGACGTAGTCAATGAGCCAGCTACGCACCTCCCGGCCGATTTCCAGCGGATCGTCGGTGCCGGTTTCTTTCTTCACATCTAGGCCGTAGGTGGAAAACGCGTCCTTCGTCTTGCCTCCGAGAGTCCGCAAGAAGCCGTCTTCCCGAGGGTAGTGCCGGTCCAGCAGCGGCCGATCCGGCCACACCATTTTCATCCCCACCAGCTTGAGCCCGGCACGCTCGAACCGGCCCACAACCTCGCCAACCAGTCCACGCTGGACGCCGTCAGGCTTGAGGAAAATTAGAGTCCGCTCTTTACGAATATCTTGCAAACAGTCACCTCCGAGACAATGCGGCGAACAGTGAACACGGCGAACAAAGCGAACAAAAAATCGTCAGGGAATCACATATGACTCGCTTGTTCGCCCTGTCCGCTGTGTTCGCCTTGTTCGCTGTTCAGTACCCAATCGCACACCCATCAACGCGGGAATCCGAGCCGCCATAGAACATGCCGTCTTGTATCATGATGGCCTGGGAGCCTCCCCCTGATTCCATCTCCCCCATCTCTCGTATGGCGTGGCCGCGCGCGGCGAGTTCTGCCGTCGTCTCTGCCGGAAACCCAGCCTCCACCCGCAACTCAGATGCCGCCAGGAGGTTCGCGGGATCCGTGCCGGGGAAGCTGAACCACCGTGGCCGTTCAATCGCCTCCTGAATCGAAAGCCCACTGTCTGCGATATTGCTGAATACCTGCGTGTTCCACTGCGGCTGCCCATCTCCGCCGGGTGTCCCCCAGGCCAGGTACGGCGCGCCCTGCCGGAACGACATGAAAGGCATGAGCGTGTGCATGGTGCGCTTGCCTGGCCCAATGCAGTTCGGATGATTTTCATCCAGGACGAAACCGCGCCCGGCTCGGTTGTTCAGCAGAATTCCGGTCCCTTCTACGATCTCGCCGCAGCCGAAACTGGCGGAGAGGCTGGTGATGTACGACACGACGTTGCCCTGCGCGTCGGCGACGCAGAAGTACGTCGTGTCGCCGACTCTCTGTGCGAGCAACCCTGCCGGGACCTCGGCCCGGGCGCGCCGGGAATCGATGACGCCCCGCCGGCGCACAGCGTAGTCCTTTGAGAGCAGGATGTCGAGCGGGTTGTCTATGAACCGGGGATCGCCCAGATAGGCCAGCCGGTCGGCAAACGCCAGTTTCTTCGCCTCGACCGCCAGATGCACGGCGTCCGCCGTCCCCCAGCGCAATTGATCCGGGGGGTATCCTTCCAGGATATTCAGCATCTCCAGCACGACGATGCCCTGCGAGGGCGGCGCAGTCGTGTAGACGGTGTGCCCGCGATATGTTGTCGCGATCGGGTCGTACACGTCGCTGCGGTGCTCGGCAAACTCGCGCTCAGTCATCAATCCTCCGTGGGCCTGGGAGTACCGCGCCAGCTGCCTCGCCAGATCGCCGCGGTAGAACACATCGCGACCGCCCGCGGCCACGGCGCGGAGACTCCGGGCCAGATCCTTCATCACGACGACATCACCAGCGCGTGGCGGAACTCCCCGCGGCATGAACACCTTGGCGGTGGAGGGGAACTGGGCGATCACGTCGGCGGCCTGCTGCACCCAAAAGGCCACCTTCGGAGCAATCGGGACTCCTTCGTCGGCGTAGCCGATCGCTGCCTCGAGCAATTGCCCCAATGTGAACCGGCCGGAGCCCCACCGCTCCAGGGCGGTGACCATGGCGTCCACCGCTCCAGGCACCGAAACCGCCAGCATGCCGCGCAACGGCATCGTGCGATGCCCGTGCGCCACGAACCAGCCCACCGTCGCCGCGTAGGGGGCGACCCCGCTGCCGTTGACGGCGTAGAGTTTGCGCTCCGCCGCCCGGTACACCAGCATGAAGGTGTCACCGCCCAGGCCGGACATCATCGGCTGAGCAACACCCATCACCCCCGCAGTCGCCACCGCGGCATCGACGGCGTTGCCGCCAGAGGTCAGCACCCGCAGCCCCGCGACGGAGGCCAGCGGATGTCCCGTTGCCACCATCCCCCGTTGGGCGACGACGACCGCGCGGCTGAGCCGACCCATGACCATCTCATCCTCCTTCAAGGAAATTAGCGTTGATTTCTCTGGGACGGACGAGCTTGCCTCCTCAAAAAAACAGTAGCCAGTAGCCACTAGCCAGTAGCCGGTAGAATCGGGACTGTTAACTGGCTAGTGGATACTGGTTACTGGCTACTCTGCGTCAGGGGTCGCCGCACATGATGCCGAATCAGTGCTCTATGCTGCGCATCATCGCATCCATGCTCTTGCTCATCATGGTGACCGCTGTATCCGCCGCGGCACCGACTCTCGTGGCCCCGGACGTCACGGAAGACGCCACCGAGGCCAACAGCCAGCCGAAGATCGGCGTCGACGACTCCGGGAAGATCTACATCACGTTCGTGAAGACCGCGGGCGGCTATTCACAGATTTTTGTGGCGTCCTCGACCGACGGCCGGCGGTGGGATATTCAGCAGGTCACGCGGGCGAGAGCCCACGCCCGGTACCCGTCCCTGGCGGTGGGACCCGACAACACGGTGCACCTGGCCTGGACGCAATACGACAACGGCGTCGGGAAAGTGTACTATGCGCGTTACGCCAATCAGGGCTGGAGCACGCCCCTGAAGGTCTCTCCAGGTGACGCCTATGCCGGAATTCCGGCCCTGGCGGTCGATGCGCAGGGGACGGTGCACATGGTCTGGTATGGAATCCGCGCCGGCGCGCCGGCGATCACCACGCGCCATGGCTCCATCTACGAGATCCTCTACACAGCCGCCAGCGATGGCCGGCTGGGCCCCGCATCGAATGGTGCGGGGTGGAGAGAGCCGAAAGTCATCAGCCCCGGCATCCCCGACGCCATCAATCCGGCGCTGGTGATTGACAGCACCGGCCGGCTCCACAGCGCCTGGTACCAGTTCGATCTGCGCAACTATCAGGTACGGCACACACTGCGCCCTGCATCGACTGGCGCGGGGGTGTACGACCGCGCCTGGACGCCACCCGAGACCATCTCGTCGGGGCGCGCGGATGCGATGGCCGTTACGCTGGCCGCCGGACCGGCCGGTACCGCGGTCGTCGCCTGGGAGCGCCGGGATTCCGGCAGCCGCATCTACTTCGCCGAGCGCTCGCAGCGATGGAGCGGCCAGCAACTGATCTCCGCCCCGTCGCAGAACGGGTTCAATCCCTCGGTGGCCATCGATGGGCGCGGCCGTGTGTACGTGGCGTGGGACGACGGCGGGCAGATCTACCTGCGCCGGCGTGACGGTGCCTGGCGGGAAACCAACCGGGTGACGCGCGAGGCCAAGAGCACTCATCCCATCATTGCCGCGGTCAAAGACAAGGTCCTGGTGATGTGGACACAGCAGGTTGGCGATGCCACTCGCCTGCGTGTGGCGACGGTGGAGGGCACAAGCGTAGCGCCGCCGCGGTCGCGACTTCCGTGGGGTGTGGTCATCGCCGGGCTACTCGTGGGATACTACCTGCTTTGGGCTGCTCTGCAACGGCGACGCACTCGCCCACGCGCGTAGTCGCGTCATCGCACCTCGGCCACAACTTCCGCGCCCGCCCGACTGCGCGACCGCGTCTGCCGTCAGGAGAAGTCTCAGACCAGAAGGCGTACGCGCTGGCGTAGCGAAGGACGCTTCCCGTGGCCGGAACCTTCCCATCGCCCGCCCGGAAACGTTGGTTTGCGCGGAAGCTGCTGCAGTGGTATGCGCGGCACGGCCGCGACCTGCCATGGCGCCACACCCGCGATCCGTACCGCGTCCTGGTCTCTGAGATCATGCTGCAGCAGACCCAGGTGTCGCGGGTCGTCCCCAAGTATCGCGAATGGATGCGGAGGTACCCATCGTGGGGCGTGCTGGCGAAGGCGCCGGTGCGGCAGGTCCGGGAAGCATGGTATCCGCTGGGCTACAATATCCGTCCCCTCCGCCTGCGGGAGATCGCCCGCACCGTCACGCGAAAATACGCAGGACGGCTGCCCGACACCAAGCCCGAACTGCTGGCACTCAAGGGCATCGGCCGGTATACGGCGGGGGCCCTGCTGACGTTTGCCTATGGCAAAAGAGAGCCGATCCTTGACACCAACGTGCGGCGCGTGCTGCGCCGTGTGTTCTTCGGGAATCGCCCGGTCACCGACCGGGTGTTGTGGGATCTGTCGGCCGCCGTGCTCCCCCGCCGGGAGCCCTATGACTTCAACCAGGCGTTGATGGACCTCGGCGCCACGGTGTGCACCGCGCGCGCGCCGGCGTGCCCGATGTGCCCAATGCGGCCTTCCTGCCGCGCGTATCCGCTCTTTTCTCCTGCGTGATCTCGCCGCGGATACGGGCGATCCTCTTTGACGCGGGCGACACGCTGATCGCCTACCGCCGCCCGCTGCGGATCCTGCTGCAGGATTTCTTCATCCAGCACAACGAGATTCTAAAACGGGACGACATCGCCGAGGCGCTGGAGGGCGTCAACCCACGCCACGACACCCTCGTCCACCAGGTCCGCACCGTGGCCGACGAGCAAAGGATGTGGCTGGAGCTGGCGCGCGACCTGCTGGACATCCTGCTGCCCAGACGGCGCGACCTCTACCCTGAGCTGGCACGCTGGTTTGTTGATGGGTACCGCCACCTGAAGGTGTTCCGGGATGCCGGGCCCACGCTGCGCCGGCTGCACGCCCGGGCCTACCGCCTGGCGGTCGTGTCCAACTGGGAACCATCGCTGAAGGTCACCCTGGACAAACTGGGCTTGGGCAAGTATTTCGACACCGTTGTCATCTCGGCGGCCGAGGGGGTGTGGAAGCCGGACCCCAGGCTGTTTGGGATCGCATTGGACCGGCTCGGCATCCCGGCCGCGGAGGCGCTCAGCGTCGGCGATCACATCGCGCGCGACGTTGACGCGGCCCGGATCGCCGGCCTCAGCGCTGTGCTGCTCGACCGGTTTGACAACCATCCTGAATACTCGCCGCGCGTGAAATCGCTGGCGGAATTGCTCGAGTTTCTAACCGCCGCCTATCCAGCGAACATAGCGAACGCGGGTAACAAGGGGAACAAATGACCAATTGCATATTCCTTATTCCTTCGTTTGTTCGCCCTGCTCGCCTCGTTCGCCGTGTTCGCTATGTTCGCGGGTGGCGATTGTTCGTCGCACGCGTTCACGCGCTCGTTTGCGCTGTCCCCAAAGGTCGCGTCGTCACGTACGGTCAAATCGCACGGCTGGCCGGCAGGCCGCGTGCGGCGCGTGAGGTAGGATGGATTGCGCACGCCGGTGGAGACGGCATTCCCTGGCAGCGGGTCGTCAACCGCACCGGCGGGCTGGCGAGCGGCTACAGTGGGGGCCGCACCGGGCACAGACGCGCGCTGGCGCGGGACGGCGTGCGGGCCGGATCGGAGGACCGTGTAGACCTGAGCGCCTATCAGTGGTGGCCAGATCATCAGACGGCACGGTGCCTCGGACTGCCGCAGGAAGCGATGGCCGCGCTGGCGGCACCGGCGAACCGGGTGCGGCAGGCGGCGGGGCGGAGGCGCTGATGTCCGGCGAAACGAGCGATCTACAGGCTCTGGCAGGCGCGCCGATTGTGCGCCTCACCACCATTGGCCGCCGCACAAAGCACCCGCGCACCGTGGAGCTGTGGTTTGCCTATCACGAGGGACGCATCTACCTGCTGGGCCATCCGGAGTCCAACTGGGTGAGGAACGTGGCCGCCAACCCGCGTGTCACGCTGGCGATAGACGAGATCACATTTGAGGGCGCCGCCCGTATCGTCGACAGCGCCCGCTCGCAGGTCTACCAACTCTTCCAAAACAAATACGGCACCGAGCAGATATCCTACTGGTACGGCGCAGAACGCGCACAGCGGCGTACCATCGAGATCGTGCTCCGGCTCGCCGCGCACTAGTGCCGTACCAACTTGATTTGCCGCATGTGCCCTTCTTAGTAACTCGGAAATCGCTCAGAAGGTAAGCCTAACTATCAAGTTGGTACGGCACTAGCTCGACTACGGCACCAATACGATCTTCCCGAAATGCTCCCGGGCTTCGAAGATGCGGTGGGCCTCTCGAATTCCCGCCAGCGGCAGCACGGCGTGGATCACCGGGACCAGCGCGCCAGCGAAGACCAGGCCCATCACCATCAAGAAGTCGGAGACGCTTCCCATTGCGGCACCGAGGATGCGGCGGTGCCGCTGATAGATCTCCCGGATGTCGATGTCCGGCCGCTCGCCGCCGGTGGCTCCGCAGATGGCCATGCGTCCCCCGGGCCGGAGGCTGCGGATGGTTTCCGGCCAGGTGGCGGCACCCACCGGATCGATCGCGACGTGTGCGCCGGCTCCGGTAATCTCCCGGACCTGCGCGCTGAACTGCGGATGAGTCAAACGGTCGATCGGCACCGCACCGAGTTTCGCAGCTTTCGCCGCCTTGCCGGCACCGCCGACGAGCGCGAGTACACGCGCGCCGGCCAGCCTGCCGATCTGCAGCGCCGCCGCGCCGACGCCGCCGGAGGCGCCGACCACGAGCAGGTCCTCACCGGCCCGCAGTCGGGCCGCGGTCATCAGTCCTCGCCACGCGGTGGTAAAGCATACGGGCGCCGCGGCGGCATGTTCAAGGGAAACGTGATCCGGGACGCACAGCAAATTTGCCGCGGGCACGACCGTGTACTCGGCCATCCCGCCGGGGATGTGCTCGCCGTAGATGCGGTAGTCGGCGCACATCGACTGCTCACCGGCCAGGCACCACGCGCACTGTCCGCACGAGAGAATGGGATTCACCACGACGCGGTCACCCGGCGCGGCATCGGTCGCCCCGGGACCGACCGCCTCCACCACCCCGGCAACGTCGCCGCCGGTGATGAGCGGCAACGCCAGCCGGCCCCACGGGTACACTGGACGCCCGCCCGGCGGGCCGCTGCGCGCCCACACGTCCAGGTTGTTGAGCGCGACAGCGCGCACGTGCACCAGCACCTGGCCGCCCTCAGGCCTGGGGGTGGGAATCTCCTCGAGCCTCAGCGTGTCGATGCCGCCGTGCGCACGGATGACGACCGCTTTCATCGTCACGCTCCCGCTTCGGCGAGCACCTGCCGCGCCGCCCGCAACGCGCTCCGCACGCGGTTGCGGCCTCGAGTCAGGTGAATGACCGTCACGCGGTGGGCTTCGCTGCCGGGTTCCAGAGAGGCGAGTTTGGCGGCCGGTTCCAGGTCGGGCAGCGGCGGTACGTCCACCGCGGGATCGTGGCGGAACCGCCCGGCGCGACTGTAGTTGATCGGGACCAGAATGCGGGCCAGCCGGCGCTGTACCTCGTTGGCGCGCCTCACCCGGGGATCATCGACCGGCGCCGAAGCCAGACCCGCGATGCGATCGTAGAAGCGCGCCGCGTCCTGTCCCAGCGCCCGCGCATCCTCGATCGCCTCGCCGAGATCGAACTGCGACCCCGCGGCCTCCTGATACCGGCGCAGCGTCTGCTCGAACTCTGTGGCCACGGCGGCGAAGTCCAGAGGATAGATCGGACTGTTGGCCGCCCGCAACACCGCCGCCGCGTACACCCTGATGTCCCGGAGCAGGTGATCCCGGTCGGCGATCTCCAGAGTGTCATCCTCGGTGTGCCAGGCGATGTTGCCCCCGCACCCGCCGACGGGATAGTAGTTCTTCTCTTTGACCAGGTCTTTCGGCATGGTCGACGACAGCATATAGAATGTGGAAACGCCGATGTTGCTGAATGATTTGTCTCCGGCCCGCAGGGGCCGGCCGCCGCTGCTGTCCTGGCCGGTCACGTCGCGGATCACCGCCCTGGCGACGCCTTCAGCCTCGCTCATCCAGAACACGTCCTCGAAGACCGTCGCCCAGCGGCAGCCCGGGGAGTCGCAGTTGATGTGCAGGACGCAGTTTTCGTCGATGTCCATCGCGAACGTGTCGGCAAACCACGTCGACCCGGCGTAACGACCGTGAGAGTGGCCGGACCACCAGGCGATCCGGACGCTGCGGCGCAGGTGCTGCCGGTGCTGCCAGAGCACGCGCGCGGTCTCCAGCAGCGTGGCGTCGCCGGTGGCGTTGTCGCCGATGCCTTGATGCCACGAGTCGATGTGGCCGTGGAGCAGTACAAACTTCTCGGGCTCCACCGTGCCGCGGATCTCGGCCACCAGCACGGGAATCGGCCGCCAGCCCTCGTCCAGCTTTGTGGAATACCGTACCTTCACGGCCCCAGATTGCGCCAGATCTCGCAGCCAGTTCCCCTCGCTCTTGTTCACGGCCAGGACGGGAATCTTCGGCTTGCGGCCGATTGAATCGAGGTCAGGCGAACCCCAGATCGTGGTGCAGATGCCTTCGTGGATGCGTTCGCCCGGGCTGATGAAGATCGCGGCGCGGGCTCCCCGCTCCTGCAACGCCGCCACCTTGCCGGGCGACGGATATCCTTCGGTCAAGGCGACGCGGTCTGCGACATCCGCCTGCAGTTCGATCCGGGCGAAAATGGCCGTGATCGCCCCCGCCTGCCCGGTCGGCACATACACCAGGTTGCCCCGCTGATAGTGGCCGTCCATAGACAGCGACATGGACGGCGTCTTGGCGGTCAGCGCCCGCGGCGCCGGGGCAAGCACCTCCAGCCGGGCGCGGCGGGGCACGCTGATGAGCAGTTCGGGTTCGTGCAGGGTGTGGGGCACGCCCCACTTCGCCAGCTGCTTGATGATGTACTCGATCCCGCGGCGTTCCGCCTTGCCCCCTGAGTCCCGCACCAGTGTGTCGAACCGTTCCACCAGCGCCCACGGCGCGTCAAGCGTCACGGCCGCGGTCACCGCCTGCTCGTGCGGATCTTTCCACGTTGCGGTCCAGCTCACGACAAGATCCTCCCTCTAGCTGCAGAGTCAGTCATCGGAGAGGCGGTCGAAGCGACGTCCGCCTTTCATCACCACGCGCGGGCGGCGCAACGATTCGATGTCACGCAGCGGATCACCGTCGACTGCGAGGATGTCGGCCAGCTTGCCCGGCTCCAGCGTCCCCACGCGATCGCTGATGCCGCAGGCCTCGGCCGCCCAGGCCGTTCCGGCGCGCACGGCGTCCAGCGGCGGGACCCCAAAGCGCACCAGCGTCGCGATCTCAAACCACAGCAGGCCGTGCATGCTGTCGGTCCCCACCGCGTAGCGCACGCCGGAGCGGAGGAACTCACGAAAACGCGACTCTTCCTGCTCCCGCAGTGCCACGACCTTGGTCCAGATCGCCCGGTTGTGGCGGTCGGTCTTCTCGATGCCCTCAGGATGGTACAGAATCGCAAAGGTGCACACGAGGAATCGGCCCAGGCGTTTCATCAGGTCGACGTCGTCGCCAGTAAGCAGTGCGCCGTGCTCGATGGTGTCCACGCCTTCCTCCAGCGCTACGCGCACCCCGGGTCCGCCGTGCGCGTGGGCGGCGACCTTCCGTCCGGCACGGTGCGCCTCTTCGCACGCCGCACGGATCTCTTCGCGGGTGTACGTGTAGGCCTCGAGAGATGCGCCGACGCTGCTGACTCCACCCGTGATGAAGAGCTTGATCCATTCGCACCCCTGGGCGATGTTCTCCCGGACGCGCTGGCGCACGCCCTCCACTCCATCGGTCGTGGTCAGCGCGCGGCCGTGACCGTGCGCGCTGGTGAGGTGAATACCACAGCACAGCAGCCGCGGCCCCGGAATCACGCCGGCGTCGATCGCACGGCGCATCTCGATATCGAGGTGGTGTTCCTCGCCCATGATGCGGGCGGTGGTCACCCCGGACAGCAGTTCCCGGCGCATGTTGCCCACGGCGCGGAATCCACTGGGAAGGGGCGGCTGGCGCATCTGGCCGGTCTGGTCGCCGAGCCCAGGAATGATCGAGCAGTGGGTGTGGGCGTTTACCAGACCCGGGAGCACGGTGCCGCCGGCTTCAACGATCTCCGTCCCGGCCGGAAGCCGCAGCGTAGAGATCCTGCCGATCTGAGCGACGCGGTCGCCGTCCACCAACACGGCACCGTCGGGAACGGGATCGGCGCGGGTGCCGTCGATGATCTGAGCGCCATGAATGGCCAATACCATGCCGTCGCTACCGCGCTTCGTCTGCCGTCCGCCGCGCCTCCCGCAGCGCCCACACCAGGCGGTTGCGCCCGCGCACCAGGTGCGCCTGCACGAAGCCGCGGACCACCGGGTCGGCGGTCCCGAGCTGCCGGACCGCGGCTAGATCCGGAAGCGGCGGGATCGGGGCCGCAGGATCATGGTGGAACCGGTCAGATCGCGCAAAGTTCACCTGCACCAGCTGGCGCGCGATGCGGCGGATGGCGGCGTTGGCCGCGCGGACCCTGGCGTCGGTCACCGGCAGTGTCGCCAGTTCCTCGCAGCGGTCATAGAACCGGTCCAGGGCGCGCTCGAGCATCCCGACCTCCGCGACGACCGGTGAAAGGTCAAACCGGTCGCCGGCGATCCCTTGGTATTGAACCAGGGTCTGTCCGAACTCTCGGACGGCGGCCCGGAAGTCCAATGGGTGAACCGGGGCGTTCAGCGCCCGCACCACCGTCGTGACGTAGGCCCGGAGGTCACGCTCAAGATTGTGCTCGTCGAAGATCGGCAGTGTGTCGTCCTCGGTGTGCCAGGCGATGTTCGCACCACACCCGCCCACCGGATAGTAGCCCTTCTCGGCCAGCAGGGGTTTTGGCATCGTTGAGAAGAGCATGAAGAATCCGCTGATGCCCAGGTTGTTGAACGACCAGTCGCCGGCGCGGTGCGGTCGCTCGCCGAACGATGCCTGGCCGGTGGCGTCGCGGATCGCCTCCTGACAGAAAGCCGCGGTCTCCGGCATCCAGGATACATCCTCGTACTCAGTCGCCCAACGGCACCCCGGGGAGTCGATGTTCATGTGGGCCAGGCATCGCTCCACCAAATCAATCGCGAAGGTATCGGCGAACCACGTTGACCCCGCGTACCTACCGGTGGAGTGCCCGGCCCACCAGGCGATGCGCACGCTGCGGCGCAGCTGGTTGCGATGCGTCCAGAAGATGCGGGCCAGCTCCAAGAGCGTCGCATCCCCGGTGGCGTTGTCGCCGATGCCAGCATGCCAGGAGTCGAGATGTCCGTGGGCCAGCAGGAACACATCGGGCTCGTCCGTGCCCGGGATCTCCGCCACGACCACCGGGCAGCGCATCCACCCCTCGCGCAGGCGCGTGTGCAGCGCCACGTCCAGCCCGCCGTTCTTCGCCATCGCCACCAGCGCCTCGCCGTCGGGACGGTTCACGCTCACCACGGCCACGGTCGGTTTGCGGGGCAGGCTGTCCAGATCCGGCGCTCCCCAGATGGTCGTGCAGATCATCTCGTGAATGGCCTGCCCCGGATGGGTGAAGATGATCGCCGCCGCGCCATGCTGCTGCAGTGCCAGCACTTTCTGCGGGGAGGGGAAACCTTCGGTCAGCACGATCCGGCCGGAGACATCGCCTACGCCGGCGGGCAGCGGCGCGTCGAACGTGTCGGTGAATGGCGCCCCCGGGACCGTCGGCACGTACACGACCTGACCGCGAACCGGCGTGCCGTCTGTGGAGACCGAGAATGACGGCGTCTTCGCCCGGAGGGTGCGGCGCTGCAGTGAGAGCACCTCCAGCGAGGCCCGCTCGGGGACGCTGAGATACAGGAGCGGCTCGTGCACCGTGTGCGGCACGCCCCACGCTGCCAGACGGCCGCCGATCTCGCGCGCCGCCGTCCACTCATCTTCGCTGCCCGACTCGCGCACCAGGGTCGAGAAGCGGTGGATCAAGGCGCGGGGTTCTTCCAGCGAGACCGCGTCCCGCAATGTGCCTTCGTTGGGATCGACGTACGTCACCTCATCGTCCTCCTCTGCGCCGCGACGGCCGTGCCGCATCCCGGAACACGCGGGGTTTGGCCAGCGCCGGCGGCAGCCAGTCATAACTCTGCTTGGGAATGTCCAAGATGAGCGATGTCTCGGTATGACTCAGCCCGGGGATGCGGGCCAGATCCGACATGAGAAAGTGCAGCAGGTCCTGCATCGAGGGCAACACCACCTCGATGATGTAGTCGAACGTCCCGGTGGTGATGCCGATGTACCGGACGGGCTCCAGCCGCTGCAGGTGGGCGCGGGCCTCAGTCATCTTCTGCCGGGCCACGTTGAGGCCGATGATGGCGACGACATCCATGCCGACTTTGAACGGACTGGCCACCCCCACGATACGGAGGTACCCTTCGGACATCAGCCGTGTCACGCGCTTGCGCACCGTGCCCTCCGCGACGTCGAACCGTTCGGCGATCGCGCTGTACGGCAGCCGGCCGTCTTTTTGCAGCAGGCGGATGATCTCGATGTCCAGCGGATCCAGCGTACCGGGCCGTCGCATCAATTCGGCTCCAGCTTCGCCCCGTCACCTTCAGCGGCCCGGGGCGTGCTGCCGGGATACAGGTGACAGGCCACGCGGACACCGCCATCCACCGGCAGCAACAGCGGCCGGAGATGGCGGCAGACCTCCATCACCTGCGGGCACCGGTCGGCAAACGGGCAGCCTGCGGGGAGCTGGAACGGCGTCGGCACCGTGTCGGCGATCTCCACCGGCCGGCGCGGCCGCGTGGGATCGGGATCCGGCACCGCGGAGACCAGCGCCTGCGTGTAGGGATGGCGCGGATGCTCGATGACCTCCTCGGTGGGCCCAATCTCACAGATCGTCCCGAGGTACATCACGGCGGTGACGCTGCACATGTACCGGATGAGGGCGAGATCGTGTGAGATGTAGAGCGTGGTCAGTTTGCGCTCACGGCTGAGGTCACGCATCAGGTTGAGCACACCGGCCCGGATGCTGACGTCCAGCATCGAGACGGGCTCGTCTGCTACCAGCAGCACCGGGTCCACCAGGAGCGCCCGCGCGATGACCACCCGCTGGAGCTGCCCGCCGCTGAGCTGGTGCGGATACTTCAGGAAGAATGTCTCAGGAGGGTTGAGGTGGACGCGGTCCAGCGCCCCGGCCACACGTTCCACGCGCTCGGCGATAGACCGTCCGATCTCGTGGATGATCAGGGGTTCCAGCAGCGACCGCAGGATCGTAAACCGCGGGTTCAATGCCTCGTACGGATTCTGGAATATGAACTGCGCCTGCCGCCGGTACGACAGGAGATCAGACCCGTCCAGCCCTGCTACATCGCGCCCGGCGAACCGGATGCTGCCGGCCGTGGGGTGCAACAGCTTGAGGATGAGCTTGGCGGTCGTGGTTTTGCCGCACCCGCTCTCCCCGGCCAGGCCCAGGCTGCCGCCTTCGTCCAAGACGAAAGAGACGCCGTTGACCGCGTGGACGACACGCCTGGAACCCATCACCGCGCCCAGCAAGCCGGACTGCAGCGGGTACTCTTTCCGGAGGTCGGTCACTTCGAGCAGGTGATTCACAGAGTCCCTCCGGCCGGCGGCGCCCCGGACCGCACGCTCTGGGGCCCGGTCGCTTCGAGGCGGGCAAACGCCTGCGGAGCCTGCGTCCGAAGCGCATCCGCCTCAGCGGCCCGGTGGCAGGCAGCGAGACGGCCACCGGTGGTGGGCAACAGCGCCGGATCGTCGTGCCAGCACCGCTCGATGGCAAACGGGCAGCGTGGGGCGAACGCGCATCCGGCGGGCGGGGAGGCGAGGTCGGGAGGATATCCCTCGATTGGGACCAGGCGGGCTGAGCGCGCCCGCAGGCTCGGGAACGCATTGCGCAGGCCCATCGTATACGGATGGTGCGGCGCCGCAAAGACCTCCCGCACACTCCCGGCCTCCACGATGCGCCCGGCGTACATCACGACGACATCGTCGCAGAGGTCTGCCACGACGGAGATGTCGTGGGTGATGAGCAGCAGGCTCAACTGTAGGGTCTCCTGCAGTTCACGCAGCGTGCGGAGCACCTGGTGCTGCACGATCACGTCCAGCGCCGTCACCGGCTCATCGGCGATCACCAGTTGCGGTTCCAGCGCCAGGGCCATCGCGATGACCACACGCTGCTTCATCCCGCCGGACAGCTCATGCGGGTAGAGGCGCAGCCGCCCGGGCGCCAGCCCAACCAGCGCAAACAGGCGCTCCGCGCGCTCCCGCGCCTGGGGAGAGGTGAGGCCCCCCCGCAGCCGCATCGTTTCGACTAGCTGATCACCCACCCGGTACACCGGATCGAGGCTGTCCATCGCGGCCTGCGGGATCATGGCGATGCGCCGCCAGCGGTAGTCGTTCAGCGCGTCGCCGGATAGCTGCAGCAGATCGGCGCCATCGAAACGCACCCGGCCGCCGGCGATCGCCGCGTTGCGCGGCAGCACGCCGATCAGCGCGCGCGCCAGCGTCGTCTTCCCGCAGCCGCTCTCGCCGACCAGCCCCACGGCGCGGCCCCGCTCGATTGACAGGGTCACGCCCCGTACGGCCTGCACCGCACCGTGCAGGGTGTGATACTGGACCGCGAGGGTGTCGATCTCCAGCAGCGACATCGATCCGCTACCGCCGCCGCAGACGCGGGAACAGCAACTCTTCGTAGCCCCGGCCGATGAAGAACCCGGCCATCACCGCCAGCATGATGCACAGACCGGGGGGCACGAACCAGTAGAACGCGTGCCGGGCCATCGCCTGCGAGTTGTAGGCATCCTGCAGCATGAATCCCCACGAGATGACGTTGGGATCACCGAATCCCAGGAAACTGATGGTGGCCTCGGTCAGGATCGCCCATCCTACCGCGAGCGATCCGTACAGAAATGACAGCGGAAGAACGTTGGGGGCGATGTGCACGAACATCGTGCGCAGATGGCTGGCGCCCAGCACCCGCGCGGCTTCCACGTAGGATCGCGTCCGCAGTGAGAGCACCTGCGCGCGGATGACGCGCCCGGTGTCGCGCCACAGCAACAAGATCATCACCAGCACCGTGTTCCAGATGCTCGGCCCTAAGAAGGCCACCAGCACGATGGCCATCGGCAGAAATGGGATACCGAATGCCACGTCGGCCAGGCGCATCAACAGCGTATCCACCCATCCGCTATAGTAGCCGGCGAACAGGCCCACCAGCGTGCCGAGCACGACAACCCCGAACGCCGCCACGAACCCCACCACCAGCGCGGCGCGCGCTCCGAACAATACCTGGGAAAAGATGTCCCGCCCGAGGTTGGTGGTCCCCAGCCAGTGCGGCAGCGAAGGAACTTCGTCAGCGGCGACCTCGCCGTCAGGCCGGTAGTTGAGGTCCTGCGGATTGTACGGCGCCACGACCGGCGCCGCCAGTGCCACAACCAGGAGCACGCCGTAAATGACGAGACCGGCGAGCGCAAACCGGTCGCGGCGGGCCACCGCCCAGGTGACCAGCAGCGCGTCGCGCCACGTCGACGTCGCCCGCGTCCACTGCGGAAGGGCGGCGGCGCGCTCACTGCTGCTCATGGCTCACCCGCGGATCCAGCATCGTGTACAGGAGATCGGCCACGAAGTTCATCGCAATCATCACGCACGCGATGAGGAAAAACGCCGCCTGCGCCACGGGGTAGTCCTTGGCCGCCACCGCGCGCACCAACGTGCGGCCCAACCCGGGCCAGCTGAACACGGTTTCGATGATGACGTTGCCCCCGATCGAGTATCCAATCCCCAGCGCGAACGCGGTCACCACCGGAAGCAGCGCGTTGCGGGCGGCGTGGCGCAGCAGGATGGTGCGCTCGGGCAGCCCTCGCATCCGGCAGAAGGTGATGAAGTCTTCGTCCATCACCTCCAGCATCGTGCTCCGCATCAGCAGCGTGGGCAGACCCTGCAGGTACAGGGCGAGCGTCAAGACGGGCAGGGTGAGGTGCCGCAGGAAGTCCCACGAGACCACCTTCGCCCACCAGTTGGGATACACACTGCCCGGGCTCGTCGCGCCGAACGAGGGGAACCAGTTCAGGGTGAAACTGAATACCGCCAGCGCCAGCATGCCCACCCAGAACTCCGGCGCGGCGCGTGTGGCCAGGACGGCGGGGATGCCCCACGCCTCGGTCCAACTTCCCCGGCGCGCCGCCAGCAGCGCGCCCCCCAGCACCCCCACGACGTACGCCAGCAACAGCGCCGACAGGGTGAGGACGAGCGTATTGGGCAAGACCTGCCACATCACCTGGCTCACCGGCTCACGGCTGAAGAATGAGCGGCCGAACTCCCCCCGCACCAAATTTCCGAGGTAGATGGCGTACTGCACGTGCAGCGGCCGGTCCAGACCAAACTGACGGAGGAGCGTCTGCTGCATCTCCGCGGTGAAGTTGGTGTCGATGTAGGCAACCAGCGGGTTGCCCGGCATCAGCCGGAAAATGAGGAAGAGCAGGGTCGCGACGACCCACAGCACCACTACCATCTGGAGCAGGCGGCCGAGGAGAAACGACACGCGGTTCATCGACTACCGGGCCTCGGGCACCGGGCCCCGCGCCTGGGTGCTCGGTGGGGTAGCATGGGGGCGGCGATAGATGGCGGGCGGGAGGGGATACCTCCCGCCCACACACATGTCCTATTTGCCGACGAGCGTTTCTACTTTGCCCTTGGGGTAGAGCAGCCGGCCGTCGGCATCCCACTCATAGCCGGCCTTGGCGAGCGCGTCGCGCGCCGCTTTAACGTTGTACTCGAACTTGGGGACTTCAGAGTTGTGCCAGAACTCCAGCGCCGGTGAGACGTACGAGTCGGCGATGGTCGCGTACCCCTTGAAGACCACCGAGCGGATGGCCTTCTTGTTGGCGGCCATGTTCAGCGCCTGCCGCACGGCCAGGTCGTCAAACGGCGGACGCCGCAGGTTGAACGCCAGGAAGCGCATCCCGATGTCCATCGTGGAGACGACGGTAATGGAGGGATTCTCCTTCGCCAGCCGGTCCAGGATCTGCGGGTCGCCGCCGTAGGCAGACAGGAAATTCAACTCGCCGTTGCGCAGCGAGCCCAGGGCTGCCTCGACGTTAGGGATAATCCGCAGCACCCACCGCCGGGCCTTCGGCGCCGCGAAGTGGTCAGGGTTGGCTTCCAGCACAACCTCCTCAGCCTTCTTCCATTGCACGAACTTGAACGGCCCGGAGCCGATCGGCACTTGTTCCTGGTACGTCTCGGCATTCTCGGGTTTCTTCGCCAGATCCGCCAGCACCGGCTCCCAGATGTGCTTGGGGATGAGGTTGACCTTGGCCAGGCTGCTGGTCAGGAACGGGGCGTACGGGTCTTTGAGGGTGAAGCGAACCACGGTATCGGAGCGCTTCTCAATTTTGTCGATGATGCTGACGAACGGCTTATACATCGGCACTTTGTCACCCGCCGGCGCCGTGAACGAGAAGATGACGTCGTCTGCGGTGACCGGACGTCCATCGTGCCACTTCATTCCCCGCCGCAGGGTCACGTCCAGCGTCACGCTGTCCACCCACTCGGCTTTCTCCGCTGCCCACGGTTTGGGCAGGCCATCGGGCCCCACGCGGAGCAGCCGGTCCCAGATCAGCTCGGTGATCCAGGAGTCCGTCGCGCCGCTGATGTACAGCGGGTTGATCGCCAGGACGGGATCGGCGGTGTTGAGGACGATGTCCTTCTGGGTCCCTTTGGGCGTCGCGGCGTCAAATGTCCAGAAGTTCTTCAGGCCGATGCCCTTCTGTTCCACGATGCTCTTCGGATCCCAGACGGTGTTGTTGTACGCGTAGCTGCTCTGCGGGAACACCAGGAAGACGTATGGGGCATCGCGGGCGATGATCTTCTGCGCTTCGAAGATGAGCTGCCGGCGTACCTTCAGGTCGGTCTTGATGCGCTGCGCCTCGGCGATCCCGTTGTACGTCGAGTTGGTATAGCCGACGAAATTGTAGCCTTTGGCGGCCGTCGACGCGTGGAAGAGGTTGAAGGTGAACTCATCCGGGTCGGACCGCTCGGCCCGGCCCACCATCTGCCACATCGTCATGTCCCACTTGGTCCGTTCCAGCCAGACATAGTCCGCCAGCTGCTCCCACGGCATCACCCGCACCGTCACCTTGAACCCCAGCTTCTCGAACTCCGGGGCCAGCAGCCTGGCCATCTCAAACTCCTGCGGATCCACGGCCTGCGGCCTGGTCAGCAGGATCAACTCCCGGACGCGGCGGTCCTGCGTCTGCCCCACCGCGACAGCGCCCGCTGTCAACGTCAGGACGACGACGGCCACAGCAATCCGGACTAAGATGCGTATCATCAGTCCCCTCCCCCTCGCAACGTCCGCGCGGAGCCTTTTCCCCGCGCGTCGCGCCTGCAGTTATCTCGATGTCACCTGCAATGGAACCATCCCCGAACCAAACGCGATGACTAGGCTGGACTCCTACGGTACCCTTGACTCTACGCGTTGGTACGGGGCAAGCTTGGGCGGCACGGGGTAGGCGCGCTTGCTGTGCGCCAGCCCCGCGCCCACCAGGGCCTCCAGCATCTTCAGTGCGGCATAGACCGGGTTCACAACCGGCACGCCGACCTCAGCAGCAATCGTCTGCTGGGCCTCGAGCAACCCCATGCTCATGCATCCCAGCGCCAGCGTATCCGCCCCGTCTTCGGCCACCGCGCGCCGGCCCAGATCGATCATGCGCGAGATGCTGCGCTCACGGTTCTTGGCCAGCTCCAGCACCGGGATGTCCACTGCGCGCACCGACGCCAGCTTTTCGCTCACGCCGACGCGGTGCGCCAGGTGGCGCAGCGATGGCACGACCG
>VBAP01000010.1 GCA_005882335.1 Candidatus Segetimicrobium genomatis
CATCAGTGAGACGGCCTCGCCGATGTCCTCCGGACGACCGCGTTCCAGCAACAGCCGCGCCAGTTTACGGCGATGCCCGAACTGCCCTGACGCGGCATCCTGGCGCAGGCGGGCTTCAGCATCACGCCACAAGGCCGCGGCCCGGTTGTGGTCTCCTCGCAACTCCGCAAGCCGTGCCAGTCCGCGGAGCACTGCGTGATCGTAGATGTTTGGGGATGCCTTGGTGACGGTGACGATCTCCGAAAGATGCTGGGCGGCCAGCCGGTAGCGCCCCTGCCGGATTTCCAGCTCCGCCAGATTAGTGAGGGCCTGCGGGTACTGCGGAAGGACAGCCAGCGCTTCACCATAAATGTCGGCCGCCAGCCGTAGCCTGCCGCGACGGTAATGCAGCCGGCCCAGCAGCGTCCGCGCCCAGACGGAGCTGGCAACTTCGTCTGGCTCTTCCGATGCGATAGCCCGTTGCAGATCGGCGACCGCTGCCTCATCTTTCCCCTGGGCGAGCTCCACCAGCGATCGCAGTGTGTAACTGGTCAGCCCCGCTCCACCCTGGATGAGGGTCCCCGCAGCCCGAGCGGCCTCGTCGATCTTCCCCATGGCAAGATCGGACGTGACGATGATCGAAAGCGCTTCCGTGTTGTCAGCCCGACGAGCCAGGCGGAGGGCCTGCTGGAAATCATGCCTGGCTTCCGCCACGCGGGCGAGCACGATCAGCGCGCCGTTGTTCTGAAATGGGAGGCTAGCCAGCGATCGTTGCGCCGTCTGCTCGGCGAGCAGGTACCAGCTTAGATCCCCTGTCGCGCGAGCCATCCTCAAGTAGGCGCCGGAGAGCGCCGACAGATTGAGGCCACTGTTTGGGTCATAGGTTAAGCGCGCCTGGTAGAATTCGATCTCACGCTGCAGCGCCTGCTTCACCGCGCCACGCGGACTGCGCTCGAAGCGATAATGGTAGGCCGATGCAGGCGTGGCAGCCGCATGTGCCCAGAACAAGATGCCCAGTACCAGGGACACCCCTGCCCCCGTCGCCGCGAGTGGGCCGACCCACTTCCAGCGCCGGCGCCATGATGTCGCTCTGATGATCAACGGTTCCTGCGCGCGTTGCATCTTTCTCGAGCTCCTCTGGGTGGGTGGTGCTCCGGCGGTGGAAGATGCCGGAGCACCACCTGCGCGTTCCGTGCCTTTAGTTCGGCGGTACGAGGTACGGGAACGTCGTGAGCAGCGGCCTGTGGCCTCTGCCGTCGAGGTTGGGCCCTTCGTACGAGACGTTATCGCTCGTGACCGCGCCATTGGTCAGCACAAACAGTGTGGCGTCGATCACATCGTCGGTGAGCTTGCGCCCGCGCGTGAGCGTCGCCGGGCCATTGAGCCCGCTGAATCCGGCCGCATAGCCGCTGGGCTGAGTCGTATCGATGCGCATGACGTCAGGGAGGAAAGCCGCCACGAGCTGACCGATCCGAGCCGAACTGTTCCCGAGCGCCCCGAGCGTACCGATCACCTCAGTGAAGACCGGTCCGAGGATCCCTGCACAGGGTTGCTGGCCGGCCAGCGCCCTGGCCTCGCAGTCCGGCCCTACCTGGTTCATTCTGTTCAGGAAGTCGTTGGTAATCACCAACCCTTCGTTGATCGCGGGCCGGGCCAACCGTTCGACCTGTACGAACTCGTTGTCGTCGTCCTCATCAGCCGTCCGCACCAAGATGGTCTCCCAGACGTCGTACGTGGTCGCGGCCGTCGTCCCTTGCAGGAAGGCGATCGGGACGCGCACGACGATCGAGTTGACGTTGTACCCGGAGGTGAAATCCAGCCCCGGGTTCCGGAACCCGACGCTCGGTCCTAATCCCGCGAATCCGGCGCGGACCCGGAAGAACTGCTCGACGTCGAAGAAGAACGGATCCTCCCGGAGACCCGCGAAGACGTCCAGTTGAGATCCACCCAGGGTGATCGCGTTGATCGTCGGTGTGTCGGCCGCGGTTACGGGTAACGGCGTGGTGACCGCGCCCGTGGCGACCATCCTGACTCCGTCCCGGATTGCCGTCACCTTCATGGACTGCTTGTTGGCGACCGGTTCGCCGAACTCGAACCGGAGGATGACGTCGGGCCTGGAGAGCCCGGCTGCTGTCGGCGACGCAGCGTTGTTGGCCGCACGCTCGATGCGGAACTCATACCGTGCGCGTGCGCTGAAGTAGTACTGCTGACGGGCCACGGACCGCGGATTGGTGTTCATCACCAGAACCAGATTGGAGTTTTGTGCGGTGTTTCCGGTCTGATCGCCCTCCCGGAACGCGTAGAGATCGGTCAGATTCACGTTGCGTCCCTTGGTGTCGGTTTCCCCATCGTCGTGATCAGAGGCCACGAGCAGCCCGGGGACCACCAGGATCGCGGCGACGGCGACTATCGCCAGCGCCACCAGCCAGAATCTATGCCGTGCCATACCTCACCTCCGTCATGGTCTAGAATGACGCACTTCCACGCCCCGAGGAGATCCGCGGAAGTTGCGCTTTCGCCTCGACCATTCGCACGACACCGGTCGGTGGATTGGACCATCCGCGCACGCACGCGGCGCGAAGGGCAAGACAGGAGGACTTTACGGAATGCGTACAGGAGCCTCCCTTGCCGTCGTGGAACGGCCCTTTCGACCCAGGGCAGTGGAGTGGGAGATGGAGCGCGGCGCGACGCAGGCGGATCACGAGGCGACGCTTCTGGCGCAGATCGCGCGGCGGGATGCTACCGCATTTGAGACGCTGTACGATCGATACAGTCGGGCCGTCTACTCTCTCGCCCTACGATTGCTCGGCAACCCTCAGGCCGCCCAGGAGGTGGCGCAGGAGATCTTCCTCCACATCTGGCGCGGCGCGGGCGAATTCATCCCTACCCGCGGCAGTGCCCGCTCCTGGGTGCTGTCCCTGGCCCATCACCGAACCGTCGATGCGCTGCGCCGTCAACGAGTTCGCGCCGTCGAGCCACTTGCGGAAGGTGATCTCGGCGCGGGTGGCGGCGCCGACGTTGTGGACCAGGCCCTCCGCGGCATCGAAGGCGCGACGGTACGCAGCGCTCTGATGACCCTCTCGCCCGAACAGCGCGAAGCAATCGTGCTGGCCTACTACGGCGGCTACACTCAGCAAGAGATCGCCAACCGGCTGAGGATTCCCCTCGGGACGGTCAAGACGAGAATCCGTGATGGGATGCAGCGCCTGCGAGTTCAGTTGGTCCACGGGGAGGAGGAGCGCCGGTGACCCACGAGCAGGCATCCGAACTGCTGGCCGCGTTCGCGCTCCACGCGCTGGACCGGGATGAGACGCGGGCCGTGTCGGCACACATGCGATCCTGTGCAGAGTGCCAACTAGAGCTGGCGTTGCTGCAAGAGGTCACCGGGCAACTCGGCAGCGCGGTGAGGCAAGTCTCCCCTCCTCCTGGGCTGCGCGAGGCAGTGCTCGCGGGAATCCAAAAGCGTCAGAACGTGATTCAGCTTCAGCGCGGGTGGGCAGTGAGTCTAGCCGCGGCTGCGGCGCTACTGCTCCTTGTCCTGGCGGCGCTCGGCGTCTCGCTGAGCCGGCAACTCACGGCGCTCTCCGCGCGGCTGACGGCGCAAGAGCAAGTCCTTGCCCTACTAGCTGCTCCAACAGCGCGATCGGTGTCCCTGACCGGCTCCGTGACTGCCGCCGTGCGCTTCGTCTATGACCCGGATCGCGGGCGAGGGGCGCTGGTCGTGTCCGACCTGCGAGATCCGGGCCGGGAGTTTGTATACCAGCTGTGGCTGATCGCTGGGACTCAGCCCGAAAGCGCAGGCGTCTTCCGCCCTGCGCCTGGTCAACCCATCGTCTTACCTCTTGCGGCGGACTTTTCGCGCTATCAAGCCGTGGCGATCTCAGTTGAGCGCGCACCTAGCGGCGCGCCCCAGCCGACCACTACCCCGGTTCTGCTGGGGAAGCTCTAGCGCAGCAGAACGCAAAGGGCAGAAGGCAGAACACAGCCAGCGCGGTCAAACAATATTTTCAACCACCATGGCGATGCCCTGTCCTACACCGGTGCACATCGTGGCCAATCCGAAACGCCCTTTGCGCCGGCGTAGTTCGTGGACCAGCGTGGTGACGAGCCGCGCGCCGGAGAAGCCGATGGGATGGCCCATGGCGATGGCACCGCCGTTAGGATTGAGCTTGTCTAGTGGGATCTTCAATTCGCGGATGCACGGAAGGACCTGCGCCGCGAAGGCCTCGTTCAGTTCCACCACGGCCATGTCGTCGATCGTCAGGCCGGTACGCTCCAGCACCTTACGGGTAGCCGGAATGGGTCCCAGCCCCATGTAGGCGGGGTCCACGCCTGCCACCGCCGACGCGACCACGCGAGCCATAGGCGTAAGGTTCAGACGTTCTGCCGCTTCCGTTGAAACCAACAGCAGTGCCGCCGCGCCATCGTTGATGCCCGACGAGTTGCCCGCCGTGACGCTCCCGCCCTTCTTGAACACCGGCCGTAACGCCGCCAGTTTCTCCAACGTGGTGTCGGCACGCGGATGTTCGTCGGTGTCGACGACGACCGGCGCGCCCTCTGGATTTGGAATGACGACTGGTACCATCTCGTCTTTGAAGCGCCCCTCGGCGATCGCGCGCATGGCCCGCTGGTGGCTGAGCAGGGCAAACCGGTCCTGCTCTTCGCGCGTGACGCCAAAACGCTCGGCCACGTTCTCCGCGGTCTCGCCCATACTGAACGGCGGATAGCTCTCCGCCAGTTTCGGGTTGGTGAACCGCCAGCCGAGAGTCGTGTCGTGCAGTTTGACCTCCCCGCGCGGAAACGCCGCCTGGGGCTTGGCCATCACAAACGGCGCCCGGGTCATCGACTCCACTCCGCCGGCAATGACGACGTCGCCTTCGCCGACCTTAATCGCGTGGGCGGCGGACGCAACGGCCTGCATGCCGGAGCCGCACAGGCGGTTCACGGTCTGTCCCGCGACGACCACCGGCAGTCCCGCCAGCAGCAATGCCATCCGCGCCACGTTGCGGTTATCCTCCCCCGCCTGGTTGCTGGCGCCGAAAATGACGTCCTCGATCTGGTTGGGATCGAGCCTGGTGCGGCGGAGGAGTTCCTTGATCACGTGGGCGGCCAGGTCATCGGGCCGGACATCCCGCAGGACGCCGTTGTAGCGACCCACCGGCGTGCGAACGGCGTCGACGATGACGGCGTCCCGGAGTTGTGCAGGCATACCTGCATCATACCCCTTTGAAGTTCGCCTGCCGCTTCTCCAGGAAGGCCGTCACACCCTCGCGGTGGTCGGCGCTGCGCCCGGCGATCTCCTGCAGATACGCTTCGTATTCGAGCGCTTGATCCAGGGTGGCGTGAAGCCCGTAGTTGATGGCGCGCTTCGTAAGTCCGTAGCCACGCGTAGGGCCGGCGGCCAGCTTCTGGGCCAGTGCGGCAGCGTGTGGCATGAGGTCGTCGTGCTGGACCACTCGGTTGACCAGCCCGAGTCGTAGGGCCTCCGCTGCGTCCACAGGCTCCGCGGTGTACGCGATCTCAAGTGCCTTCCCCAGGCCCACCAGACGCGGGAGAAGATACGTGCTGCCCGAGTCAGGGACGAGCCCGACGCGGGCGAAGACCTCGATGAAACTGGCCCGGTCCGAGGCGATCCGCATGTCGGCCGCAAGCGCCAGGCTGCACCCCGCGCCTGCCGCCACGCCATTGACGGCGGCGATGACTGGTTTCTCCATCGTGCGGATCTGAGTGATGATCGGGTTATAGCGGTCCCGCAGCGATTCGCGGAAGGAAAAGGCGGTCGTTCCGGCCCTGCCTCGCAGGTCCTGCCCTGAGCAGAATCCCCGCCCCGCCCCGGTGAGCAGCACACACCGCACCGCCGCATCCCGCTCAGCCTGCCGCAGCGCATCGTGCAGTTCCCGCAGCATCTGTTCGTTGAAGGCGTTCAATACGTCGGGCCTGTTGAGTGTGATCGTGAGGACGCCCTCTCGCTGATCGAGAAGAATTGTGTCCGGCATCGTAGCCCTCCATAGTGAATCGTGATTCGTGATTCGTGAATCGTCCAACGTGTCCAGTGGGCCGTTGCGATTCACTATTCACGATTCACTATTCACGCAGTTGTGTCTGATTCAGCGCCCCTTGAACTCGGCTCTGCGCTTGTTCAGAAACGCCTCTACGCCTTCCTTCATGTCCTCCGTGCTGAACAGCAGGTAGAAGAGCCGGCGCTCGTGGTCGAGGCCGACGTCCAGCGGCGTGTCGAGCGACTTCAGGATCGCTTCCTTCGCCAACCGCACCGCGACAGGGGGTTTCGCGGCAATCTCGCGCGCCAGCGCGCGCGCCTCGTCTAACAAGACCTCTGCGGGGACCACGCGGTTGACCAGACCCCACTCGTAGGCCAGCTGTGCCGGAATCTGCCGTCCCGTCACAATCAACTCCATGGCCCGGTACTTGCCCACGGCGCGTGGAAGCCGCTGCGTGCCGCCGGCACCCGGTATCAGACCCAGGTTGATCTCCGGTTGCCCAAAACGCGCGGTTTCGGCTGCAATGATGATGTCGCACAGCATCGCCAGTTCGCATCCCCCGCCCAGACAATATCCGCCGACCGCGGCGATGATCGGCTTGGGGAACCTGCGGATGCGCTCCCACTGCAGGAAGCGGGGCTCTTGAAGCATCTGCACCGGAGTGGCGCCGCGGAACTCGTTAATGTCGGCGCCCGCCGCGAATGCTCGTTCATTGCCTGTCAGGATGACGCAGCGCGCGGTTTCGTCGTGGTCGAATGCCTCCAGCGCGTCCACGAGTTCGTTCATTGTGGCCTGGTTGAGAGCGTTCAACACGTCGGGCCGGTTGAGGGTGACGATGGCGACACTCTCCTCCGTCGACACGAGGATGTTCTGGTAGGCCATTGGACTCTCCTTAGGGCACCGGGAACGGGGGAACCCCCACAGTCGCTTCGCTCCCTCGGGGAGCGCGGGAACGCGATACGACCCATTACGGCCTTTGTTCCCGCGATCCCGCGATCCCGTGTTCCCGTGAGTTAGAGTTTGTGCCCACACTGTCCACAAAACGTGAACTCTTCCGGCAGGTGCCGCGCCCCGCAGGATGGACACGTCCGGGTCGGAGGACCCCAGCGGTATTCGGTACTCGCACCCTCGGCAAGCCGCTGCCGAATCCCGGCATGGTCGACGGGGCGCTTTTCATGGAACGCCTCCAACCCTTCCTGCGTCTCCGGAGATCCAGCGTGCAGCGTCAACCAGTCGCGGGCGTGTCCGACGGTCAGATGCCACGAAAGATCCCGCCAGAAATTCAGCTGCTGCTTTGTGTACCGCGTCACCTCGGGCAGTGTGCGGACCAGCTTCTGGGCGAGGCGCTCCACGGCGGCGTCAAGCTCGCGCCGCGGCACGACCTCATTCACCAGGCCCCACGCCAGTGCTTGAGGCGCGGAGATCTCCTCACACAGAAACAGAATCTCCCGCGCACGCCGATCTCCGACCACGATCGGCAGCCACTGGGTCGCCCCGGCCGCCGGCACGCTGCCGCGCACCGGCCCCACATGCCGGATCACGACGTCCTCTGCGGCGATGGCGAGGTCGCAGGCGAGATTGAACTCGTTGCCGCCGCCGACCACCATGCCATTGAGCCGCGCCACCGTCGGTTTGCCGATGTTGCGCAGGCGTTCCTGCGCCTCGATGAACGCCCCCATCCACTTCCAGTAATCGCGGGGACGCCGCACGAACAAACTCTGTTCATCGAGATCTGCGCCCGTGCAGAATGCGCGGTCACCTGTTCCGGTCAAGATCACCGCCGCGATCCCGTCATCCCAAGACGCGTCCTCGAACGCGCGACTCATTTCCCGCAGCGCGGCGAAGTTGAGGGCGTTGAGGACGTCCGGCCGATTGATGATCACCCGCGCCACTGGCGGTTGTTTCTCGTAGCGGATGTGATGGAACTCGAACGCGGATGGGGACTGCGGCAAGAAGTCCATGCGAAGGCGGACGTTACTCGACCTGAGCGTAGAGGAGTGTGACCAACCCTGGGGCGAACCTCTGCAGGTCTTCTGCCGCGGCCCGGCTCTCGGGCGAGCGCAAGGCCGCGCGCATCGCCTCCTGATCATCAAAATACATTTCTGCGACCAGGTAGTATGGGGGGTCGCCCGCGCCTGGCATGCCGGTGACGCGCCCGAGTTCCACCCTGCGCAGGCCGGGCCACTTGCGAACGAGCGGCATGTGGCTGTCCCGATAATGGCGGTCGAACGACGCCGGATCAGAAGGTTTCTTGTATAAAGCGATGAGCTTCACCACAGAATGAATCCTCCGCTATACGAGTGACTGGTGACTGGTGAATGGTGACTGGCCACTACCCCTACCTGTACCTCTACAGTTGCCAATCACGAGTCACCAGTCACTAGTCACCAGTCACTAGTCACCGTAGTTTAGGGTGCAATCAGCACTTCATATCCTGCCGCCTTCAGTTCCCCGGCGAGGCGCTCGGCGTTCTCGCGGATCGCAAATGCGCCCACCTGGACCTTGTAGAGAGTTCCGGACTGGGTCACGTAGGCGTCAAACCCCTCTTCGCGAAGCTTAGCCGCCCTGGCCTCGGCGTTCTCCCTGGAAATGTACGCGCCGACCTGCACGCGGTAGAGCACACCCGTCTCGAGCCCAGGTTTGGCTGGGGTCGTCGTCGGACCCGTGGCCGGTGCCGGCGACGGGGCAATCGCGTCCGGGGATTTAGGAGCCAGCCGGGGAGATGTATTAGGCCCAGGAGCTGGTGTCGGCGCCTGCGCCTGCGGTTCTGGCGAGGCCGGTGCGGGACGCGCCGGTCTGGGTGCCGGAGCTGACGGGGTGAGGAACGCCTGCCCACCGACGTAGCCCACCAGCACCGAGATCGCAAACAGGCCAACCAGCGCCAAAACGGCGACGACCGGTTGGAGACGCATCGTCGTGTCGTTCATCCTCCCAATCGCCGGAGCCGGCTAATATCATCCGGACTGAGGCTCGTAAAGTAGATCCCGTGGGCGATCTGGCCGGTGCCCAGCCGCTCGACACGGACCACTTCGCCATCGACGTCCAGCGGACCGTCCGGGAGAGACACCGTGACCCGGACTCGTTCCCACTGCGGGAGTGCGGTGGACATCACCACCCGCACCCCCTGTATGCTGGCGTCCATCGCCGTCCCGGCCAGTTCCTCTCCCCCGTGCTCCACCCGTCGCACACGCACGGTGGAGTCCCGCAAGGGTACGCGCGGGCTGCGTCGTGAGGCGATCCCGATCGTTCCAGGCGGCTCCAGGTCCACCCGGCCCTCGCGTACGGATCGGACCGCGGTCTCAAACACATACTTGGACACGCGCCCCTGATAGGATACGGTGACGCGATCGCCGACAACGAGCGCCATCGCTTCTTGCAGCCGTGCAGGTCTGCTGATGGCGATCTGCGAAGGCTCGATAGCCAGCACCGTGCTGGAGAAGATCCCGCGCTGCCGCCCGGACTTCGCTTCCACCTCGATGCGCTGCTGGGGCACGAGCGGCTCGGTAAGGGCAACGCGCTCTGCGTCGGCCGGTGCCGCCGCCGCCGGCGGGGGGACGTTGTGTACTTCCACATCGATGAGCCGCTCGCGAAGTGTATACAGCCGAAACCGTTCGCACTCCGGGTGGGCGACTATCTCACAGGTGCTGATCGTGCCGGCCGGGACGTGCGGACACAGATCCTCAATTGTCCGGCAGTAGCCCTGTTCCCGCTTATAGCGCTGCAGTTCGTTGTCGTCTTCGACCAGCCAGCCCGGCAACTGCGAATCACCGCTGGGCGCGACGAACTCGTGGCCCCGGGTGAAGTGCCGGACC
>VBAP01000011.1 GCA_005882335.1 Candidatus Segetimicrobium genomatis
CATGGTCGGGTTGTTTACGGTGAACTTGCTGCGCGCGCAGTTCTCACCCGTCGCGCTGCAGCGCGCTCGGGGACCGGAAGTGTCCGTCTCGACGCCCCCGCCGCCATTCCCGGGGCCTCCAGCAGCATCTGTGGATCGGGCCGCGCGCGCGCCGGAGGTGGGCGCCCCCGCTCCACATACCCCCGGCGAGCCCGCCTTGCGCCACGTCATCCGCACCGCCAGCGTAATGCTTGAGGTAGGGGATCTGGACCAGACGGCGTCGCGGCTGACCCGCATCGCCGAAGTGGCAGGAGGATTCATTGCCGACTCATCCTTCGCACAGGCCGGCTCGACGCCGGAAGGGACATTTGTGCTGCGCGTGCCGGCCCCGCGCTTCGCCGACGTGCTGTCGCAGGTGGAAGAATTGGGCCATGTCCAGCAGCGCCGGATCAGCGGTCAGGATGTGACCGAGGAATACGTCGACCTGCAGGCGCGCATCCGCAACCTGGAGCGTTACGAGCAGCGGCTGCTGGCATTCGTCGACCGTGCGGCGAAGGTGTCAGACTTGCTGGCGATCGAGCAGGAGCTCGCGCGGGTCCGCGGCGAGATCGAGATGCTCACGGGACGCGCGCGGTATCTGGACCGGCAGGTAGATCTGGCGTCGATTCAGGTGAGCGCCTACGAGCAGGCCAAGGCGTCCGGGGGAGTCTGGGACTTCTCGGGGACGCTCACGAAAATCCAGGCTGCGTTCCTGGCGACGATCCGCCAGTTGCTGCGAGTGGCTGAAGCCGTGGTCGTCGCCGTGAGCGCCCTGGTACCCGTGGTCGTGCTGGCCGGCCTGGCCTGGTTCGTGCTGCGCCGGGTCCGCGTGGCCCGGGGATTCTGACACCAGCATCATCAGCTAGTCAGGAGCGGGAGGGAGTAGTTCTTCCCGCCTGGCCACAGACAGGTCGGTGGTTTGAATCAGGCTCACCGCCGCGACGATCGCCAGTCCGCCTGCGATCTGGACTGCGCCCAGCGTCTCGTGCAGCAGCGCCATCGCCGCGGCGCTGCCGACCACCGGTTCCAGCGTGGCGGTCAGGCTGGCCAGGCTGGGTGTGATGTGTCGCAGCCCGTACAGAAACAATCCAAACGGAAGAATTGTGGCGAAGATCGCGATGAATCCGAAGAGCAGCCACTCGACCGGCGCGTAACCTGAGAGGTACGCCTTCCACGGCTGCACGATCAGGCTCCAGGCAACGGCGCCCGATCCCAGCGCGTACAGCAGCACCGTCCACGAGTCCACTTGCCGGATCCGTGCTCGGGCCAGGATCGCATACACACCGAAAGCGATTGCGGAAAAGGATCCGGTGAGCAGTCCCAATGGCTGCATACGGATGCCCTCCCTGCCGGCGACGAGAAAATACGCACCGGCCAGCGCGAGTAGGATAGCGCCGCCCCGCATCGGCGTGATGGTCTCGCGGGTCACGGCCCAGGCATACAGCGTGACGAAGACCGGACCCGTGTACTGCAAGAACAGCGCGGTGGAGACGTCTGTCAGGCTGATCGTCAGGTAGTAGCTGAACTGGGACGCGGTCATCGCCAGCCCCAGCACCACCAGCCGTCCCACTAGGCTCCGGGATACCCGAAGCGGATGTCTGCGCAGCGCCAGGATGACCAGAAGCGTCGCAAAGGACGCGGTCAGCCGGATCTCGATCAATGTCCACGGTTCGATGCGGCGGTTGAAGAGGCTCTTCGCGACGACTCCCGATATGCCCCAGAGAGTCGCCGCGCCCATGACGGCGAGGTAGCCTCGGGGCCGATCACGCAATAAAGGCGTTCACCGCGAGGACCAATCCCGCCAGCATGTCGGACCCCGACGTTTCCCCAAACGCCATGACGCTGCGAGCCGCGGCGGCGATGCGGTCCGGATCATTTTCAGCCACCGCGTCGACGAGCCGGTGCCAGGCCTCGCTGGCCTCCCCCCGCGCCGCGGCCTCAAGATAGGCCATGCTGATGCGGGTCGTCCGGTCCCGCACGCCAGAGACGATTGCCTGGCGCATCAGATCTGCGGTATCTGGATACAGCGCCAGCGTTAGCAGGCATCCGACGAGGACATCATCGCCTGAGGGTGTCAGTCCTGGGCCCAGACCGGCCAGCGTCCCTGCGGCACGACTCACGAGAAGCGCATCAGAACGCTGCAGTCCCCGAGCCAGATCGCGGAGCGCTGGGGCCGCGCGCGTCTCCAGTGCTGTCGTCGCCAGGTGTCCAGTCGCGGCGCGGGCCAGGCCGCCCTCGGGTGCTTCCGCGTCGAGCACGCCTCGCAGCGTAACTAGATTGTGGCGAAGCCTGCTGATTTGTTCCCCCGGCCATGGCGGCAGCGCCGCGTCCCACACGATGGCACCGGCGAGTTCGATCTCGAGACCGCCGGCCCGCAGCACGCGGTCCGTGGACGTCGCGGTGTCGCCTGCTGCAACGTGATCGTGAAATGCCTCCGCGTCGACGACGATATTGAGCGGACCATTCAAGAGCACGGGCGTGACCAGGGCGACGATCTGCCCGTCCATGTCGAGATAACTGCTCCGGTCAAATGTGGCAAGGATGTACCCGGCGCGGGGTTGCCTGAGGTAGTTGCCAATGCGGCGGTTCAACGACCGTGCCTGTAGCAGCGCGCGTGTCTTCATTCCCGCGCTCCGCCCCGAGCCCGCGGAGCGGGCGTGGGGGTTCCCGCCCTGAGCCTCGCCGCGGCATCGGATACAGCTTCGACAATACCCTGATAGACGGTGCACCGGCAGAGATGCCCCGCCAGCGCTACCCGGATTTCGTCCGCGGTCGGGCTGGGACGCTCGCGCAAGAATGCGAGGGTCGTCATGAGAAATCCCGGGGTGCAGAAGCCGCATTGCAACCCATGGTGATCCCGGAACGCTTCCTGAATCGGATGCAGCCGGTCCGGCGTGCCCAGCGCCTCCACGGTCATAATCTCCTGCCCGGCAGCCTGCACGGCGAACATCAGACAGCTCCTGACCGGCGCACCGTCTAGCAGAATGGTGCAGGCTCCGCAGACCCCGTGCTCGCACCCGACGTGCGTACCGGTGAGCCCCAGGCGCTCTCGGATGAAGTCCACCAGGGTCATCCGGACCTCTACCTCAGCGGTCTGCGCGACCCCATTCACCTGCACGGTGATCTCTTTACGCGTCACAAGCGGCGGAGCTGCCGCATCCGTGCGGACCGGATTCCGCCGGCGCGGCGTCACAACCCGCGCCTTCGTTGTTCGCCTGACCACGCCCGTGCGCTTCTTCATGTGCTGTCATTGCGAGGCCCGAAGGGCCGAAGCAATCTCCATTGACGGAGATCGCCACGCGCCTTCGGCGCTCGCGATGACAATGTGAGAGACTGCTCCGATTTCATCGCATTCTCATCTGTTTCATCCTGGCCCGTTCCGCCGCTGCCCGTATCGCCCGCCGTGCCAGGACCCCGGCAACTTCCTTCCTGTACTCCGCGGACGCATGGATGTCGCCGGTCGGGTCAATCATGTGCGTCACGAGTTTTCCCAGTTCAGCCAGTACCCCGTCGGTGACCATCTTGCCGGTGACCACCGCTTCGGCGTCCGGAATGCGGACCGGGACCGGCCCCACGCCGGTAAAGGCCAACCGCGCCCGTTGGCAGACATTTCCGGCCATGGTCACCACCGCCCCCACGCCGACCAGGGCGTAGTCGCCGTGCCGGCGTGCCACTTCCAGGAACGCAGAGCCTTGGTGTTCGTGCGCCGGGAACCGCACTTCGAGCAGCAACTCATCCGGTCCCAGGGCGGTTGTGAGGTAAGAGACGAAGAACGCATGCGCCGCCACGCGGCGCGTCCCCCCAGGGCCGCGGACGACGACGCTACCTTCCAGCGCGGCGAGCACCGCCGGCAACTCCGCAGACGGATCGGCGTGCGCGATGTTGCCGCCTACCGTCCCGCGCGTGCGAATCTGGAGATGCCCCACCAGCGGCAGTGCGTCGGCCAGCAGCGGAAGCCTTCGCGTGACGACCGGCGAGCGCTCTGCCGTGCGCTGCCTCGTCATCGCGCCGATGGCGATCTCGCCGTTCTCCTCGCGGATGTAGTCGAGTGTTCTCACGCGGTTGAGGTCGATGATCACCGACGGGCGCGCCAGCCGCATGTTCAGCAGCGGCACCAGACTCTGCCCGCCGGCCAGCAGCTTCCCCTCGGTCCCGTGGGCGTGCAGCAGTGCCACGGTTTCCTCCACGGACTCTGGCGCCGCGTATTGAAAAGGGGCCGGTTTCATGTTCCGCTCACCCCTCTCCCTGGGGGAGAGGGCCCGGGTGAGGGGATGGTGCCTGCGCTCTGGCTTCTCGAATCATTTCCAACAACCGGTTCGGGCTGAGCGGCATCTCGGTGATGCGGATGCCCAACTCCGACAGCGCATCATCGAGCGCCTGCGCCATGAGCGCCGGAACCGGGATCACCCCCGCCTCGCCGGCTCCCTTCACGCCCAGCGGGTTGAGCGGCGATGGAGTCTCGAGATGGTCCACCTCGATCTCCGGGACTTCCATCGTAGTCGGCAGCAGGTAGTCCATGAATGTTTGTGTCAGGAGTTGTCCGCTCTCGTCGTAGACCAGTTTCTCGTAGAAGGTCCCGCCCAACCCCTGCGCCACGCCCCCGCGGATCTGGCCGTCGAGGATCATCGGGTTGATGACCCGGCCGCAGTCATGGACCACGACATACCTCAGAATCTTGAGCATGCCGGTCTCGATGTCGACCTCGACGATCGCGGCGTGCACTCCGTTGGGAAATGTCCCGCGGGGCGGGGCGAAGTAGCGGCTGGCCTCCAGCCCGGGCTGCTCCCACTCCTTGGGGATCGTACCGCGCAGCGGGTTGGCCGCGACGGCGACCTCAGCCAGGGTCATCGATTTCCCCGGCGCGCCGCGGACAGACACGCGGCCGTGCTCCAGCACCAGATCGTCGGGGCGCGCTTCCAGTTTGGTGGCCGCCACCAGCAGCGTTTTCTCCCGCACGGCCTGCGCGGCGAGGTGCGCGGCGCTGCCCGCCACGACCGCCGCCCGGCTGGCAAAGGTGCCGGTCCCCCAGCCAAACGCGCCGCTGTCACCAGTGATGACGATGACGTCTTCGACGCGGACGGTCAGAGCGTCCGCGATGATCTGCGCAAACGAGGTGAAGTGTCCTTGCCCCTGCGTGCCGACGCTGGTCGCCGCGTAGACCTTCCCCGACGGCTCCACGGTCACCCGGCATCCCTCGTACGGGCCGATGCCGGACCCTTCCACATAGCAGGCCACCCCCAACCCGACATGGCGGTGCTGCGCCCGGTATCGTGCCCGTTCCTGCGGCCAATGCTCGTAGCTGATTTTCTGCAGCGCCGCCTCCAGCGTCGCCGGATAGTTGCCGCTGTCGTAGATCAGCGGGGCGTTGTCCTGATAGATGAGCCCCACGTCGTACGGAAACTCATGCGGCTGGATGAGATTGCGCCGGCGCAGTTCCACCCGGTCGATGCCCAGTTCCGCCGCCACCCGGTCCATCAAGCGTTCCATCACAAACACGCCGTGCGGGCGGCCGGCGCCGCGGTACGGGCTGACGATGGTCTTGTTGGTGAACACAGCGCGAAACTCGCAGTGGTAGTTCGGGATCTTATACGGACCCGGCAGCGTCGTGCTGGCGACAATGGGCACGGTGAGGCCATACGGGATGTAGGCCCCCGAGTCGTAGAGAAACGCCGTCCGCACCGCGAGAATGCGGCCGTCCCGGTCGACGGCGATGGCGGCATCGTGGATCTGTTCGCGTTCGTGGTTCATCGCCGCGAAGTTCTCCCGGCGATCCTCAATCCACTTCACCGGCCGGCTGAGTTGCATCGCCGCGTAGGGCACCAGGACTTCCTCGGGATAGAACATCATGATCTTGGGTCCGAAGCCGCCGCCGATGTCGGGTGCGATCACGCGCACGCCGCCCTGGGCTAGTCCCAGCAGCCGGGCCAGCCCATTACGGATCGGGATCGGCGCCTGCGTGGAGTCCCACACCACCAATTGCCGCAGCCTGGGGTCCCATTGCGCCACCACCCCGCGGCACTCCATCGGCGCGGCGGTCCCCCGGTCGATGACAAACCGTTCGGTGAAGACATGGGCCGCCCGGGCCAATGCCTCGTCCACATTTCCCACGCGCTGCGTGTAATGGGCGCAGACGTTGGTGCCGGCGTCCTCATGCACCAGAGGCGCGCCCGGCCGCACAGCCTGCTCAAGCGTCACCACCGCGGGCAGCGGATCGTACTCCACCTCGATCAGGTCCAGGGCGTCTTCAGCGACGTACCGGCTGGCGGCGACGACGAACGCGACCGGCTCGCCGACATGGCGTACTTTGTCGCGTGCCAGGGCGTACTGAGTCTTGTGGTGGACCAGCGCCGGATGCGGGATGAGTCTGGGCAGCGGTTCCTGCAGCGAGGGCGGAAGGTCGCCGTGGGTGTACACCGCAACGACGCCGGGGAGCGCCTCCGCCCCTGCGGTGTCGACGCGGCGGACACGGGCATGCGCATGCGGGCTGCGCAGGACGGCCGCGTGCAGGAGGTCCGGCAGGGTGACGTCGTCAACAAACGTCCCGCCCCCGGTGAGCAGACGGGGGTCCTCGTTGCGTTTGATGCGTTGCCCGAAATACTGCGTCGTCATCGTCGTCTCTGGCGCATCCGCTGCGCCGCCCGCGGGAAATGCAGGCGTAGTTCTACGCCGGTAGGCGACTCCCTGGCTGCGGCTAATGCCATACCAACTTGATAGCTAGGTCTGCTTTCCGAGCGTTACGATGGATACTTAGGAGAGCATATGTGAGGAATCAAGTTGGTACGGCACTAATACCATCCATCGGTGACCGATGGACGGGGAGGCGGCGGCATGAAGCGAGTTGTGGTGCTGACGACGGGCGGGACGATCTCCACGCGTGATGTCGACGGCAGCGGCGCGAAACCGGCGTTGCGGGGTCAGGATCTGCTGAAGGAGATTCCGGGTCTGGGCGCCGTGGCCGACGTCGAGGTGGCGGAGCTGGCATTCGTACCTGGGGCGTTTATGACGCTAGAGACGATGCGCCAGATGAGTGAACGGGCGCGGCAGATCGTGGCGCAGCCCCAGGTGGCGGGCCTGGTGATCACCCACGGCACCGACACGCTGGAGGAAAGCGCATACCTGCTCTACCTCACGGTAGATACGGAGAAGCCGGTCGTCTTCACCGGGGCGATGCGAAACGCGTCCCAGATCGGGTTCGATGGGTACCGCAATCTGTATGACGCCATCCGGGTGGCGGCCAGCGAGACCGCCCGCGGGCTGGGGACGCTGGTGGTCCTCAACGAGGAGATCCACTCCGCGCGGTGGGTGACCAAGACGAATGGACAGAAGGAGGACACGTACGAATCGCCGGCCACCGGCCCTCTCGGCATCGTCTATGGAGACGGTCCGCACGTCTTCGGGCGTTCCCTCCCCCGTACCGTCCTACCGCCCCGCATGGAGAAGCAGGTGGACCTGATCCGGCTGTGCGTGGACTGCGACGATAAGTTCCTCCGTTGTGCCGCCGATGCCGGGACCCGGGGTCTGGTGCTGGAGGTCTTCGGCGGCGGACGGGTCAACCCGCCGCTGCTCCCTGCGCTCGATCGGGCCCTGGCCGGCGGGATGATGGTCGTGGCGACGACCCGTTGCATCACCGGCAACATGTGGGACATGTACGGCTACGAGGGCGCGTTCCGCGACTTGCAGCGCCGCGGCGTCGTCTTTGCCCACGAACTGCCCGGCCATAAAGCGAGGCTGAAGTTGATGCTGGTCCTGGGAAATGGTCTGTCCCGAGCGCAGGCCGGAGAATACTTCGCCGAGACATGAAGACACCGCTGTGGGTCCCGTCAGAGGAGCGCAAGCGGACCGCACACCTGACCCGCTTTATCGACCTCGTGAACCGGAGGCACGGCGTCGACCATCGAGACTACCGGTCCCTGTATGAGTGGTCCATCGCCCACGTCCCCGAGTTCTGGGCGATGATGTGGGAGTTCGGCGATCTCCGGGCGTCGCGGGGTTTCGATGCCGTCGTAGATGATCTGCGCGTTTTTCCAGGCGCGAAGTGGTTCGCCGGCGCCCGGCTGAACTTCGCTGAGAATCTCCTGCGCTACCGCGACGACCGGCCCGCGTTGATCTTCCGAAGCGAGAGCGGGCCGTCGGCCCGGGTGACCTATGCCGGCCTGTACGAGGCCGTGGCCCGGCTGGCGCATTCGCTTCGCGCGATGGGCGTCCGCCCCGGCGATAGGGTCTGCGGCTACATGCCGAATCTGATCGAGACCGCCGTGGCCATGCTGGCTGCGACCGCCATCGGTGCGGTGTGGGCGTCCTGCGCCACCGACATCGGCCCCCAGGTTGCAGCGGACCGCCTCGGCCAGGTCGAACCCAAAGTGTTGTTCACGGCCGACGGCTATGTCTATAAGGGAGAGCCGTATGCCACGTTGGAGAACGCCGCCGCGGTGGCCCGCGGGATCCCATCGCTCGAGCGCGTCATCGTGTCATCCTACGCGCACACGCGACCGGATCTCACGGCAATCCCCCGCGCCATCCGCTACGAGGAGTTCCTGGCGCCCGAGCGGCATCCGGCGCTCACCTTCGAACAACTACCCTTCGACCATCCCGTGTACATCATGTTCTCCTCCGGTACGACGGGGAGACCAAAGGCCATGGTGCAGAGCGCGGGGGGCGTCCTGATCAACCACCTGAAGGAACTCCTCTTGCACACGGACCTGCAGCGCAGCGACGTGATCACCTACGTCACGACGTGCAGCTGGATGATGTGGAACTGGCTCCTCTCGTCCCTGGCGGTTGGGGCGGCCGTGCTGCTCTACGATGGCAGTCCCACCTACCCGGACGCCGGGGCGATGTGGAAGCTGATTGCGGATGAGCGCGTGACGATCTTTGGGACCAGCGCCACCTATCTCAATGCCCTCCGCAGCGCAGGGGTGCGGCCCGGCCGGGAGCACGATGTGTCGTCGCTGCGGGAGATTTCTCAAACCGGATCCCCGCTGTCCGCGGAAGGATTCGAATACGTCTACCGCGAGATCAAGGAGGACCTGCACTTCAACTCCATCTCCGGCGGCACGGATATCAACGGGTGCTTCGCCTGTGGCAATCCGATCAGCCCGGTGTACGCGGGCGAACTGCAAGGCCCGGCGCTGGGGATGAAGGTCAACGCCTATGACGACGAGGGCCGCCCTGTACGGGACCGGCAGGGCGAGCTGGTCTGTGAGGCGCCGGCACCCTCGATGCCCCTGTACTTCTGGAATGACCCGGATGGCCGGAAATACCGAGACGCCTACTTCACGTTCTATCCCCACACACGCGTGTGGCGGCATGGAGATTACATCTGCATCCACAGCGACACCGGCGGCATCACTTTTGCCGGCCGCTCCGACGCCGTCCTGAAGCCGGGTGGGGTGCGCATCGGGACGGCCGAGATCTACCGGGTGCTCGAGCAGTTTCCCGAAGTCGCCGACAGCCTGGTCGTCGGCCAGTCGTGGCGCGGAGACCAACGCATCGTGCTGTTTGTGAAGCTGGCGGCGGGCGGTCCGCTCACGGCGCAACTCCGCGATGCCATCCGCGCGCGACTCCGGATGCAGGCGTCGCCCCGGCACGTGCCGGCGGTGATCCTGGCCGTGCCGGACATTCCATACACCTACAACATGAAGAAGGTTGAAAGCGCCGTGGCGAATATCAT
>VBAP01000012.1 GCA_005882335.1 Candidatus Segetimicrobium genomatis
GAGGAGGCGCGACCCCTTAATCAGGACCACGTCGCCAGGTTGCAGCAGTGTGCGGAGGCGCGTCGTTGCTTCCTCGAGGGTCAGGGCGTGTTCGATGCGATCGGCATCCATGCCTCCGGCCGCCGCGCCCTCACCGATGACACCGGCGCCTCCGCCGACGGCGAGCAGGAACGCGATCTTCCGTCGGGCCACGTCCCGTCCAACATCCCGGTGCAGCTCGGGTGACTGGGCGCCCAGTTCTCTCATCTCTCCCAGCACCGCGACCAGCCGGCGTCCCCGGCCGGCTTCCTCGAGAACATCTAGAGCCGCACGGACTGAAGAGGGGCTCGAGTTGTACGCATCGTTGATCACGAGGATGTCATCCAGCTGCACCGGCTGCAGGCGCATCGCCGGGGGCGTCCACCCGGCCATCCCGGCAGCAATAGCCTCGAGATCCATCCCCAACACCAGCCCGACGGCGGTCGCGGCGAGCGCATTCGCGACGTTGTGCCGCCCCCAGGCGGGCAGCCGGGCATCGGTGTGCTTGCGTCCCGCGAGCAGACGGAACGTCATACCCGCAGGCTCAAAGCGCACCTGATCCGCCCTGACGTCCGCCGGGCCAGCCAGCCCGTACGTCATCACGCGGCCCCGGCACAGCCGCGCCAGTCCACTGACCAGTTCGTCATCGCGGTTCAGGACGGCCACCCCGTCATCTGGGAGACCCGCCACAAGCTCTCCCTTGGCCCGGGCAATGTTCTCGCGGCTCCCCAGGTGCTCCAGGTGCGCGTCGCTGATGGAGGTCACGACACCAATCGAGGGCGCGGCCATCTCCACCAGTTCCGCAATCTGGCCCAGCCCCCGCATCGCCATCTCGATGACCGCGACGCCGTGCTCCGGAGTGAGCCCCAACAGCGTGAGCGGCACGCCAATCTCTGCGTTCCACACCTCTTTGGTGGAGGCGACGGCAAACGCCCGCCCCAGAACCGCGGCGCACAACTTCGTGGTCGTCGTCTTCCCCACGCTCCCGGTGACTCCGACGACGGTGACCGTCAGCGTGCGGCGGTACGCACGGGCGATCCGGCCCAGGGCGCGCAGCGGATCATCCACGCGGATCAACACCGCGCCGGAGGGCAGGCCGCTGGCCGGCCGCGCGGAGAGAGCGGCTGCGGCGCCTCGGTGGAACGCATCGGCGATGAAGTCGTGACCGTCTGCCCGTGGCCCGCGCAGGGGCACGAACAGATCTCCGTCGCGGAGCGTACGGGTGTCTGTGCTGACCCCCGTCACAAAGGGGGCCGGGGTTCTGGGGCCGGGGGTTAGAAACTGACCGCCTGTGGCCTTAATGATCTCGTCCAAAGAAAGGCGCATGCTGACCTACCAACTCCCCTGCTCGGATCCCTGACCCCCGACTCCCGACCCCTGACCCCTGCGCAGCTGTCGCAGCACCTCGCGCGCAACCTCGCGATCGTCAAATGGATGCTTCACGCCTTTGATCTCCTGATAGGGTTCATGCCCTTTGCCGGCAATGAGCACGACATCGCCCGGACGCGCGAGTTCGATGGCCCGGGAGATAGCCTTCCTGCGGTCCGGTTCCACCTCAATACGGGCCTGGGGCCGCAGGCCCCGGGCCTGGGATGGCTGGTCCCGGATCTCGGATCCCGGATCCCGGATCCCGGTCAGGATCTCCTCGATGATCGCCGTGGGTTGCTCGCTGCGCGGGTTATCGGAGGTGACGATGGCGACGTCGCCCAGTTGAGCGGCAATCTTCCCCATCACCGGCCGCTTTGTGCGGTCGCGGTCACCACCACAGCCGAAGACGACCAGCGTGCGGCCGGTCGAGAAGCCCCGCGCCGCCTGGAGCACATTCTCCAATCCATCCGGCGTGTGTGCGTAGTCCACGATCACGGCGAATGGCTGTCCTTCCAGCACAGCCTCAAATCGCCCCGGCACCCCGGCAAACTCTGCCAGCGCTTGCCCAATCAGCTCGAGCGGGATCTGCTGCGCATCCACGGCGGCAATCGCGGCCAGGGCGTTGTAGACGTTGAACCGGCCGTGCAGCCGCAAACGCACGGGGAGCCGTCCGCGCGGCGTGACCGCGGTGAACTCACTACCGTCAAGATGCAGGCGCAGACCTTCCGCGCGCACATCGGCGCGGCTCGTGATTCCGTAGGTGACGACCGGGGCCCGACTCGCCGCGGCCATCAAGGAGGCGCTTGGATCGTCGGCGTTGATCGCGGCGTTCCCGTCCGGATCCACCATCTCAAAGAGTGTGCGTTTGGCGTCGCGGTAGGCCTCCAGCGTCTTGTGGAAATCCAGGTGGTCTTGCGTGAGATTAGTGAACACGGCTCCGCGGAACCGGCAGCCATCAACACGGTGCAGTGCCAGTGCGTGCGAGGCCACCTCCATGAGCACGTTGTCCAGCTGGTGGTCTGCCATCCGCCGCAGGATACGCTGGAGGTCTGGCGCTTCGGGCGTGGTGCGGTCCAGCGGAGTCGTCTGCGTCCCGACCTTCACGCCCAGGGTGCCGACGACTCCGGTGCGCCGTCCCGCGCGGGCCAGCACCGCGTCGAGGAGGTACGCGGTCGTGCCTTTGCCGTTCGTGCCGGTGATCCCGATGAGCGAGAACGCGCGTGATGGCTCGCCAAAGAAGGCGCAGCTGAGGGACGCCAGGGCGACGCGGGAGTCAGAGACGATGACCTGCGTCACCCCTACGGAGACCTCCACCGGCCGCTCCACGACCACTGCCACCGCGCCGCGGGCGATCGCCTCCGCGACGAACGTATGCCCGTCGTGCTGCAGGCCTCGCACGGCCACAAACAGCCCTCCGGACCGGACCGCCTTCGAATGATAGGCGATATCAGCGATGGGGGTCGCGGTCGGACCCAAGACCCGTGCCGATGGGAGACTGCGCAGCAACTCGCCGAGAGTAATCATCGTCTGTCTCAATGTCATTATACAGAGAGGCTCCCACCCCTCACCCTGCCCCTCTCCCCGCGGGAGAGGGGAAGAGGATTAGGTCGCCTGAGGGCGGCCTCCCACCATTACCGCGTGCCCGCGGCCGCCGGGATGCGCGGGACACCTCCCGATGGGGTTGCGGGTTGGACAGCCGGCGGCACGCGCAGGTACCATAGCACCTGCGAGACGATCTGTCGGAACACTGGCGCAGCCACCTCGCCGCCAGAGTACGCCCCGTGCGGTTCGTCCAGCACGACTAACGCCGCCAGGCGGGGATTCGGAATGGGGACGATGCCCAGGAACGAAGCCAGATAACGGTCGGGGTCATATCCTCCCTGGCGGGCCGGCTTCTGTGCCGTGGCCGTCTTGCCGGCGACCGTGTAACCGTCGATGCGCGCCTGGGTGCCCGTCCCGGTCCTCGTCGCCCCCACCATCATCTCCAAGACCGCATCTGCGGTGTCCGGTCTGATCGCGCGGCCCAGGACCTGGCGTCCGGCGGCGTCGGTCAGCCGGCCCTGGTGGTCGCGCACGGCCCGCACGACAAAGGGGCGAAGCATCGCTCCATCGTTGACCAGCGCCGTGGCGGCAGTCAGCAGCTGGATGGCCGTCGTCGAAACGCCCTGCCCGAACGAGATCGTCTGTAGGCCCGGCCCCAGCCACGCGGAAGGTGGAGGCACGATGCCAGCCGACTCGCCCGGCAGATCGATTCCCACCGGCCGGCCGAACCCGAAGGCGCGGATATAATGGAAGAACTGCGCTTTGCCCAGCCGCGTGCCCACCTGTGCCGCGCCGACGTTGCAAGAGTTCTTGACGATTTCACTCATCGTCTGCCATCCGTGCCGCCTCCCGCCGGCATCGCGGAGGACGATCCCTCCCGGTGCCGGCAGCGACCCGCCGCAGAAGAAGCGCTCAGTCGGAGGCACGACGCCTGAATCCAGCGCCGCTGCCATTAAGAAGATCTTGAACGTCGATCCCGGCTCCTGCGCCTCGGCCACCGGCCGGTTGACCCAGCGCCGCACGTTGGCGTCCGGGCCGGAGTTGGGGTTGAAAGCGGGGACGGTCGCCATGGCCAGGATCTCACCGGTCATAGGGTCAATGACCACCGCCCACCCGCCTTTCGCGCCTGTGCGCTCCACGGCCGCGATCAGCTCACGCTCGGTGATGTGCTGAATCACCTGATCGATGGTCAGCAGGATATCTTGTCCATCCTGTGGCGTGCCTAGCACCTGCTGGGTCTCCACCATCACGCGGCCCCGGCCGTCGCGCGCCGCGATGGCACGCCCGACCGTCCCGCGCAGGACCTGCTCATAGGAGAGCTCCACTCCTGAAAGTCCTTGATTGTCGATCCCTGCGAATCCAATCAGTTGGGCGGCAAGCGGGCCGTTGGGATACGCGCGCTTGTCCTCCGTCAGAAAGCCGATCTCGTCGGCCATGCCCAGGGCGCGGACGCGGGCGACGAGCTGCGGGCTGACCTTGCGGGCCAGCCAGGCGAAGTGCCTGCCGGAGGCCAGGCGCCGCTTCACCTCGTCCACGCCCTGGCCCAGCACCGGTGCTACGCGCGCCGCGAACGCCTGGCGATCGGCGATTGCACTGGGCACCGCATAGATGGATGTCGCGTCAACGTTGACGGCCAGGGCGCGGCCGCGCCGGTCGAAGATCAGACCGCGATGCGGATCCAGCGCAATCGCCTCGAGCTGCTGCCGCTGGGCCAACTGGTGCAGCCGCCCGCCTTCGATGACCTGCAACTGGGCCAACCGCAGCGCGAGCACGGACAGCGCGACAAGCAGCAGGCCCGTCATCAACATCGTGCGGCGGCGGATCAGGATGCGATGGTCGGCGACCAGATCGGCACGCGTGTGGAGCGGAGCAGAATCGGGGAGGCGGGGCTGCCTGCGAAAAGATCGGCCAACGGTGCGGGGGTTATAGCGCCGGCGTGTACCGCGCGACGGCTGGCGCACCCCCGCTCACTGCGAGGGTTCGCCCGCGGCCGCCTCGCTGCGGACGAACCACGCGGCAAAGCGATCCCAGACAGTGAGGGATGGGACACCCGCCGCAGCTAGGGCCGGTGCGGGCACCGCAAGCGCAGCCACCTGCTGCGGCCGCGGGGTCAGCATCCCAAGGTCCGCCCTGGCGATGCGCTCGATCCGGTCCGGCGCGCGGAGCGCCGAGGTCGTGGCGAGCAACTGGGCATTTTCGGCTGCGAGCACTTCGACCTGCTGGCGCAATCCCAGGATGACGTAGCCGGTGCGCGCGGCTTCCGTGCGCTGAGCCACCAGCGCGAGTGCGGGGAGGACCGCGACGACCGCCAGCGCCATGATGGTGGGCAGGGGACGTCGGCGGGTCCGCCTCCGCGCCGGCTCCCGCTCGGTCGACGGTCGGTCCGGTAGGAGCACCGGATAGGTTCGTGATCGAGGCGCCAGTGCGAGCATCCGCTACTCCCACATCAGAGTTGGAGAGTTGGAGAGTTGGAAAGCTGGAGAGTTAAATACCATCAGCCGTCTCTCCAACTCTTCAACTCTCCAACTTTCCAACTTGCAGTTTCGTGTTGGGGCGGGACGCCGGGCATCGGTTGCCGGAGGTGCTCGTGTGCTGTGGAGGGATGTTCGGGGTGTGTGTGAAGGTGCGAAGGCCGATCCCCGAACGCCCCAACCCCAACTCTCTATTCAGTTGAAGAGACCAAGAGTTGAAAAGTTGGATCCAACTCTTCAACTCTCCAACTTTCCAACTTCAGTGTCTGCCAGCCGCTCCGCCGCGCGCAGCTTTGCGCTTCGCGCGCGGGGGTTGCGCTCGATTTCTTCGAGGGTCGGCGGGATCGGCTTCTTCGTCAAGACGCGCAACCATCGCTTCCCCCCGTTCGTGCAGGCGGAGGACCCGGGAGAACGGGTGCACCCACGGGAGAGGCGCAGGAAGGTGTGTTTGATGGTTCGATCCTCCAGGGAGTGGAAGGTAATGGCGCAGAGTCGACCCGCCTCCCGGAGCACCTCCGCCGCAGCTGGTATGACATTTTCAAGGTTCGATAGTTCATCGTTGACCGCGATGCGTAGCGCTTGAAACGTCCTGGTGGCCGGGTGGATCGTCCGCGGCCAGGCCCGCCGTGGAATTGCCCGGCGGACCACCTCGGCCAGTTCCACCGTCGTCGCGAGCGGCCGGGCGTGAACAATCCCGCGGGCAATCCGCCGCGACCACCGCTCCTCACCATAACGCCAGATCAGGTCGGCGAGGTCTCGTTCCGCCAGCCCGTTCACCAGCTCCGCCGCCGTCAGTTGCTGCCGCCGGTCCATCCGCATGTCCAGCGGCCCCGCAACCGAGAACGCGAACCCCCGCTGCGGATCGGCGAACTGCATCGTCGAGGCGCCGAGATCGAACAGCACCCCATCGACCCGATCGATGCCTTGCGACAGGAGGACCGCTCTGATTGCCGCGAAGTTCTCGCGGATGAGCGTGACGGCCCCGCCGAATCGCTCCAGTCGTCGGGACGCCTGCTCCAGCGCCTGCTCGTCCCGATCGATCCCGATCAAGCGTCCACCTGGAACGATCCGGTCAAGGATCGCCTCGGCGTGTCCTCCTCCGCCGAGGGTGGCGTCGACATACACCCCGCCGGGCCGGGGCTGTAGCCATGTGAGCGTTTCCGTCAAGAGAACCGGTACGTGCTCGATCGTCCCACCGGTTCACGCCGTCACAGGCTCAAGTCTTTCAACTCAGACGCGATCGAGGTCGCCTCTGCCTGGACACGCGCCAGGTACCGCTGCCAGTTCAGTAGACTCCAGATCTCCAGGCGACTGCCGACCCCGACGACCACGGCATCCCGCTCGATCTTGGCGTATTCGCGCAGGTGCGATGGAACCGTCATGCGCCCCTGCCGGTCCAGCTCAACGTCTTCGGCACTGGCCAGCACGAAGCGAACGAAGTCGCGCCGGCTGACCGATAACCCCCGCAGCTTCTTTTCGTTCCTCGCCCACTCTTGTGGGGCGTATACCGCGACGCACTCATCGAGCCCCCGCGTGACGACGACCCTGCTGCCCAGGGCGGCGCGGAATGTTTGGGGCAGTACGATCCGCCCCTTGTCGTCCAGGGAGTAATGATGCTCGCCTCTGAACAAGCTGCCCCACCGTTCCCCACTTCGTTCCACTTCTATTCCACCCGTACCCCCTAACTCCTTCCCACAGACCTCGGATTCCCAAGAAATACCAAGAATTTTCGATGATGCGATAAGACCCCCACATCGGGGGGCCAGAGAAACTCCAACCACAAGATATTGCGGTTCATCCGCGCCTTCATCGGTGCCAGGCACCGCTTGAAGTGCTGACTAGAACGCAGATGGCAGAGCACAGACGCAGGATGCCTCATGCAATCTGCCAGGTGCGTTCTGCGTTCTAGTACGCCTCTGCGCTGGGCGGTGTTACCTGCACTGCCGGGGCGGGCGTCGCGAAGAAATCGCCCTGCACCATCGAAGCCTGTCCACTCCCCATCTCAATGAAGCAGTACCCGTGCCCGCGATACGGCGCCGGTTCAGGGCGGCCGGTGATTTCGCCGGTGATCTGTGCCGCGACCACTTTCGCCTGCTCCTCCGCGAAGACGCCGGCTTTGGGGAGCGCCATGCCGTTGGCGAGGGGGATCTCCACCACATCGCCGATGGCAAAGATGCCGTCTATGGATGCCCGCAGCGTGGCGGGATCCACGGAGATCCACTCACCTCGCATCGTCAGTCCACTCTCGCGCGCGACCGCGGGCGGGCGGTGCGGCGGCACCCCGATGAGGAGATCGGCCGGAATCGTCGTCCCGTCGGACACGAGCGAGTTACCATTCACCTTCATGACCTTGCGGTTTGGAGTGAATCGGATGCCCTTGCCGGCCAGCTGTCCCTCGACCTGCGCGCATCCGGCGGCCCCGACGACCGGCAGGGACATCGGCTGCGGTGTGGAGGCATGAATCTCGACGCCGTCGCGCAGGCCCAGCTTGCGGAAGAGATCGTCCAGCATCATCGCCGCTTCATACGGGGCCGGCGGGCACTTGTACGGGACCCCGAGCACGGCGACGAGGATGCGTCCCTCGCGGAAGGTCCGAATGCGCCCGGCCACACGCTCCGCATCGTCAGGATCATAGAGGTTGAAGGCCGGCGGGCCGAATCCGGGAATCAGGTCCGTCCTCGGCTCCGCGCCCAGCGCCACGATGAGATAGTCGAAGGGGATGCTTGCCGTATCGGTTCGCACCGTGCGGGTACGGGCGTCGATCGCGGTCACGGCGGCGCGGTGCACCTGGATGCCTCGCGCCTTCAGCGAATCGAGCGAGCGCGTTCCTTCCTGACGAGTTCCCCGCCCAATCAGAACCCACAATTTGCGCAGTCCCATCATGAAGGTCCCGCGCCGGTCCACCAGCGTGATCTGATGGTCAGCCGCCAGCGCGCGCCGCAGCTCTAGTGCAGCTGTGATCCCGCCGAATCCACCGCCCAGGATGACGATGCGCTTGCCTGCCATGCGGCTCAACCTCCGGAGCGAACACGGGGAACATAGGGAACATGGGGAACATATTCGTGAAGAGATCGCATCTTGGTAGCCTCCTTCGTTCTGTTTGTCCAGTTCACTGTGTTGCCATGTTCGCTGTGTTCGCCCATATTACAGCTTTATCTCTTGTCCAAGCCCTCTCTCGCGAGCTCGCGTATACACATAGCGCGCCGTCGCCACATCCTCGACGGCCATGCCCAGGGACTTGAAGAGTGTAACGTCGCGCTCGCTGGTTCGCCCGGCCACGGTACCGGCCAGCACCTCGCCAATCTCCCCACGGATATGGTCTCGCGCAATCGCCCCCTCCTGGATCGGCACGAGAACATCACCGGATTCTGCGAGAGCGCCGGCCCGCGAGTCCACAAAGACACGCGCGCGCCGGACCGCGTCCGTATCGAGTTCGCGCCAGTCCGGCCGCGGCGCGCCGACCGCATTGATATGCGCGCCCGGAGCGATCCATGCACCTCGCAGGACCGGAGTCGACGCCGACGTCGCCGTGACGATGATCTCTGCCTCGCGGACGGCATCCTCGGCCGAGGCACACGCCGTCATCGGCACCCCGGCGTGTGGGTGCATCTCCGCGATGAACCTCTGGACTCCGGCCGCCGTACGGGACCAGACGCGCACGTGCCGGAGGGGTCGCACCAGCCGGATCGCATCGAGATGGCTGCGGGCCTGGATTCCCGATCCTAAGAGAGCCAGCACCTCCGCGTCCCTCCGGGCGAGCGTTCGCGTTGCCGCTGCCGAGGTGGCGGCAGTGCGCATTTCGGTGATCAGCCGTCCATCCATGATCGACAGCAATTCCCCGGTCGCACCGTCCCACAGGAGCACCACCGCCAGGTGCGTGGGCAGATCGCGGGCGGCATTAGACGGGTAGAAGGTCACCGCCTTCGCGCCCAACGCCTCCCGGACTCCCGGCCCACCATGAGCGCCGGCGGAGCGGAGATGCGCCGGCATGAGACCGAGATATCCGGCGTAAGGCTCGACCGTCATGGCCAGCCGCACCGGCTGCGCCACCCCGCCGGTGGAATAGGCGCGCAGCGCCTCCTCCATCAGCGGGATCAGCGGTTCCATCGAGAGCAACTCGCGCACGTCCGACTCTCGCAGCAGCAGCATCGCGGTTGCGACCAGCGTTACTCTTTCAATGCGCCGGTCAGCCCGGCGACGTAGTGTTCGACGAAGAAGGAGTAGATCAGTGCCACCGGGACCGACCCCAGCAACGCCCCGGCCATCAGCGGCCCCCATTGGAACACATCACCGGTGATGAGTTCGGTGGCCAAACCGACGGGAATCGTTTTCGATTCCGTGGAGGAAAGGAAGACGAGCGCGTAGAGGTATTCGTTCCACGACAGGGTGAAGGAGAAGATCAGCGCGGACAGGATCCCCGGCAGCGCCAGGGGCAGCGTGATGTGACGGAGCACCTGGAGCCGCGTGGCGCCGTCAATGCGCGCACAGTCTTCCAGCTCGGCCGGAATCGACCTGAAGTACCCCATCAGGAGCCAGGTGGCAAACGGGATCAGAAACGTCGGGTAGGTCAGAATCAGCGCGGCCGGCCGATCCCACAACCCGAGTTCGTTGATGATGCGGGCCAGCGGGATAAAGAGAATGACCGGGGGCACCAGATAGCTCAGGAAGATCGCCACGCCGAGCACCCCGGAACCGCGAAAGCGCAGGCGCTGCAGCGCATAGGCCGCGAGCACGCTGCACGACAGGGCGACCGTGGTGGCTCCCACGGCGATGACCATCGTGTTCCCCAACCAGGGCCTGAAATGGGTCGCGAACAGCAGCTTCTGGAAATGCTGCCAGGTGGGATGCATCGTCCACAGCTGGTTCAACGACAGATTGTACAGTTCTTTGTTCGGCCGCACCGCGGTGACAAGCATCCAGTAGAACGGGAAGAGCAACAGCGCCAGGAACGCCCATAAGGGAAGGGTAAAAGTCAGCGCGGTAGTCAGTGCCGAGCGCCGCATCATTCTCTCCGCAGGTAGTGGAAACTTACCAACACGGCCGCAACCAGCACCGGCAGCACGAATGCAGAGATCGCCGCTCCCTCTCCAATGAATCCACCCTGGATGGCACGCTGGTAGGCGAGCGTGCCAAAGAGATGCGTGGCATTGGCCGGGCCTCCGCGGGTGATGATCCAAATCAGCTGGAAGTCGCCGACCGTCATGATGGTGGAGAAGACGGTCACCACGACGGTCAACGGCAATAGGAGCGGCCAGGTCACGAACCAGAATTTCTGCCAGGGACCGGCGCCGTCGATCTCGGCCGCCTCATAGAGGGTCGTGCTGACCGTCTGCAGCCCTGCCAGCAGGCCGATCGCAAAGAAGGGGATGCCGCGCCAGATGTTGGCGGCGATGAGCGACGCTCGGGCGAGATTAGGATCTCCAAGATAGTTGATGAACCCGTGCGCCAGCCCGATCCGCCGGAGCGTCCAGGTAATGACGCTAAACGTCGGATCGTAGATCCAGTAGAAGACCAGCGCGGAGAGCGAGGTCGGCACAATCCACGGCAGGAGCATGATGGCGCGCACGATGCGTTTGCCGCGGAACTCCCGGTTGACCAGCAGCGCCAGCAGAAGGCCCAGCAGCAGTTTACAGACGACCGCCGCCGCGGCGTAGAGCGTCGTGTTGAGCACCACCAGACGGAAGACCGAGTCACCGAGCAGGTAGCGGAAGTTCCCCAGGCCCACAAAATGGCCGGCCTGTCCGATCGTGGCATTGGTGAAGCCGAGCCATACTCCCAACCCGAAAGGATAGGCGAGGAAGATGGCCAGGATGAGCAGCGCGGGGGTGACCATCAGCACCCCAAGCGCATGACGATTCTCCAAAATGCGGCCGATCAGATCGGCGGGCCGCGTGGCACGCGCAGGGGCGGTGACCTCGATCCCGGCCATCACTCCACCGCGGATCTAGGCTTCATAGATGCGCTTGAGGCGCGCCTCGGCCGCGAGGATCGCCTCGCGCACGCTGCGCCGGCCGGTGAGCGCATCGGCCACCATGTCGACGATGACAAATTCCGAGAGGGCCCGCGCAGATTTCGGCCCAGGCGTCCCCTGGTAGGAATGCGGCAGCATCCGCGCCACGGCATCCCGGAACGGGACGGCTTTCGGGTCAGAACGCCACACCGCCAGATTGTTGAACACCCGCAGCGGATGGCTGACGTAGCCCAGCATCGCGTTGATCCATCGCGGATACTGGGGATCCTCCATCATGAATCGTAGGAACTCCTTCGCTGCGTTCGGATATTTCGTGTACTTGAAGACGTACGCCTGGCTGAAGAGGTGCAGCTCGGTCGGTCGCCCCGCCGATCCCTGCGGGTAGACGGCGTGGTTCATATCGGCGGCGATCTCCGGGAAATCGTTCTTGGCGGCAAAGTAGATGCTGATGCCATTGTTCGTCAGCGCGACCTCACCGGCCAGAAACGCCCGGTTGTTGTTGGGATCGAGCCATCCTGCCACACCGGGAATCATCGTCTCGAAGAGTTGCCGTCCGTACTCCAAGGCGTTGACCGTCTCAGGCGTATTGAGGGTGATGGTCTTGCTGTCGGGCGCCACCGCGTGGGCCCCAAACGTCCAGAGCAACCAGTGACACCAGGTGTTGGCATCGCCAACGGCCTTGCCCAGCGCGAACCCGGTGGGGTGCCCGCGGGTTTTGAGGGCCCGGCAAAGGCGGAGAAACTCGTCCGTCGTCTTGGGAAAGCTGGCAGGATCGGGGTCGAATCCGGCCTCTTTCACCCAGGACATCCGGTAGTTGAGGCAGGATCCTGGAGCGCCGATGGGGACCCCGATCCACTGTCCCACCTGATTGCTGTACCCGTACTGCGGCGCCACCGGAAACCACCCGCCGTATTTGCGGCCGAGATACTCGGCGAGATCGGTCACCGGCACGAGCTTATCCGGCCAGAGATGCGGTTCATCGAAAAAGCCAAGGACGATGTCCGGCCCGGCTCCAACGTTGGCGGCCGCCGCCGCTTTGGGTTGCACGTCCGGCCAGGCCTCGTACTCCAGACGGACCGGCACGCCCGTGCGACGCGTGAACTGCTGCGCCATGCGCTCGTATTCTGGCTGGTCTGTGCTCACAAACTGCGACCAGCGCAGAATCCGCAGCGAGGCTCCCGGCTCCACGGGAAACGACAGTTGCAGCTGCGGATTGTACGATCCCGGCGGCAGCTGCGCCGCGGCCTGCTTCAGCCACCCGTTCACACTCGACAGCGCCAGCCCGGTCAGCCCTGCGACGCCGGCCTGAAGAAAGCGCCGCCGCGTGAGCCCGCCCGCAGTTCTCTCCCTATCCTCTGGTTGCATCCCATTGCCTCCCTTCGTGCGTCTTTCCCGACACGAGTTGCGGTGTCCGTGGAGTGCTGTCGGTATTCGCTCTTTCATCCGCGGCCACCCTGCTCGCTCTGCCCGTTTACGGGGCCAGGTGGATCCGCAGGAACTTTGTCACTTCATCAGCCAGCACCGTGCGATCCCGATCCAAGGTGGCCACGTGGCCTGAGCGCTGCAGCCAGAGCAGAGTTCCCGGCGCCCCGGAGGCCAGGCGCAAAATTTCTTGTGCGCTGTCGCGCGGGATGATCCAATCGCGGCGCCCCTGCACCACCAGCAGCGGCACACGCACCTGTGGAAGGGCACGGCGGGTCTCGGCCAACAGCAACTCCAGTTGGCCTGCGGCCACCAGTGGAATCCGCGAATACGGCGACCAATACGCGCGGACTTCCGGATCACGGGGAACGAGGCGTACCAACACCGGCACCACAGGCATCACCTTTGATGCCACCCGCGCCGCCGACGCCAGCAGCGGCCGGACCCGAATCGGGGCCGAGATCGCCACAACGGCAGCCGGGGGATCCGAAGCGGCGAGGTACAGGGCCAGCGCGCCCCCCATCGACAACCCGGCGAGCGCGACCCGGCGGCATCGGTGCCGGAGGTCCCTGTAGGCCTCGCGCGCCGAGGCCACCCACTCCGGCCAGGTGACGCGGGCGAGGTCATCGGGGGAGGTCCCGTGCCCGGCCAGCCGGGCTACCGACACCGTCCATCCCGACACCGACAGGGCCTCGGCCAGCGGAGTCATCTCCAGCGGGGACCCCGAGAACCCGTGCAGCAGCAATACTCCACATCCAGCCGCGTTCACGCCGGACGCCATGGTACAGTCATCGCAGTCGTTTTCGGCGAGGCGTGGAGGGTTCCCGCCGCAACGCGGTCGCGAGCAGATAGGGACGCGAGCGAAACCTCGCGTCCCAGTTCTTTTGGCAAATCCGTCCCTTTGGTCCAGAATACTGCCGCGGCTCAGCCGTCGGTCTTGGCGGGCTTTTTCGGGGCGTCGAGGAAGACGATCTGGTCCGCGATTACCTCGGTCGTCGAGCGGCGGCTGCCATCCTGCGCCTCAAACGAACTCACCTGCAGCCGGCCAACGATGCCGACCAGTCGGCCCTTCTGGAGGTGTTCGCTGACGACAGAGGCCAGTTTCCGCCAGGCGACGACGTTGATGAAGTCCGCATCCCGATCGCCATCCTTTCCGGCATAGCCGCGGGGCACCGCCACGACGAACCACGCGCGGGGCACGCCGTCCCCCACATTCCGCAGTTCCGGATCTCTGGTCAGCCGGCCCACCAGCGTAATCTGGTTGATCCCGCGTCCGCCGGTGCGGCCATCGGGCCTCGGTTCGGCGCGCTCGTCTGTCATCTCCGGTGCCTTTGACATTGAGACCGCTCCTCTCTCACGATCTGGCGGGACTACCGTAGCGGACTGGAGGCGGGCTTGCAATAGCTCAACCGGGTCATTGGCAGCAGGAGACGGGTCCCGCGGGCAGAAAACATGGCCTACTTCTTCTTCTTGGCGACAACTGGATCGGGGGGACGTAATGGACGAGTCGCCAGTCAAAGAAGACGAGCGATTCTCATTCGCCCGGTTTGCCGGCCACCCGTTTTTCAAGCAGGTCAACGCCTGGCTGGTATCGCACTCGCAGATTGACGCCGATTCCGCCGTTGTCGACCTGGCTTGCGGGCCCGGGGCCGTCACCGAACTCATCCTCGGCGAGCTTGACGAGACACTCCCGGGGGCGTGCGTCTATGCCGTGGATCCGTCGCTCTCTGCCCTCGCGCTGGCCCGGCAGCGCATCCGATCCCGTATTGTCCACTTCGTCCAGGGCACGGCAGAGCGGCTGGCGACGCTAGTCCCCCAGGTGGATCGAGTCGTCTTTGCCAATGCCGTGCATCTCATCGCCGACAAGGCGACTGTTTTCGACCAGATCTTCCGGTCCCTGCGCCCGGGCGGCGTGCTCGCCTTCAATACCACATTCTTCCAGGGCGCCTATCCTGAGGGGACACAACGGTTCTACAAGCTCTGGGTCCTCCGCGCGATGCGGTGGCTGGTCGGCCAGGGCCACACGGTCACCCACGGAGCCAAGGCCACCGCGATGCAGTGGCTGACGGTGGAACAATATCGAGAAGTGCTGCGATCGGTGGGCTTCGCCGATCCGGTGGTGGCCATGCACGAAAAGCCGCTCAGCGCGGAAAGCCTGCAGGACATTGGATCGTTCTCGCTGTTTATTGAAGGAGCCCTGCCCGGCGTGCCGCTTGAGATCGGTGCGGAGGCGCTGCGGCGGGGCGTGGAAGAGGCGTTCGAAGAACTGAAGCTCGCCAACGTCCCCCGCAACTGGCTCCAGGTCGTCGTGCAGCGTCCTCTGAACCCTACCGCCGGGTAGTCCTGGCCGTCAACCAAACAGACGCGGCTTGCCCAGCAGCGCCCTCAGCGTTGTCATCTTCCCGACGTGGTAGCCGCGGTGATAGGCGGCGAAGACCAGCATCTCCCCGATCGTGGCGTAGTTGCGTGATTCCACGGACTGGTCGAGGTTGGCGGACTGCGCGAGGCGTTCCAACTCACGCTGGGCCGCTTCGAACACCGGCTTTACCTCACCCAACGGAGGGTAGTCCGCCGGACCGCCGCTCCCTGTCTTAAAGAGCCCCTTGAACAACTCCGGTGCCGGCGACGTCCCGCCGGCGAGCCGGAGAAAGCCGCCATCGGACAGCGCCAGATGCCCAAGCTGCCAGACGATGGGGGTGAGGTTGTTCGGCGTTTGAGCGGCCTCACCGTCGGAGACATCCTCCACGCACCGCTGCGTGCGGGTGAACGACGCCGTCAACCCAAAGCGGATCACGTCCCGGCTATCCACGCTCATCATTCCTCCCGTCAGGGGATCGGGTGCTGCCTACCTCAAAGGGGTCTGACCCTTTTGAAAAGACAAAGAGGAGAAGTGAAAAACCCACCTCTCCTCTTTCGATCTACCCCTGGCAGCGACCTACTCTCTATCACCCACGAATTCACACTACGCTGTATGACCGGCACGTACGTTGGCGTTGTTACGCCGCGCTTCCCCCATGCTGCCGAAATATTCATCCGGTGAAATGACTCGAGGCGCGTTTCCGCACTCGATCTCAGGGCGCGGGAGGGGGAGGCCGGAGCCCGAGGGGTCCCCGTGAGTAGTGTCGGGGAGAGGCTCCGGCCTCCCCCTCCGCGCTTGATAGTTTCATGAGAAAGGAAACGGGGAGGCGATCCACTCGCCTCCCCTCATGATTACTCCCGGCAGCGACCTACTCTCCCACACCGTTACCAGTGCAGTACCATCGGCCCTGGAGGGCTTAACTACCGTGTTCGAAATGGGAACGGGTGTGGCCCCTCCGGCATCGCCGCCAGGAATATCAATGATGTCGAAGGTCAAGGTTGGCTTCGGCACAAACCCCTAGGGCCTCGGCCGTCGACCTTGACCTTGGGTCCTTCGACATCACACTTGCCCCTCATCCTACCCTCTCCCCTCAGAGGGGAGAGGGAAATGAGGAGTCACCATTGCAGGCTCTATACAGCTACCCCTAAAGCAGTGATCAAGCCCTCGCCCGATTAGTACCGGTCAGCTCAACGCCTTACGGCGCTTACACCTCCGGCCTATCAACCAGGTAGTCTACCTGGGGGCTTACCCGGTTACCCGGTGGGTGGCCTTATCTTGGGGTGGGTTTCGCGCTTAGATGCTTTCAGCGCTTATCCCGTCCGGACATAGGTACCCGGCACTTGCCCTTGGCAGGACAACCGGTACACCAGAGGTCCGTCCACTCCGGTCCTCTCGTACTAGGAGCAGCTCCCCTCAAGCCACCTGCGCCCGCAGTGGATAGGGACCGAACTGTCTCACGACGTTCTGAACCCAGCTCACGTACCGCTTTAATGGGCGAACAGCCCAACCCTTGGGACCTACTTCAGCCCCAGGATGCGA
>VBAP01000013.1 GCA_005882335.1 Candidatus Segetimicrobium genomatis
CGCCCGCGCTCGATCATTGGAACGGATTTGGAACAGTTCGACGAGGTCGGCACTGTCCCCGGGCGCCTCGCTCCGCGCATCGGGGAAGCGTGAGACCGCGAGCCTTGTGAGCAGCTCGCGGCTGTTCAGCAGGGCGACGTAGAACGCCGGGGATTCGGACGGATCCTTCGTGACTCCGAGGCCGAGCTGCGAGGCGAGGCCCCCGATGCCCGGCTGCATCGCCAGGTCGCCCAACCCGCGCGGCAGCTGCACTCCGGCGTCGGTCGTCACGAAGCTCGCCACGGTGCGATAGGACGGTGGCAGAACGAGGGACAACACGAGCGCGACGAATACGGTGGCCAGCGCGACGGTGACGACCTCGCGCCACCGGACCAGCATGCCGGCCAGGAGCGCTGCGAAACTGAGTTGGCCGGGATTCATAGGAGTCGCAAGATGTTGAGCAGAAAGCAGATGGTCAAGGCGGCGTGATACGGATCTCAAACGTGCTGTTCGTTTCATCGCGGAGGGCGCTGAAGTCGTGGCCGCATGGCCCACCCTGCTCGAAGAATACGTTGCGTCGCAGGTCCACGCTGTAGCCCGCCTCCAAGAGCCCAAACGCGCTATGCAGGCCGCCTCGGACACCGAACAGCAGGGACGTGTCGTGCGAACAATACTTGTTGCCGGCGGGGTCGGTGCTCGGGAAGGTGTAGAGTGCCTCGGCGTCCCACCGGATTCGGGAGAGGAACAGTCCCGCGTACCCGAGCGGAGCAAAGTAGTCGACCGCGACCCACTGCGACGAGGCTCCTGGCCCTATGCTGGCGCCGATGACCTTGCCGCGATTCGTGTAACCCTGGGCCACCGCCCGGCTCGTGTACCACGTCCCAACGGGGCGGTCGCGCAGGGTCGCCGACTTCTCGAGGTAGGTCGCCTCGAGTTGAATGCGTGCGACGCTACCCGTGCCGGTCGACTGTGCCCACTGCAGGCCGAGGGTGTAGCCCTGCGTGTGGTTCGGCGCCGTGAGGAAATCGCGCAGCGACGTCGGCAGCTCGTTCCGCCCCCACTCGGCGTACACCTCGACCCCGGCCGGGAGCGCCCAGCGGCCGAACAGCGAGAACACCTGGTCGGGGCCGGGGACGACCACGGTGTCACCAGGAAGGTGGTTGTTGGGTCGGCCCGGGTTCCGCAGCACGGCGTCCAGCAAGCGCGTGGGAACACGAGTCCAGCTGGAGACGGGCGCGTACACAGCGCGCGACAAGCCGATGGTGATGTTGGGCGCGTGGGGCGGCGTCCAAGTCGCTGCCAGCGCGCTGAGGGAGCGCCAGTTGTCGGCCGCCGTCGTGTCGAAGTAGGGTGACTCTCGGAGCGCACCGGCGAACAGTCTCGCCTCGAAGGTACCGATGCGTGTGACGACCGGCCGCGTCGTGCGGACGAAGAGGCGCGGGATCCCGGCGGCATTCGTGCTCATCACGATGGCGTTCCTTATACCGGGTCCCCACCACTCGTTCTCCGTCGAGAAACCGAGCGTCACCCGGCCCAGGTCGGCGTCGAGGGTGCTCTGGCCGTAATCCCACCGCGAGAACGCGTTGCTGCCGAAGCGGACCGGGAGGTCGATGGACTCCGGCCTCGTATGCCAGGGCGAGGAGAACTCGCTCCGCCCGGGCGGCCGGGGCAGCGTCACCCACGACGGGGGCATCGCGAACTCAGCGTTCTCGCTTCGTGAGAACTCCGGCGCGACGACGAGGCGCAGGCGGTCCACCGCGACGCTGAAGCCCGCGCGGACCATCAGGCTCCGCCCTCGCCCCGCCCACAACGAACCGTCGTTGAGGGAATACGGCAGGGCGCTGTTGTTGATGCTATAAATCTCTGGGAGGATCAGCGCTGTCCGGCTCGACTCACGGCGGCCGGGGAGTTGTGGTGTCAGCGTGGAGGCGGATCGCAGCAGGGAATAGGCCAGAGACGAGTCCGACGTGATGGACGCGAGCCGGGCGCTGTCGGCGGCGAAGCTGCCGGGCGTGACGAGTCGAACGCCCGCGCCCTGCTGCGCCTGTCCGGAGCGAGGCACGGAGTGGGCGGTCGCAGCGAGCAACGCGCAAGCGAGCACGCGTAACGCGGGTGCGCTTGTCATGGACGACGTAATCTGGAGGGGTTATCGTGACGGCGTGAGGGGACGCAGCTGGGCGATGGTCGCGGTTGTCGCCGCGATTCCGTGGTGCGGACTCGCGGCGCAAGACAGCCGGCGACCGACGGCCCGGACGGAGGTGTACGCCGGCTCGGAGCTCGAGACGTATCTCCGGAACCTGCAGGTGGCCGGCGTCATCGGCCTCTATCCCTGGTCTGCCCGGCGGTTCGCGGCGGCCGAGGTGGACCGGCTCCTCCCGAGCGATTCCGCCCATCCGTGGGCGGGGCGCTACGACTGGAGTCGGGCGCCGCCAGGCGGCTCGCTCGCCCTCGCGCGGCCCGAGATTGCCGCGCGCGTCAACACGGCGTTCCCTTACGGATACAACGACGGTGCGATCTGGGCGGGACGCGGCCTCACGCTCAGCGTGCAGGGTGGCGCCTCGGTGCGTTACGGGCCACTCGCCGCGTCGCTGGTGCCACTCGCGTCGTGGGCCTGGAACATCGCGTTCCCCCTGGCGCCAAACGGGGAGACCGGAGCCCTCCAGTACGCGGATGGTCGGTATCCTCGAGGCATCGATCACCCGCAGCGCTTCGGCGACGGGCCCCACGCCGTTTTCGATGGGGGGCAAACCACGCTGGAAGTGACGAAGTGGGGTCTGGCGGGCGGGGTGTCTTCAGCCAACGACTATTGGGGACCCGCATCCGATTTTCCGGTCGTGCTCGGCAACAACGCCGCCGGAATCCCACGGGTGTTTGTGGGCAGCGCGGAGCCGGTGAATCTGTGGATCGCGCGGGTCCACGGGCGAGTCTTCGTCGGTCGCCTCACGCAGTCGGCCTACGCCGCGGCCGCGGGTGACACCGCGATGCGCGTCGCCTCGGGAGCCGTCGTGGTCGTGACGCCGCGATGGCCGGAGGGACTCGAACTGGGCGCGACGCATTTCATCCACCGGATCTGGGCGCTGCGGCGCTCCCTCCTTAGTGAGCTCTACTGGCCCTTCCGCGGAAGCTACAAAGACCCCCTTGAGAATGACCTGGCGTCCGTCTTCTTCCGCTGGGTCGTGCCACGCGCGGCCGTGGAGGTGTATGGTGAATACGGCACCGAGGACTATCGCTACAACTTCCGAGAGATCGTGGTCGAGCCTGACCACGATGCGGGTTACACCATCGGACTGCGGCACGTGATCCGGAAGCCTGGGGGCCGGCTGCGAGTGATCCGCGCTGAGGTTCAGAACCTGCAGCGCGGAACGCTGGTGCAGAGCCGTGGACAATCGCCCTTCTACATCCATTTTCAGTTGCTGCAGGGCCACACCTACCGCGGGCAAATCCTGGGATCCGAATGGGGCTACGGCGGCGCCGCCGCGAAGGTCGCCATGGATTGGTACTATCCGGGGGGCCGCTGGACCGTTGCGTGGTCCCGCCTGCTGCGGGGGGACACCGGCGACACCGTCGCCACGACGCCCCAGAACCCCCGCGGTCTCGATGTGATGCACACACTCAGCGTGGAAGGTCTGTTCTTCCGCGGGCGGTACGACATCACCGCTGGTCTCACGGTTGTTTACGAGTTCAACCGCGACTTCAAGCGCGATGCCTTCGACCTGAATCTCGTTGCGGGCGTTCGAGCTGGCTTGCGCTAGAACGGATACCTGTGAACTGGACGTTGGCGGCCGGTGTCGCCGACACGTGCCGCTGCGTCGCCGCCACGAGACTCACTTCCGGATCTGGACCATGACGTATGGATTCAAGAAGGTGGCTCGAAGCCGCGGCGGCAAGCGCTCAACGTACAGTTCCGCGAGGCTGCCGAATGGCCTCAGGAACCCGCGCTTGAACCGGCCGAAAGCAAAGTAGCCATCGAGTGACAGGGTCTGAAGCTCTCGCGCTCCGGCGCCGTCGCAGAAAAGGCGCTTCACCTCTCGGTACGACAAGAGGTGGTAACGTCCCCACGTTTTGTGAAGGTTCATTCCCGTCCACTTGAAGAGCAGCGACCGCAATGGATTCCTTGCTCCAGCTGCATCGGTCGGGCCGTGCTGGATGTCCACCGGAAAGGTCTTGTTGGGGCACGCGATGATGATTCGGCCTCCCGGCTTCGTCACCCGCAGGATTTCATTGGCGTAGCGCTGCCGCTGCGCTCCGAAATCCGGCCGCAACGTGCAGTGACCGGTCACAGTGCCGATGTGCTCGACGACTCCGAGGGAATAGACAACGTCGAAGCAGTCGTTGGCGAACGGCAGGCTCACCGCGTTGCAACAGAGGAATCGATCGGGATCGTTACCTGCCTGTGCCCAGAACTGAGACAGCGCGGGAAGATCCACACCGTACGCCTCGAAGCCGGAGGAGGTGAGCAGTCGGACACCAGCGCCGACGCCGCAGCCGACGTCGAGCACGCTGCGAAATGGCTCGTGCTGCAGCAAGGGCAGCAAGTAGTGCTTGAGGACTCTCACCTCGGTGACATGCTGATCCTCCGCGTAGTCTGCCATGGTCGTGACGAGCGCCGAACTGGTCTGAGCAACGTCGGGGGGCAGCAACTCTGCGAACCCGTGGCGATTGAATGCGTACACGTGCCCGCAGTGCGTGCAGCGCAAGCCCGCTGTGCCTCGCACCACAGGCCCACGACAGGTGCAACACGCTAATCGCAAGAGTGATCCGTTTGCGCATCCGTGCTACGGAGAGCCATTATCCTGCCACGCTCTCCGGGACGGAGATCATGGCGGGGGGCGTAACATGCACGATCCCGTGCGGTTGCTCAAGGGAACATGACCGGGAGTCCTCGGATGGGCCACAAGCTGCGCGTCGGCATCCTGGGGACGCGCGGGATACCGGCGCACTACGGCGGGTTCGAGACGTGCGCCGAGGAAGTGAGTGTCGGTCTAGTCGCCCGCGGGCACGACGTCACCGTGTATTGCCGCCGCGGGAATGCCCCTGGCGACCCGGTCGAGTACAAGGGGGTTCGACTCCGCTACCGATCGCATTTCGCGGGCAAGGCGTCGGGAACGCTCACCCACGCCCTCACCTGCACGTGGGACGCGATACGTCGCGACTTCGACGTTTTGCTCTACTTCAACGCGGCGACGGGCCCTGTCGCATGGCTGGCGCGGCTCACGCGCCGGACCCCGGTGGTGCTCAACGTGGACGGGCTCGAGTGGAAACGACGCAAGTGGGGGCCGATAGGGCGCGCGTATTACGTCCTCGCCGAGTGGGCCACCACCAAAGTCGTCGACCGCATCATCGCGGACTCGCTAACGATCCAGCGATACTACGTCGAGCGCTGGGGCACGCCGTCCACGTTCGTCCCGTACGGCGCTCACCTCGGGGGGCCAGAACGCCCGGAGGTGCTGGGCGAGTACGGGTTGGAGCCGCGCTCCTACTTCCTGGTGGTGGGCCGCCTCGAGCCCGACAACAACGCCGATCTGATCGTCGAGGCGTTCGGCCGCGTCGCGACCGACAAGGTGTTGGTCATTGTGGGGGGGGCCGGTTACCGCAGCTCGTTCGCCGAAGAGTTGCGCCGCGGGGCGGGCCCGCGGGTGCGGTTCGTGGGTCCGGTCTACCGGCCCGGCCATCTGCGGGAGCTGTATTGCGGCGCCTTTGCGTATGTCCACGGGCACGAAGTCGGCGGAACGAACCCGGCGCTGCTGCAGGCGCTGGGCTCCGGGTGCTGCGTTCTGGCCCTGGACGTGCCATTCAATGCAGAAGTCGTCCAGGAGGCAGCCTTGCCGTATCGCCGTGACCCCGACGATCTGGCGACGCAGATGCGGCGCGTCCTGGCGGACCCGCGCCTCGTGGACCGCTTGCGACGCTCCGGCCCGGAGCGCGTGCGCGAGGCCTACCGCTGGGACAGGGTCATCGACGGCTATGAGCGAATCCTCGAGCGCGCCGTGGAGGGAGGGTATCACGCCGCCCCGGCTGCGGACGTCGCCTACCCGCTACCGGCTGTGTCACAGCATGCGGATCGGGATTGACGTTCACGTTTTGAATGGGCCCGCGCAGGGGACAGCCACTGTGTGGCTGAATCTGGTAGCTCACCTCCCGCCCACGCACGAGTACTGGCTCTACAGCTTCGACCCCACGGAAACGGCACGCCTGTTCCCCGGCCCGCGCTTCGTCCATCGTCGGATCCCGATTCGTCAGCCCCACGTCAGAATTCAGCTCCTGTACCCTTGGCTATCTCGTCGAGACCGATGTGACGTCTTTCATGTCAACTACTACGGCCCCGTCGTCGGGGTGCGGGGTCTCGTCGTCACCATCCACGACGTCATCTATCTGGATTTTCCCCAATACGCTCCGTCTACCGGGCGTCGCGCCATGGCCGTCTTTGGACGGGCGTCGGCCAGAGCGGCCCGCCGCATCACCACGGTTTCGGAATACTCCAAGGGGCGCATCATGGAGCGGTTCGGCGTTCCGGCCGACAGGATTTCCGTTGTCCCCAATGCGCTCGGCCCGCGGTGGACGGCTCCCGATCCCCGAGCGATTGCCGCCGCCTGGACGCGGCTCGCGCCACGCGTGCCACACCGCTTCGCGCTTTCCGTCGGCAGGCTCGATCCGCGCAAGAACTTCCCCCTGGCCGCGCGCGTTACGCGCGAGTTGCGGCGGCTCAATCTGGTGGATGGCTTGGTGGTGGTCGGCCGCGAGGACTTCGGCGCGGCCGCGATCCGTCGGGAGTGGCGCGCCGACGGGACCGCGGACCTCGTCGTGCACCTGGCCGACCTCACCGTCCCGGAGTTGCAGGCGCTGTATGCGCACGCGCGCTGCTTGTTGGCGCTGTCCTTGGCCGAGGGCTTTGGAATGCCGGTGCTCGAAGCCATGGCGATGGGGACACCCGTCGTCGCCTCCAATCGGACCGCGATCCCTGAGGTCTGCGGCGACGCCGCGCTGCTGGTGGATCCCACGGACGAAGACGCCGTCGTCTCTACCGCGCGCACCGTGCTCGAGGACGGGGCGGTGCGGGAGCGGTTAGTGGACCGCGGGCGCCAGCGCGTAGAGCGCTACACCGGGGATCGGGCCGCGCAGCAGATGCTCGACGTGTACCGCCGCGCCATGAGCTAACAGCAGGCCGTAACCAGTCGCTGCGAACCGGAGCGTGACGTGTCACCGAAACGTACTTCTCCCCTCTCCCTACTCCCTGGTGCGGTTGTGTCGCTGGTCCTCGGCTTGGGCGCCGGCCCCATCACCGCACAAAGCCTCACGTCGCTCGCCAAAGGGAACAATGTCAACTTCGCGACGGCGCCGGTGCGCTACCGCCTGGTGCAGGAGCAGCTGGAGCCCAGTTACATCACGGTGCTGGGTGGCGGCGGCAACATCGAGCCGTTGTTCTTTGAAGCCAACGTGGCGCCGCACTTCGGTGCAGGGTGGTCGAAATGGGCCCTGGTGATCACGAGCAAGATCGTCCTGAGGATGCGCAACGACTCGACCCACTCGGCGCCGATCCGCACGCCGAGCTACATGCCGAGGATCACACTCTACTGGTGGGGCCCATTCCGGGGCACGAGCACCAGCTCCGAATTCCTGTCGTTCACCATCAGCCACCACTCCAACGGCCAGGCGGGCCCGTTCTACGTCGCGAACACGACCACCCCGAACACGTTCGACGGCAGCTTCTCGACCAACTTTCTCGAGCTCGACTACCACCGCGTCTTCCAGCTGGGCGAGAACCACGGTGTCGGCTGGGTGAAGGCCGGCGTGCGGATGCACGTCCCGGTCGACGAGGACGCCGAGCTGCGCAGCAGCGCGGGAGACAACCAGTACGGCCGCTATCGCTTGCTGCTCTCGACGCTGTCGCGGCGGCCCTTGCCGCTGTTGCCGCGCATCCCCGTCGTGCTGCAGTTCGACTACTTCTACATTCTGGACGGACGCTTCCAGGGGCATCGGTTCTTCAGTGCCGATCGGCTCGGTGCCTCCGGCACCTTCAACGTGGCGCTCCGCACGGAAGCCCTGCTCGGATTCTTCGTGAATGGCTACGTGGGGCAGGACTACTACAACATCTGGTACAAGCAACGGCTGAAGGTGGTGCGGGTCGGTTTCTCGGTGCAGTCGATCACTTCGTTTCGCTCGCCGGAGTGAGGACCTTGCACAGCTTGTCGTGGCTCGGCACTCCCAGGCTGAAGCCTGGGGTCGGCACGACGCTGCCCTAAAGGGCACTGCGCAACAACGCTCCCACATGCAGTCGTTCGATGACGGCGCTTCTCAGCTCCGGCTGCATCGTGGGCCATGCCGGCCACTTGCCTTGTCCGCCGAGGAGGGCCGATAGTATGGGCATGCAGCTCGTCAGACGCAGCTTCACGGTGGACGAATACCATCGCATGGCTGAAGCCGGGATCCTCGGCGAGGACGACCGCGTGGAGCTCATCGACGGCCAGGTGGTCGCCATGACGCCCATCGGGCCCGCCCACGGCAGCTGCGTGAACCGTCTGAACATGTTGTTCGCGCCCCTCGCGGGCCGGCAGGCCACCGTGAGTGTCCAGAACCCCCTGGTCCTGGGCGAGCACGAGGAACCGCAGCCCGACCTCACCGTCCTGCGGTACCGTGCCGACGGCTATCGGGAGAGGCACCCGGGGGCCTCTGACGTCCTGCTGGTCATCGAGGTCGCCGACGCGTCACTCGAATCAGACCGGCGGACCAAGATCCCGCTCTACGCCCGGACCGGAATCCCCGAAGCTTGGCTGGTGAATCTCCCGGCGGACACCATCGAAAGTTACCGGGAGCCCGGGGCCGAGGGCTACGCCGATATCCGTACGGCCAAACGCGGGGAGACCTTGACCCCCGTGCGGCTGCCCAGTTTCACTCTGCGAGTGGACGACGTCCTCGGCTGAGCAAAAGCGCCGCCCCGGCGCGCGCCGCATGTCCCAAACGGGCACGCCCGCATGAAGACCCCACTAAGGCCAAGCACGCCACTTGGAGGTAGAATGGAGGGCATGGCGACCAATCCGCGCGAGCAGCTGCTTCGGGTAGTGAACGAGGCGAGGGATCAGGCGAAGACGATCCTCACCACGCTGGAGCAACAGGGTCATCCCCAGACGAGCGAGTCGAACGGCGTCTATTTCGGCCTGGTGACGATTCTCAAGCAGTTGCGCACCCTCGAGCCGGCACCTGCACCGGGCGGTCTCGCGAGCGAGCTGGAACAGCTGGCAGGTCTGTGCATCGGCAAGTTGGCGCCGCTCGAAGCGCTGCTGCGCGAGGCGGCGCGGGTGGCACGCACCGGATCCTGAAACCGAGCCCGGGCAGGGCGAGGGTTCTGACGATCCGCTGCTTGGGAGAAGGGAGAAGGGAGAGGTACCCTGCGGTTCGCGTTCAACGGGCGGTGGTGATGGGTTTCCTCAGGAGGCCATGGAGCGCAGCCATGGCGCGTTCGAGATGACCCAATCTGCGATGGCACCTGCGCCTGTCCCGTACCAAACCGTCGCGGCAATCCGTCGTTCAAACGCAAGCTGTCGCGTTCTTCTCCCTTCTCCCTTCAGCGCCGCACACTCACCGCGTTCCCGTCACAGGAGCTTGCGGTACACCTCCGCCGTC
>VBAP01000092.1 GCA_005882335.1 Candidatus Segetimicrobium genomatis
CCACCCATGAACGTGCCGATGTCCAGTCCCACCATCGAGACCACAGGCAACAGGGCGTTGCGGACGGCGTGCCTGAGGATCACCCTGGGTTCGCTCAATCCCTTGGCACGTGCGGTGCGCACGTAGTCCTGATTGATGACATCCAGCATCGCCGAGCGCATCACCCGCGCATACCATCCGCCGCCGGCGATCCCCAGGGCAAACGCCGGCAGGATCACGTGCGCGGGCGTGCCGTAGCCGCCAAGCGGGAACAGGCCCCAGCGATACGCCAGCCAGTAGAGCAAGAATAGCCCCACCACGAACTGCGGCGCCGACACACCCAGAAATGCGCCCAACATCACCGAGCTGTCCACCGCCGAGCGCCGCCGCAACGCCGACAGCATGCCGGCCGGCAGGCCGATGAGCAATTCAAACGCTATCCCGCCGAGCATCAGCCAGAACGTCGCCGCCAGCCGCGAGCGCAGCAGGTCGGTGACCTCGATTTTTTGCGCATAGGAACGGCCGAGGTTCCCCCGCAGCAGGCGGCCCAGGTACCGCGCATACTGCACGGGGAGCGACTGATCCAGCCCGAGCTCGCTGCGAATCCGCGCCACGGTATCCGCAGTGGCGCTGCGCCCGGCGATCATGCGCGCCGGGTCGGCCGGCAGCGCGTACAATAGCGCAAACGTGATCACGGTCACGCCCAGGAGGATCACGACCGACTGGGCCAGACGCCGGATCAAGTATGCGCCCATCAGCGGCCCCGCAGCTGTGGATCGATCGCATCGCGCAGGGCGTCGCCGACCAGGTTAAAAGCCAGCGAGGTGAGCAGAATCGCTGCGCCGGGGAACGCCACCAGCCACGGCGCTTCCAGGAAATACGACTGGCTCTCACTGATCGTCCCGCCCCAACTGGGCGTGGGCGGACGGACCCCCACGCCCAAGAACGAGAGCGACGCTTCAAACATCACTGTCGTGGAGATGCCCAGCGTGCCCCACACCAGCAAGATCGGAAGCAGATGCGGGAACAGGTGCTTCCAGAAAATTCTGTAGGTCGGCACACCCAGGGCCCGCGCGGCCTCGATGAACTCGCGCTGGCCGACGGATAGCACCTGGCTGTAGATGATCCGCGCGATCCACACCCAGTTCACCATGGCAATCACCAGGGCCACGATCCACATACTGGGCCGGAGGATCGCCGCCAGGGCAATTGCCAGAATTAAGGCCGGGAACGCCATCATCATGTCGGTCAACCGCATGAACGCGGTGCTCACCCACCCGCGGAAGTAACCCGCCACGGCGCCAAAGAACGTCCCGATCGTCAGCGCCGCCCCATTCGCCAGCAGACCGATCAGCAGCGAAATGCGCGCGCCGTAGAGCAGGCGCGACAGAAGGTCCCGGCCCAGCAGGTCGGTCCCCAGCCAGAAGCGGCTCGACGGCGGTAGGGGCCGGCCTTCCTGCGACAGGCCGTCGGTGAACTGCCGCGCGGGATCATAGGGGGTGATCCACGGCGCCAGCAGCGCCACGCCGATCACGACGGCGACCACGACCAATCCGCACAGTGCGGCGCGGTTACGCTTGACACGGTCCCACACCGTCGCCGGGGAAGAGGCGCGTCTCCGGCGCGGCGCGGCCACCGGCACGATCACCGCCGCGTTTTCAGAATGTTCAATCGATCCCACAGAAATGACTGTCCTATTTACACCCTGGCTATGGTCGCTCCTCCCATTCTTGTTCATCGCAACGAGGGAAAATCCACCGGACCGCTCCGCGGGCAACCCCGGTGGGCGCCCCTGCCTCGCGTGCGTGACCGCGCAGGGCTTTACCGGACGAAGGTGTAAGTGAGCCTTCTATGGATGCGCGTACGCTTGTGGCAACCGACCTGGCCGCACTGATTCATCCCCTGCACCATCCCGCCGATCACCAGGCGCCGGTGGTCTTTGTGGAAGGGCACGGCGCGGTCTTGCGGGATGCCGAAGGCCGCGAGTACCTCGACGGGCTGGCGTCGCTGTGGAACGTGAATGTGGGCCACGGCCGGGCCGAGCTGGCCGAAGCCGCCGCTGCGCAGATGAAGACGCTGGCGTACGCGTCGGCGTACACCGGATACACGAACGCGCCCGCCGTCCGTCTTGCGGAGCGGCTGCTGCGGGTGGCCTATGCCAACCTCTCCGGCGTGTATTTCACGACCGGCGGCGCGGAGTCGAACGAGACGGCGTTCAAGATCGCCCGCTATTTCTGGCGCCGGCAGGGCCGTCCGGGGAAGACGAAGATCATCTCCCGGATCCACGGCTATCACGGCCTGACCCTGGCGGCAATGAGCGCCACCGGTATGCCGTCCTTCCACACGATGTTCCAGCCGGTCGTGCCTGGTTTCATCCATGTCGTGCCCTCCTACCCGTACCGGTATCCTGGGTCTGGGGCCGCTGCGCTGGAGGAGGCGATCACACGGGAAGGGCCGGACACCGTGGCTGCGTTCATCGCCGAGCCGGTCATCGGCGCGGGGGGCGTGATTCCCCCGGCGCCGGACTACTTCCCCGCGGTGCGAAAGATCTGCGACCGGTATGACGTGCTGTTCATCGCCGATGAAATCATCACCGGATTCGGCCGGACCGGTCGCTGGTTCGCGTTGGATCATTGGGGCGTGCAGCCCGACCTGGTCAGTTTTGCCAAGGGCGTCACCAGCGCCTACCTGCCGTTGGGCGGGGTGATGGTCTCCCGCCGGATTCACGAGACCATTGTGCAGGCCCCGGTCTCGGAGCGCTTCATGCACGCCGCGACATATTCCGGCCATCCCACGTGCTGTGCGGTCGGGGTCGCGAACCTCGATATTTTCGAGCGGGAAGGGCTGGTGGAGCGTGCCGCTGCGATGGGCGCGCGCCTGCTGCAAAAGGCGCAGTCGCTGCGCCAGCTCCCGGGCGTCGGCGATGTGCGGGGGCTGGGGTTGATGTGCGGTATTGAGCTGGTCGCCGACAAGGCCACGAAGGCCCCCGCGCTGCAGGTGGGAGGGAAGGTCGTCGGCGAGGCCCGGCGGCGCGGGCTGATCACTCGCATCCGCACCGGCCAGGGCGGTGACCATCCCATCGGCGACACCATCTGTCTGGCGCCCCCGCTGGTTGTGAGTGAGGCGCAAATCGACCGCATGATCGAAATTCTGCACGAGGCAATTGCCGCTGTCACCTAGCGTGACTCAGAACCGGCTGTCATTGCGAGGGGGCGTAGCTCCCGAAGCAATCTCCGGTCACGAGGAGATCGCCACGCCCCTGCGGGGCTCGCGATGACAACAGCAGGATTCGCGTGACGAATAGAGTCGTCATCGTCACCGGGGCCAGCAGCGGGATCGGCGAGGCCACGGCCAAGGCGTTCGGCGCGCGAGGCGATCGGGTGGTGCTGGTGGCGCGCCGGGAAGACCGCTTGCGGCAGCTGGCCGCCTCTTTGCCGCAGAGCCTTCCCCTGCCTGCAGACCTCGCGAAAACGGACGAAGCGTTTCGGATCGTCGAGGCCGTTGTTGCGCGGTACGGGCAGGTCGACGTGCTGGTGAACAATGCCGGTGTGGGCCAGTACAACTGGGTCGATGCGCTCCAGCCTGAGGATATCAAGGCCGAGGTGGCCCTGAATCTCGTCGCCCCGATCATGTTGACCCGGGCTGTTGCCCCCGCCATGTTGCGCCGCGGCCGCGGCGTCGTCATCAACGTTTCCTCGATCGCCGGACTGATCGGCACGCCCACCACGGCGGTGTACAACGCGACGAAGTTCGGTCTGCGCGGCCTCACGGAGGCGCTGCGGCGGGAGTTGCAGCCTCAAGGGATCGCCGTCTGTGGGATCTATCCCGCAACCGTGGAGGGGACGGAGTTCCGGCAGAATCGACGCGCGAATACCGGCTACCTGATGCCGCGGTGGCTCCGGCTCTCCACCGCGCAGGTCGCACAGGCCATTGTCACGCTGGCAGATCGCCCCCGGGCGTTCGTAGTCCTCCCCCCCATCTTCCGGGTGGCGATACTCCTCAACACGCTGGCGCCGGGACTGATCGATCGCCTGGCGGCGCGCATGGTCCGCAGCAAACGCACCCCAACATAACTGCGTCTGCTAGGTCTTCCAGGTCTACAATGTCTTCCAGGTCTACCTGCCCCCTCTCGAAGGCGTTGGGGGTCGTCAGATTCTGGTGGACATTGAAGACCTTGTAGACGTGAAGACCTAAGTAGACGCAGTAGACCGGGTAGACTGGGTAGACTGGGTAGACTTTAGGTGAGTTGTTGGTGGACCGGCGTGGGGACGACCTCGTGCCAGGTGGCGGCGACCGCCTCCGCGATCTCCTTCACGTCTGCGTCGCTATGTGCGGCCGTAACCGTGACCCGCAGCCGGCTGGTATTCGGCGGGACGGCCGGCGAAACGATCGGCGGCACGAACACCCCCCGGTCGAACAACCGCCGCGCCATGCGCAGAGCCGCGTCGTCTGCGCCGGTGATTACCGGCACGATCGGCGTTGGGTCGTCTCGCACCTGCAGTCCGCCCGCCTGGAGGCCCGCCCGCAGCGCCCGGTAGTTGCGCCGTAGCCTCGCCACACGCTGCGGCTCGCGCTCCATCAGGTCGATGGCGGCCATGGACGCGGCGGCGCTGGCCGGCGGTAGGGCGGCGGAGAAGACGAACGCGCGGGAGACGTGTTTGAGCAACGCCGCAAGCTCGGGGATGCCGGCGATGAACCCGCCGACCGAGGGGATGCTCTTGGACAGAGAACTCATCTTGATGTCCACCATCCCGCGCAACCCGAAGTGGCTCTCGATGCCACGCCCGTCGTCTCCCAGCACGCCGAGCGAGTGGGATTCGTCGATCATCAACCAGGCGCCGCGGTGCCGGCAGATGTCGACCAGCGCCGGCAGGTCGACGACATCCCCATCCATGCTGAACACGGCGTCCGCGACCACCAGCGTGCCCGCCCCGCCAGGGACCTCGGCCAGCGCGCGGTCGACGGCGGCGGTGTTGTTGTGCATGATTCGAACCAGTTTGGCGCCGGAGAGCAGGCAGCCGTCGACGATGCTGGCGTGATTGAGCTTGTCGCAGACCACCACGTCGCCGCGGCCGACGATCGTCGAGATCACCGCTACGTTGGCGACATAGCCGCTGCTGTAGGCCACCGCAGCTTCGGCACCGACGAACGACGCGATGCGCGCTTCGAGCCGGTCGTGCAGGTCGGTGTTGCCCGCCAGCAGACGCACGCCGTGGGTGCCGGTGCCGTACTGCTGCATCGCCGCCCGCGCGGCAGCTTCGATCTCCGGATGACCCAACAAGCCGAGATACGAGTACGACGATCCCAGCAGGACCGACCGGCCGGCGATGGTCACCCGCGGACCGCCGATGGCTTCCACCGGTTCCAGGTACAGGTAGAGATCGCGATCCTGCACCTGGCGGACGCGTTCAGCAAATTCCCGCACCCGGCGGGTAATAGGATTATCCGCGAGATGATCCGATGTCATGGGACCTGCAAGCCGTTTCGCCGGAGCCCGGCAAGAAGCCTCCCTGGGACTTGCACGAGAAGTGACGGATATCTGCTCGCGAGCATACATTCCCGAGGCTTGCCATGCACCCGAACGGAGAGAGTGGTGCATGGGCGTGCCATGAACCCGAGCGCAGCGAGTGGGTACACATGCTTGCCATGAACCCGAGCGTAGCGAGTGGTTCATGGTCTGATCCGGGCCGCCCTGCGGGCATAACGTGGATGAGACGGGATATCACCCGTCTGTTGTCCCCCGACTTCATTCTCTGCTACGTCGCGCTCGTGTAACTCGGAAGACGCTGCGCATCCGCTGCGCCAGGTCTTCCAGACTGAGATGGCCGAGGTCGCGCGATTTTCCGCAAGCTGATCCAGGCACAACACGTTGCGTCTGCCACCGACCTCAACGGGACCGTTGAAGGGCGGATCGGTCTCGTCACGGGCGACGGGAAGGTCGTTCCCTGCGCCAGCGCCCGTGTCCACCTCCTGCTGCAACCGATCGACTTTGACGCCATCAAACAGAAAGCCGTCAAAGATGGCGTGTACAATCCGCTGCTGGCCCACATGGTGGTCGAGTATGTGATCGCCAGCCCCGAGACGCAAAGCAAGCTTGCCTACGCCAAGACCAAGACGAACGAGAAAGGGCAGTTCGTGTTCCCCAACCTGCCGGGCGACCGCTGGTACTACGTCACCGCGCAGGCGCTGACCGGGCAGGTGCTCGTCTCCTGGCAGATCGGTGTCTATGTGTACCCCAAGGAACGGGTACAGGTCTTCCTCCACAACGCCAACGCGGCTCTGCCCATCTATTCAAAGGATTAATCTTCGTGGCGTGGCTCATGGCCGGCTTGGTACCTGGGTCCCAGGTCCTGGGCAGGATATCGTTCGCCATGGCGGGAAAGCCGCTTGCCGTGGTAGAGGTTCCCCTCAAAGATCCCTCCATGGTGGTGCGCGGCACAGAGCCGTACAACGCCGGGCCGCCGCTTGAGTCGCTGCGCGCGTCGCTTCTGACGCCGGTCCCGCTGTTTTTCGTACGGAACCATGGGACAGTGCCTCTTGTCGACGCCGCTGTCTATCGCCTGACGGTGACAGGTCTGGTGGACCGTGAACTCCAGCTCTCGCTGGCGGCCCTGCAACGGGAATTCACGCCGTCGACCGTGACCGCGACGATCCAGTGCGCCGGTAACCGCCGCCGGGAACTCAACGCCGTGCGGTCCATCGAAGGCGAGATCCCCTGGGATGCCGAGGCGGTTGGGACCGCGACCTGGACGGGCGTGCCGCTCGGAGCCGTTCTGCAGGCTGCCGGCGTGCGGGCTCTGGGCCGGTACGTGCATCTGCTGGGGCTCGATACGGTAGCCACCGACACGCAGGGGTTCGGGGGTTCCATCCCGCTTGAGAAAGCGATGAGCCCCGAGGTCCTCCTCGCCTACGAGATGAATGGGTCGCCGCTTCTGCCGGTCCATGGATTTCCTCTGCGGGTCGTGGTGCCGGGATACATCGGGGCCCGGAGCGTGAAGTGGCTCCGGTCGATCTCCGTCGCGGCGGAGCCGTCGCGCAACTACTTTCAGTCGCATGCCTACAAATGGTTTCCGCCCCACGTCCTGGCGCAGACTGTGGACTGGACCGCCGGGTTGACACTCACCGAGCCACCGGTGAGCGCGGTCATCTGTACCCCTCGAGAGGGGCAGCGTGTACAGGGCGGGCATCTTACCACGACAGGGTACGCGTTCGCCGGCGGTGGCCGTCAGATCGCACGTGTGGAGGTGTCCGCGGACGGCGGCATGCAGTGGGAGCCGGCGCAGTTGGTGGGCGAGGCGCACGCCTGGACATGGCGATTTTGGGAGGCGCACCTGCGTCTGCCGCCGGGCCGGCGGCCTATCGTTGTGCGCGCGGAGGATTCTGCAGGCGCTGGCCAGCCGCCGGAGCCGGCTTCGGTGTGGAATTTCAAAGGATACGTGAACAACGCATGGCATCGCGTGACGGTAGAGGTCGATTAGGACTCGGGCCCCGGTGACGTCATCCTACGACGTAGTGATCGTGGGTGCCGGCCACAACGGCCTGGTCGCCGCGGCCTATCTGGCGCGGGCGGGCTTGACGGTCCTCGTCCTGGAACGCCGGCCCGTCATCGGGGGCGCGTGCGTGACCGAAGAGGTGTGGCCGGGGTTCCGCGTCTCCACTGCCGCGTATTTGTGTGGGTTGCTGCAGCCGAAGATCATCCGGGATCTGGAACTGGAACGTTTCGGCTACGAGATCCTCCCCAAAGACCCGGCATTCTTCAGCCCATTCCCGGACGGCAGGCATCTGTTTGTCTGGCGCGACGATCAGGCGACCGCCGCAGAGATTACGCGCTTCTCCTCCCGCGATGCCAGGCGGTATCCAGATTACGAGGCGTTTCTGGAGCGCGTCGCCGGATTCGTTGAACCGTGGCTGCTCCGGACTCCACCGGACCTCTTGCGGCGGCAGTGGAGGGACGTGGTGACGCTCGGCCGCCTCGGGTTGTCGACGATGCGGCTGGTCCCGTCCGACCTGATCCAGGCCCTGCGGATGATGACCCAGAGCGCCACGGATTTTCTCGACGGCTGGTTTGAGTCGGCGGAGTTGAAATCGTCGCTGGCCACTGATGGCGTGATCGGGGCACGGGGCGGACCGTCCACACCCGGGACCGCCTATGTGTTGTTCCACCATTGCATGGGGCAGGCGGCCGGCAAGCGCGGGTTGTGGGGATTCGTGCGCGGCGGGATGGGGCAGATCGCAGAGGCGCTGTCCAGTAGCGCCCGCCGCTTTGGGGCCGAGATCCGGACAGGCGTGGAAGTTGCGCAGGTCCTGCTCCGCGACGGCCGGGCGTGCGGCGTGGTCCTCGCCGGCGGACAGGAGATCCGTGCCAGGGTCGTGGCATCCAACGCCGACCCCAAGCGCACATTCCTGAAGATGGTGCCGCCGTCTGCCCTTCCATCCGATTTCTTGCGCGAGGTGGACGGGATCCGGATGGATGGAGTGGCGATGAAGATCAACCTGGCGACCGACGGACTGCCGCAGTTTCGTGCCGCGCCGGGCGCGGGCCGCATGGATGGTATTGGACCCGAGCACCGGGCCACCGTCCACATCGGCCCCTCGATCGAGTACATCGATCGGGCCTGGCAGGATGCTCGGACGGGCCGGCCATCAGAGCAGCCGTTTGCGGAGCTCACGATTCCAACGGTGTACGATCCGTCCCTCGCCCCGCCGGGCAAGCACATCATCTCCGTCTTTGTGCAGTACACGCCGTACCGCTTGACCGATGGCTCGTGGGATGACAGGAAGGAGTCCTACGCCGACCGGGTTCTCGACACGATCGCGCAGTACGCGCCCAACATTCATAGCATCATCACTCACCGGCAGGTCCTGACCCCGGTGGATCTGGAGCGCGAGTTCTCCCTGACGGGTGGAGATATCTTCCACGGTGAGATGACCCCGGACCGGTTGTTCTTCCTCCGGCCGGTCCCCGGCTGGGCCCGCTACCGCACGCCGGTGGCCGGACTCTACCTGTGCGGGGCGGGCGCGCATCCCGGCGGGGGGGTGATGGGTGCGCCGGGCCATAATGCGGCGAGAGAGATCCTTCGGGATTGGAAGCGTTTCTGAATCTACCCGATCGACCCAATTAACCCAATCTACCCAATCAAAGACTGACCCCTGGGCCCGGATTGGGTAGATTGAGTAGATTGGGTAGATTGTGTAGCTTGAGGTCGGCTTCGCGTACGAAGTTCGAGGCCCCGATCTGCGCGAACAGCGAGGGGGCCCGCTGCAGGATCTCTTGGGCACGCTGCGGCTGCTCCATCAGCTGGAGCGCCTCGCCGTACT
>VBAP01000170.1:0-2264 GCA_005882335.1 Candidatus Segetimicrobium genomatis
GGTCGCGCCGGTCGGGTTCGGGGACCTGCGTCGCCGCGGCCGTCGCCTCGTCGAAGCGGATGAGCCGACCGAGCAGGCCTCGGCGTTCCCAGCGCCGAGCTGCGGCTGCCCGCTCGGCGATCGTGGCCGGGACGAGGCTGGCGCGGGACGAGATTGCGATGAGCTTCATGTCGGTCTTCCTTTCGGTTGTTGACTCACAGAGCGAATCAGCCCGCGATGAACCTGAGCTAAGACGCACCTAAGAAGTCCCTAAGAACGCGACCGCCTCGTGGTCTGCGGGCAGCAGCTCCCCGTCGCGCATCCGCAACTGACGTTGCGCGCGCGCGGCGATCGCGGTGTCGTGGGTGATCACGACGATCGTCTGCCGCCGCTCGGCCGAGAGCGACATCAGCAGCTGGATGATTTCCTCGCCGGTCGTCGAGTCTAGGTTTCCGTTCGGCTCGTCGGCGAGCAGCACGCGCGGCTCATTCGCGAGGGCGCGCGCGATCGCGACGCGCTGCTGCTCCCCGCCGGAGAGCTTGCTCGGAACGTGGTGTGCGCGCGTCGCAAGGCCGACGGACTCGAGCAGCCATCGCGCACGCTCGTGGCGGGCGTGCGCCGAGAGCTTGCGCGGCGCGAGCGCGACCTCGACGTTCTGCGCGGCGGTCAGCGTCGGGATCAGGTTGAACTGCTGGAAGATGAAGCCGAGCGTGCGCAGGCGCAGATCGCTGAGCTCGCCGTCCTTGAGCCGCGCCATGTCGCGGCCTTCGAAGCGGATCTCGCCGGCGGTCGGCCGGTCGAGGCCGCCGAGCAGCTGCAGGAGTGTCGTCTTGCCGGATCCGCTCGGCCCGACGACGACGAGGAATTCGCCTTCGTCGATTGTCAGGTCGACGTCGCGCACGGCGTGGATCTCGTTCGCGCCCTGGTCATACGTTTTCGAGATTCCATGCAGCTCGTAGATCGGCTGCGGCTTGAGGGTGGCGACGTTCACGGTTCTCCTCGTTCAGTCGATGTGGCGGAGGGCGTCGGCGGGACGGAGGCGCGCGGCTCTCAGGCCGCCGACGGCGCCTGAGACGAGCCCACCGACGAGGGCGAGCGCGACCGCGAGCGCGATCAGGCCGAGGGAGACAGGCGCGTCGAGCTTCACGGCGGTCGAGCCCGCGTTGACCGCTCCCTGGCCGAAAGGCCCGAACGCCAGCGGCGCGGCCTGGGCCACCGTCGCCTTCAGGGTCGGGGCGAATGCCGTGACAAGTGCGGCGCCGGCGATGCCGACGAGCGCGCCGAGCGCGCCCCCGAGCAGTCCCTGCAGCAGCGACTCGCCGGTCACCTGGCGCACGACCCGCCACTGCCGCCACCCGAGCGCCTTGAGCGTGCCGAGCTCGCGGATCCGCTTCGTCACCGACGCGAGCGTCAGCAGGCTCGCGATCAGGAACGCCGCGAGCAGCCCGACGATCTCGAGCGCGGTGCCGAGCTTGTTCGTGAGGTTCTTGGCGTCGACGAGCGAGCCGGAGACGCGATCGGCGAGATCCTTCGCGGTCGTCACGGACGAGCCGGTGAACGTCTGCGTGATGTGCCGCGCGAGCGCGCCGACCTGCTGGGAGCTCTTGGCGCGGACGTACACGGTGTTGACGCGGCCGGCCCGCCCGGACAGCGCCTGCAGCTGCGAGAGCTTGACGTAGATGTCCGAGGCCTGGCCGCCGAGCGGCGTCGTCGCCAGGCCGATCACGGTGAACTTCTTCTTGCCGAGCGTGATCGTGTCGCCGACCTTCACGACGTTTCGTTCGCGCTGAAGTAGCGGCCCTTCGTGACCTGCCCGGACGTGATCGCACCGAGCTCCGGGTGGCGCTGGTCGACGCCGGAGACGGTCAGCGAGTTGAAATTGACGGACCTCGGGCCCTGCGTCTGCGGCGGCCCGCCGAATCCGCCCTGCGCCTGTGTCTGCTTCGGCACGGTTCCTTCGACGTGGATCGCGTTCAGCGTCAGTCCGCCGGCAGCCGAGCTCACGCCGGCGAGGTTGCCGATGGTCGAGACCTCCGACGCGGCGAAGCTCAGCTGCGCGGCGGCGACGAACTGATCGCTGGAGAAATGACTGCCCGGCTTGCCGAGATTGCGGAGGCCGAAGCGCGTCGACCCGTTCTCCTTCTCGAGCTGCGCGCGCTCTTTCGGCGAGAGGTTCGCAAAGCCGCCGGGGCCCGAGCTCGAGCCGGACGAGATGCTGATCGGCCGCGAGACCGTCATGTCCGTGCCCACGCCGGTCAGCGGCTTCAGCACCTTCGCCTGCGCGC
>VBAP01000170.1:2327-4756 GCA_005882335.1 Candidatus Segetimicrobium genomatis
GCGCCGGCGCAGCTCCGAGAACATGTAGGTCGCGGAAAACATCTACGCCTACCGTCTCAGGCACCGGTGAGAGCGCCCTAAGACGCGTCTAAGAAGTTCCTAAGAGCGCTGGACGCCCATCATGATCGCCGCTACGTAGCCGGAACCGCTCTTGTGGACCGTCAGCATCGATTTGCTGCCGCCGTTGCGGTAGACCGAGTCGTTCGCGTTGCGCGTGGTGCGCGCGGGCCGGCTGGAGTAGGGCGCCTTCAGGTAGACCGCGTCCGTCAGCGTGTCGGGGAAATAGAGCTGCCCGGTGTGCACGACGTTGCCGCCGACGTGCACCTTGACGTGGATGTGCACTGTCCGGCCCTGGTACCAGCCGGGATAGACCGTCTGGAAGAGCGCGACCCCTTTCGCGTTCGTCTTCTGGATCCCGCGCATGAACGTGCCGCTGTTCCCGAGCACTCCGGAATAGGTCCCCGACGCGTCCGCGTGCCAGACGTCGACCGCCGCGCCCTTGATCGGCTTGCAGCTCGAGGCGCTGACGACCGTCGTGTGCAGCGTCAACGGCGTCCCCGGCCTGCCCTCGGTGATGTTGCTGCGGACGTGCTCGTTCGCGATGTAGTAGGGACCTTCGGTTTGTTCCGGAGTGAGGACGCACGTGACCAGGCCCGCGGCGACGGCCGCCGGGCCCGCACCGGCTTCGGCGTCGCTCTGCCACGCCTCCGCGCCGAGTGCGACCGCGGCGAGCCCGCCGAGCTTGGCGAGCACGCTGCGCCGGGTGATTCTTTCGTCCATGCGGCGACCTTAGCGCGCTCTGCTAAGACCGCATTAAGAATGCCCCGTGCCGTTCAGCCGCAGCGTCATGCGCGTGCCGCCGCCCTCGGCGCGCTCGGCGACGACCTCGCCGCCGTGCGCCTCGGCGACCTGGCGGACGATCGCGAGACCGAGCCCGGAGCCGGGCCGGCCGCGTGCGGATGCCGCGCGATAGAAGCGGTCGAAGACGTACGGCAGGTCCGCGTCGTCGATCCCGGGGCCGTGGTCCCGGACGCCGACAGAGCCGTTCTGTACCTTCACCTCGACCTCGCCGCCGGGCGGGCTCCATTTCGCGGCGTTGTCGAGCAGATTCGCGACGGCGCGCTCGATCGTCGCCGGGACTCCGTTCACGAGCGACTCCTCGAGCTCGGTCGTGAAGGTGACCCCTGGTCGATTGCGCCGCGTGCGCTCGACGGCGTCCGCCGCGATGAGGTCGAGTCGAACGTGCTCGGGTTCTGCCTGCTCCTGTGCACCGCGGGCGAGCTCGATCAGCTCGGCGATCAGCGTCGTCATCTCGCTCAGCTGATCGACGACATCGGTGAGCAGGCGCTCGCGCTCGCCGGCGGGGAGCGTGCGCTCGCTCGCGAGCACCTCGATGTTCGTGCGCAGGCTCGTCAGCGGCGTGCGCAACTCATGCGACGCGTCTTGGACGAGCTGCCGCTGCGCGCGCGTCGACTCCTCGAGGGCGCCGAGCATCGTGTTGAAGCTGTCCGCGAGCCGGCTGAGCTCGTCGCGGCCGCCGGCTTCGATGCGCTCGGACAGATCGCCGGTCTCGGTCACCTTCTCGGTCGCCGTCGTGAGGCGCCGAACGGGTGCAAGCGCCGCGCGTGACACGGCGAGGCCGAGGCCCGCGGCAACGGCGATCCCGCCGCCGGCGATCAGGATCAAAAACAGCTTGATTCGGCTCAGCGTGCGGTCGACCTCGCTGAGCGAGCGGGCGATCTGGACGGCGAAGCCGCTGGCTGGAACCGTGAGGACGCGAAGCCGCGTTCCCGAAACGGTCAGGTCGGACGTGTATCCACCGCGCGTTCCCTTCGCGACCTCGAGCACGTGCTTGTCGACCGGCAGCGCGACGGACTGGCCGAAGGTGCTGTACGACTTGCCGTTCGCCGCAACCGCCTGTACGTAGCCGCCGGACTCGAACCCGGGCCCGTGCCCGAGGTCCAGGTAAAAGCCGTTTCCGTTCGGATAAGGCTCGAGGTGCATCCCGGGGCCCTGGGCCAGAGTTTTTTTCTGCTCGACGAGCCTGGCGTCGAGGTCGCCGTACAGCTGATTGCGGACGACGAAGTAGACGACGACCGACGCCGCGAGGACCGCGAGCGCAACGGCGGCCGCCGCGACCAGAGCCAGCCGGGCGCGAAAGGTCATTGCTCCCGCAGGGCGTAGCCGACGCCGCGCACCGTGTGGATGAGGCGCGGCTTGCCGCCCGCTTCGGTCTTCCGGCGGAGGTAGCCGATGTACACGTCGAGGGAGTTCGACGCGAAGCCGAAGTCGTATCCCCAGACGCGCTCGAAGATGATCGAGCGCGTCAGCACCTGGCGTGGGTTGAGGAGGAACAGCTCGAGCAGCGAGAACTCGGTGCGCGTCAGCTCGATCAAGTCGTCGCTGCGCCGCACTTCGCGCGTCCCCGG
>VBAP01000033.1 GCA_005882335.1 Candidatus Segetimicrobium genomatis
TGCACGGAGGCCACGGGGATCAGGCGGCGGCCGTCCACCTCGAGCACCTCGCCGAAGACGGCCTTCCAGTTGGCCTTGCCCTGCATCTCCTCGAATCGCTTTTGCAGATCGTCGAGAAACATCTGATGCACCTCCACGTCATTTGAGGGGTCGGGGTCAGAGGTCAGGCGTCGGCAGTACCAGCACTCTTGCCGACCCCCGACTCCTGACCCCTGACCCCCGTCTCCTCGAGAAGTCGCAGCCTTGCATCGACAACAGCCGCGCCCTGGCCGGCGGGCAACACCATCAGCGGGTTGATGTCGAGTTCCGCGATCTGTGGGATGTCCACGGCCAGTTGTGACAGGCGCTCGATACACTCCAGCAGCGCATCGAGATCGGCCGGCGGCCGGCCGCGCACACCCCGCAGGATCTGACCCGCTTTGATGGACTCCACCATGCGCTGCGCGCCAAGCTCCCGGATCGGCGCCAAACGAAACGTGACGTCCTTGAAGACCTCGACGTAGATCCCCCCCAGGCCGAACATCAGGATCGGCCCGAACTGGGGATCCCGGTTGATGCCGAGGATGGTCTCGACCCCGGGCATCATCTTCTGGACGATCACACCTTCCACCGCCGCAGCGGGCTGCCGACGGGCGATATCCGTCATCATCTCCTCGTAGGCCGCGCGCACTTCACTCGGCGCGGTCAGGTTCAGCCGGATGCCGCCGACGTCAACCTTGTGGATGATCTGCGGCGAGAGGATCTTGAGGGCGACGGGAAAGCCGATGGCCGACGCCCGGATGACCGCCTCTTCCGCCGAGGCCGCCTCCGCCCACGCCGCCAGCGGAAAGCCGTACGCCTCCAGCAACCTGAACGCCAGCGTCTCACGCACGAAGACTCCGCGCGGCGCCTCCTGCACCACCTCCACCGCGGCCCCACGATCGACCGGAAACACCCGCACCTCGGTCCGGGGCCGGCGCACCCATTCCGCATACCGTGTCATCGCGGCAAACGCGCGCACGGCATCCTCGGGGAAGCCGTAATGCGGAATGTGCGCCTCTTCCAGCACGCGTACCCCGCCTGACACATCGACGAGGCCCATGAAGGACGTCAGGACCGGCTTCCGGCCGCCCCCCTGCGCCGCGTGGTGCTGCGCGGCGCGCGCTTCCTCGGCTACCACGCCGGCGATCTGCTCGATATCGGTCACCGCCTGCGGGGTGAGCAGCACAATGGCCCCGTCAGATGCCGGATCGCGCAGCACCGCCCGCAGCGCCGCCTGATACCGGTCGTGCTGTGCATCGCCCACCACGTCGACGGGATTGTCGATCGCAGCCTCCGCGGGCAGGGCCAGCCTCAGCGCCTGCTTCGTCCCCTCGGCGAACGCCGCCAGTTCCAATCCCTGCCGCACGGCGGCATCGGCCGCCATGATTCCCGGCCCACCCGCATTGGTAACGATTGCGAGTCGGCGGCCGGACGGGAGCGGTTGGTTGGCAAAGGCCACGGCGTAATGAAAGAGCTCTTCGACGGAGTCCACCCGGAGCACGCCGCTCTGCAGGAAGACGGCGTCGTAGACTTTATCGCTGCCCGCGAGCGACCCCGTATGCGACGAGACCGCCCGGGCGCCGGCCGGAGTGCGGCCGGACTTTACCGCCAGGATCGGTTTAGGTTGCGCGATCTCACCGGTGATCTCGCGGCACAGCCCGATGAAGCGGTGCCCGTCGGTGAGCTCCTCCAGGTACAGCAAGATGACATCGGTCCGCGGATCGTCGCGCAGCGACGCGAGCAGGTCCAGTTCCGTCACGTCGGCTTTGTTGCCCAGGCTGACCAGTTTCGAGAACCCGATGCCCCGGGCGCGCGCATAGTCCAGCACCGCCGTGGTCAGCGCGCCACTCTGCGACAGAAACGCAATGTTCCCGGCCGCAGGCATCGCTCGGGCGAACGTGGCGTTGAGCCGCACGCCGGGGTCCGTGTTGAGCACACCCAGACAGTTGGGGCCGACCAGCACAAAGCCGTACTGCTGGACGGCCGCCACAACCTCCTCCTCTCGGCGGCGCCCCGCGAGTCCGCTTTCGCGGAACCCCGCGGAAATGATGACGACTCCGCGCACCCCCTTGCGCCCGCATTCGTCCAGAACAGCCCGAACCGATGCCGCCGGGACGATGATGATCGCCAGATCGAGAGGGTCGGGGATCTCCAGCACCGAGGGATAGGACCGCACACCGCGGATCGCCGGCGCATTGGGATTGACGGGGTACACCACGCCCTGGAAGTCTTCCAACACGTTCCGGAAGATGGCATGGCCGACCTTTCCCGGATCGCGCGACGCGCCGATGACGGCCACGCTGCGGGGCGCAAAGATGCTGGACAGGTCGCGCGCGGTCGCAGACACCCGCGGCGCGGGGGGTCGGGGATCCATACACCTCCTCACTTCGGCCCGCCGGGTGGAGCGTCCTACGGCCAAGTCTCCTCAGTCTCCCCAGTCCTCCCAGTCTGAAAAATGATCTGCCTTCCGAATCGTTGACAGCAGGTAGACTGGGAAGACCTGGGGAGACCGGGGAGACCGTGAAGATTGCCCTCTCAAATAGATCTCCCCGCGCAGGAGGTTCCTACGCGGGGAGATTGTCGGTCCGGGGTCCGTTCCAACCCGGGAGCACTACCCTCTCGATGACCGGCAGATCGGCGCACCGGGTTGGAACGGACCGGGCTACATCGTTTGCTTGGTCACCAGCTTCAACGGCACAGGCGTAAACTTGCTCACGCGCTGCTTCTTGATGATCTTCACCGCGTTCTCCACCGCCAGCCGGCCCATGACCTTGGGCTGCTGCGCGATCGTCGCGGCCATGGTCCCCGCCTTGATCGCGGCCAGCGCATCGGCGATGGCGTCAAAGCCGACCACGAACATCTCCTTCTCTCGCTTGGCAGCCGCAATGGCCTGGATCGCGCCGAGCGCCATCTCGTCGTTTTGCGCGAAGACGGCGTCGATCTTCTTCTGCGCCTGCAGGATGTTCTCCATCACAGACAGGCCCTTGGCGCGATCGAAGTCCGCGGTCTGCACCGCGACCAGCTTGATACCGGGGTAGGCCTTCAGACCGTCACGAAAACCCTTGCCGCGGTCGCGCGCGGCCGAAGTTCCGGCGATGCCTTCCAGCATCACCACGCTGCCCTTCCCCTTCAATCGCTTGGCGACGTACTGGCCGGCCATCTTCCCGCCGGCGACGTTGTCCGACGCGATGTGGGCGGCAACCGTCACACCGTTCGCGCCGCGATCCACAGTGATGACGGGAATCTTCGCCCCCTGAACCTTCCTGATGGTCGGTGCGATGGCATCACTGTCGGTGGGGTTGATGGCAATGACGGCGACCTTCTTCTGGATCAAGTCTTCAATCTGGCTGGCCTCACGCGCCGAGTCATTTTGCGCATCCAGCACGACCAGATTGACGTTCAGCCTCTTGGCGGCGGCCTGCGCCCCATCCCGTAGGTCGACGAAGAACGGATTATTGAGCGTGGAGATGGACAGGCCCACGGTGGGCGGAGCCGCGGCATACAGCGGTAAAACAGAGAGCCCCAGCAACACAACTGGAACAAACAAGCCTTTTCGCATGCGTTCTCCCTCCTTCATGATATCTAGCGCAACTCAGGGTACGAAGGGTTCCATGGAAGGGACTATCAGGCCGCGACCCGATTCTGCGCAACACCCCTACCACCTGGATACGGGCCGCTCTGGTCGGCCTTCGTTCCCCCGGAGGCAGTTCCTCTCTCAGCGCAGCCGCCGATCCAGGAGCACGGCAAGGAGGATGACCGCGCCCTTCACCACCTGCTGGTAGAACGGATTCACGTTGAGCAAGTTCAGCCCATTGTTGATGACGCCGATGATGAATGCCCCCAAGATTGTGCCGCCAATGCTGCCTTCCCCGCCGGCCAGCGTTGTGCCGCCCAGCACTACCGCGGCAATGGCATCGAGCTCGAACCCGACTCCCGCGGTCGGCTGCGCCGAGTTCAGCCGGCCGGTCAAGATGACCGCGCTCGCGGCGGATACGACCCCGCTGATCACATACACCAGGGTCTTGTACGCGGCGACGTTTACGCCGGACAGCCGCGCGGCCTCTTCGTTGCCGCCGATCGCATAGACGTAACGGCCCACCACAGTCTGGGTGAGGATCACATACGACGCCAGGAAGACCAGCATCATGATGAGTACCGGGACCGGGATGCGGAACACCTCGCCGGCGCCCAACCAGACAAAGGCGTCCGGGAGCCCGGTGATAGGACGGCCATCCGTGTAGACAAGCGTCAGGCCGCGGCCGATGGTCAGCATCCCCAGCGTGGCGATGAAGGGCTGCACTCTACCGCGCGTGATCACGAGGCCGTTCACCAGTCCCAGCAGCGCGCCCACGGCCAGTCCCCCTCCGATGCCCACCGGCACCGGGCGACCGGCCGCGAGCAGCCCGGCGATCACGGCTCCAGAGAACGCCAGCACTGAGCCTACGCTGAGATCGATGCCGCCGGCAAGAATCACAAACGTCATGCCGGCCGCAATGACAGCGTTGATGGAGACCTGCCGCGCGATGTTGAGCAGGTTGCTGATCGTTAGGAACGACCCGCTCAGCACAGAGAGGACGACGAGGAGCAGCGCGAAGGCGATGGCGATGCCGAAACGCCGCAGCACGTTCCGCAGGCGCGTGAGGGGCAGCCTGCGTAGCGTCGCCAGACCGGCCACGCGGCTAAACTGCACTCCGCACCCTCCCGGCCGCAGACGCCATGATCCCCTCTTGGGTCGCCTGCGCGCGAGGGAACTCCGCGGTGATCACTCCCTCGTGCATCACCAGGATGCGATCGCTCATCCCAAGGATCTCTTCCATCTCCGAGGAGACCATCACAATCCCTACCCCTCGCCGCGCCAGCGCGACCATCAGGTGATAGATCTCGACCTTGGCGCCGACGTCGATGCCGCGCGTCGGCTCGACCATGAGCAGCACCCGTGCGCGGGTCTGCAGCCATTTGGCCACCACGACCTTCTGCTGCGTCCCGCCGCTGAGGTTGCGCACGATCTGTTCCGGCGAAGTCACCGCCATATCGAGATCGCGGATGGCCTGGGTGATGAGCGCGGTCTCTTCCAGCCGCCGGATGAAGAGCGCCACCGCCAGCCGCCGGATGATCGGCAGCGTTATGTTCGCGCGCACGCTCATCGACAGCACGAGACCCAGCCGCTTCCGATCTTCCGTCACCAGACCGATCCCCAGAGCGATGGCGTCGGCCGCAGAGCGAATGCTCACCGGCCTCCCGTCTAACAGGATCTCACCCGCGTCGAGCGGCGTGGCCCCAAAGATGGCATGGGCGACCTCTGCTTTGCCCGAACCGATCAATCCCGCGATCCCCAGGATCTCACCATGGCGGAGGATGAAACTGACATCGCGGAAGAACTCCTGTACCGTCAGCCCACGAACATCCAGGACCGGGGGACCGAGCGGTACGTCTTCTTTCGGAAACTTCTCGGTCAGCCGGCGGCCGACCATCAGGCTGATGAGTTCGTCCATCGTCAGCCCGGCAATCGCATAGGTGCCGACATACTGCCCGTCGCGCAGCACGGTCACGCGGTCTGCAGTCTTGAACACCTCCTGCAGGCGATGCGTGATGTAGATGATGCCGACACCGCGCGCCCGAAGGTCGCGGATAAACCCAAACAGCCGCTCCGTCTCCTCCAAGGTCAGCGGCGCCGTCGGTTCGTCCATGACGACGACCGCGGCGTCGGCGGAGAGGGCTTTGGCGATCTCCACCAACTGCTGCTCGGCGACCGTGAGCGTGCCCAGGCGTCGCCGCGGGTCGATGGAAACCCCCAGATCGGCCAGCAGACGGCCGGCGCGCGCGTATATCTCGTCCCAGTCCACCAGTCCCCCCACGCGACGGGGTTCGCGACCGAGGAAGATGTTCTCGGCCACCGACAGTGCCGGCACCTGGTTCAGCTCCTGGTGGATGATGCTGATGCCTAATTGCCGTGCATGGGTGGGCGAGGCGACCTCTACGGGCAACCCGCGCAGCAGGATCTGGCCAGCATCCCGCGGGTAGATACCCCCGAGGATGCGGATGAGGGTGGACTTACCGGCGCCGTTTTCGCCGACGAGAGCGTGAACTTCGCCCGCGCCCACTTCGAGCGACACGTCCTGCAGCGCGCGCACACCCGGGAAGGATTTGGTGATGCCCTTCATCTCGAGAAGAGGAACGTCCACGGATGGCATGTCACTCTACGCGAGCATAGCGAACAAAGGGAACATGGCGAACAAAGGGAACCAGGCGAACAAGGAAAAGCGAGATGTGAACATTCGTGTTCGCGCGTTCGCCGTGTTCGCGATGTTCGCGCATCTCAGAAGGTCACTCCACTCTGCAGGATGATGTTCGCGTACGGTGTCTGCTCCCCGGTCCGCACGACGGCCCGGACCTGAAGGAGCGCATCCTTGAATTGCTCGTGCGAAATATGCTGCAGCGGGGTCGCGCCCAGGAACTGCCGCGTGGCCTGGTAGACGGCGGGACTGCGCTGCCGCATCTCCTCGGCGACGGTGGCCGACTCTACGTGGAGCTCATTCAGGACCGCCTGCAGCGTCTGCGCGAAGGACGGCACTCCCGAGGACAGGGCCAAATCGATGCGCAGCACTGACGGCGGAATTGGAAGACCGCTGTCGGCGATGACGAGCCGGTCGGTGTGGCCCATGGACGCAATCACCCGCATCAATTCCGGATGGAGAATGCCGCTCTTCTTCATTGAACGCCTCCTGAGACCCTGTCTACTATGTCTACCAGGTCTACCATGTCTGCCGGGTCTTCCAAGTCTACCTGCCAATGGCCTGGAAGGTGTTAAGACACGGCAGACATGGGAGACCTGGTAGACATGGCAGACGCGGTGTCAACCCGGAATCTCGATGACGGCGACATCACCATCAAGAGTGAGCGTCGTGCCAAACTCGGCCATGCGGTCGCGCAACCAGCGATGCATCCACCGCAGGTCTTCGCCAGTGGCAAGGTTGACCTGAAGATCCGCGATGCGGACGGGTTGAAGGTGGATGCGGGTCGCCCGGACGTCTTCGATCATCACTTCGAACAGACAGGAGAGATCGTTGCGCTGTGTCGCATCCACCGCGTAGTCGTCTACAAAGTCCCCACAGGCATAGAGGATCGGCTTGCCCCTGTAGCGTTCAATGCCTTGGACAGTATGGTTGGAATGTCCCCAGTACAGATCAGCGCCGAGGTCGATGAGATCGTGCGCCAGCGCCTGGGTCTGCGGCGCGGGCGGGCCCCAGTTCGAGCCGACATGCGCGCTCACGATGACCAGTTGCGCAATCGCTCGGGCCTGCGCCAGGGCGCGCGCCACCCGGGTGCGGTATGGTTCCACAAGACCCCTCCGGTCACAGCACACATAGTTGGTACCCGGCCGGTCCCGCATCGCCTCCCATTCGGGCTCCCCGTCTGTCAACGCCACGACCGCAACGGTTATGCTACCTGCGGCGACAACGGTTGGGGCCGCCGCCTCTTCGCTGGTCTCCCCCGCGCCGGCGTACCGGATCGAGGACTGCCGCAGCCGCGCCAGGCATTCCCGCAGGGCCTCGCCTCCGAAATCCAACACGTGATTGTTGGCGAGGCTGACGAGATGGATGCCAGCGGCCTCAAGTACATCGATCGCCCGGGGCCCGGCCCGGAAGTGAAAGGTTTTGGGGACCCAGGGCTCCCCGGCCGTCGCAATTACGCACTCCAGGTTGACCATGCGAAGGTCCATCTGCCGCCACACGGGGAGCGTGTTCCCCCAGACGTAACCGGGACTCGCGGCGGAGTTGGCCAGCACGTGTCCGTCGACCAGCCGACCTAACATCACGTCGCCTGCCAGCCCAATTCGAGTCATCTCTGCAAAATAGTTCGACGCCGCGCCGTCCATACCGCCGGTGTGGGCGATGTCCCATAATGGGAGCGTGATGACTAGTCCCCGGAGCAGCCCGCCTCCTCAACACGACGTCACAATACCTGCCGGCGCCGGCGTCCTGGAGGGCACAATTGCAGTTCCCCAGGGTGCACGTGGGTTGGTAGTGTTTGCCCACGGCAGCGGCAGTACCCGGTTCAGCCCTCGCAACCGGCTCGTCGCGGAGCGCCTGCAAGACGCCGGGCTTGCCACGTTGCTCACCGACTTGCTGACCACGCCCGAGGAGGAAATCGATCAACGCACCGGCCGGCTGCGCTTTGACATCGCGCTCCTCGGAATGCGCGTGGTGGCGATTCTCGACTCGCTCGCAAAGGATCCCGGGACCGCAGCACTCGCCATGGGGGTGTTTGGCGCCAGCACCGGCGCGGCCGCCGCATTACTCGCCGCGGCGCAGCGTCCCCGCCTTGTTCGGGCGGTCGTGTCGCGGGGGGGTCGGCCGGACCTCGCCACCCAGATTTTAGATCAGGTCAAAGCGCCGACACTGCTTATCGTCGGCGGGCGGGATGAGGAGGTGCTCGGCCTCAATCGCACCGCGCTGGCGCAGTTGCGAGTCGAGAAGGAACTGGCCATCGTCGCGGGAGCCACTCATCTGTTTGAGGAGCCCGGTACGCTGGAGCAGGTTGCCGACTTTGCCGCAGCGTGGTTCGGACGGTATCTCATCCCATAGGACTTGGCAGGCTCCCAGCGAATAAGGAAACGCGATTCCACCCCGGTCTTCAAAGGAGGACCCTCTATGGCGAAAGTCCGTCTCTCGTTCCTCCTCGCCACTCTGTTTTTCTTGCTCGCAGGGTACACCGTCCCCGTCCCGCAGCTCTCGGCTCAGGGGCAGGTGTCCCTGACTATTGAGAGCTGGCGGAACGACGACCTGCCGGTGTGGCAGGACACGATCCTTCCCGCCTTTACCAAGCATTACCAGAACATCAAGGCGGTCTTCGGGCCTACGGCGCCGACCGAATATAATGCGGCGCTGAATGCGAAGCTGAGCGGCGCGGCCGCCGGCGACCTGATTACCTGCCGGCCATTTGACCTCTCGCTGGGTCTGTTCAAACAGGGATTTCTGGCGCCGTTGAACGACCTCCCGGGGATGTCAAACTTCGGGCCGGTGGCGAAGAGCGCCTGGATCACCGACGATGGGAAGACAGTGTTCTGCGTACCCATGGCCTCGGTAATCCATGGTTTCATTTACAACGCAGATATCTTCAAGACACTGGGACTCACCCCGCCCAAAACCGAAGCCGAGTTCTTCCAGGTCCTGGACAAGATCAAGCAGGACGGCCGGTACGTGCCTCTGGCCATGGGCACCGCCGACCAGTGGGAAGCGGCGACCATGGGATTCCAAAACATCGGCCCCAACTACTGGAAGGGCGAGCAGGGCAGGCTGGGGCTGATCTCGGGCAAGGCGAAGCTCACAGATCCCGACTATGTCGCGGTCTGGCGGACCCTGGCGAAATGGCGGCCGTACCTGGCCAGCGGGTTTGAGGCCCAGAAGTACCCCGACTCGCAAAACCTGTTTACACTGGGCAAAGCGGCGATCTATCCCGCAGGCTCCTGGGAGGTGGCGTTGTTCAACCGGCAGGCGCAATTCAAGATGGGCGCCTTCCCCCCACCGCTGCCGGCCGGCGCCACACAGTGCTATATCAGCGATCACACCGATATCGCGATCGGGATGAATGCCAAGACGCGCCACGCCGAGGAGGCCAAGAAGTTCCTGGCGTGGGTCACGACGTCGGAGTTTGCCAGCTTGTACAGCAACGCCCTGCCGGGGTTCTTCAGCCTTTCGAACCAAAAAGTCACGCTGAAGGATCCGCTGGCCCAAACGTTCTTGAACTGGCGGAGCACATGCAAGTCCACCATCCGTAACTCGTACCAGATCCTCTCCCGAGGGGAACCCAACCTCGAAAACGAGTTGTGGAGAGTCAGCGCGGGCGTGATCAGCGGGCAGCTCAGCCCTGAGGAGGCAGCGGCCCAAGTTCAGAACGGACTCGTGAAGTGGTACAAGCCGCAGCAGACGAAGTAAGGCAACTCGGAACCGGTGGCACGGACCAGCGGCGGGGCAGACACCCTGCCGCTGGTCTGTTGCGTCGGTGGCCGATGAGATGAGCCCGCGCCTCCGCCAGTTTCCCTTCCATATCATCGTGTTCATCCTGCCTGCGGCGACCATTTATACCGCGTTCATGATCTATCCGCTGTTTGATTCTCTGCGATTGAGCCTGCACGGAGTCCAGGAGGGCGGAGTCGAGGTCTTCGTGGGGCTTCAGAATTACGGCCGTCTGGTCGCAGACTCGCTGTACGCGCCCAGGTTCTGGGGCGCGTTGCGGCACAACGCCATTTTCTTCGTGGTCCACATGCTTGTGCAAAATCCCGTCGGGCTGTTGCTGGCGGCGCTGCTGAGCGCGCGGCATCTCCCCGGCCTGGCGGTGTACCGGACGCTGCTCTTTGCCCCGACCGTTCTGTCCTTTGTCATCGTCGGGTTCATCTGGCAGTTGATGCTGAGTCCCCTGTGGGGCATCGCGGGAGGCCTGCTACGCGGGGCCGGCCTCGGCACGTATTTCCGACCATGGCTGGGGCTGGAAGGATCTGCCCTGGTGACCTTGTCCCTCATCTCTGTCTGGCAGTTCGTGGGAATTCCGCTGATGCTGTT